>MVRL01000086.1 GCA_002067705.1 Methanosaeta sp. PtaU1.Bin112
GACAACATCGTGGAGAAGGGCTTTCCCAAATTCGTGGTCTACGAGGAAGGCCAGCCGGGCTACGTCTACATCAATAAGACGCAGTACTTCGAGGGCGTACCCAAAGAGGTCTGGGAGTTTCACGTGGGCGGCTACCAGGTCTGCGAGAAGTGGCTGAAGGACCGGCGGGGTAGGCAGCTATCCTTTGACGATCTCATGCACTACCAGAAGGTGATCGTTGCTCTGGCAGAGACGGGGCGGCTGATGGAGGAGATCGACAAAGCCATACCCAGATGGCCGATAGAGTGAGATAGATTTCGTTTTAAAGAATCTGCCTCACACTCAGAGCATCCTTGTTGCCTCTTTGGGCCGGGGCGTCTTTACCACCAGTATCCGCAGTGTCTCCTCGCCTTCATTGAGCCAGCGGTGGGCGATCCTGGCAGGGCTCTCAATCAGCGTGTCTGCACCCACTTCCGCGCGCTCCTCACCTATCTCCACCACGCCCCGGCCTTGCAGAACGTAGAAGACCACATCCACCGGAGTGATGTGCTTTTTCAGGGATTCGCCCGGCTGCAGGGTGATGTGCACCACCTGGGCATTCTCTGTGTCGCTGAGGTTCCGGGCATCCACTCCGTGGGGATTGGGCTTGCTAGAGACATCTCTTAACTGGACGGTTTTCATCTCAATCAAACTCCATTAGACTATGGGGATATTCTTACCATGATAGACGCAGGGATACAAATAGGCAGACGTTTCCGAGAATATACCATTTGCACAGAATAGCCAAATCTTTGGATAGGCTAGCGTCGTTTAGCAGGATACGACTTTCTGGGAGCCGATTTGGGATAGCTGTCCCGTCCTGAGCCTCTTGTCGCCGCCCTGGATCGATGGGATTTGGCAGGCTCGGCGGCTGCGCCCGTTGCCATCTTCGCTTTTTCGGAATGATACTGGTGATCCATGACCACCACGCTCTTGCGTGTCAGCCGCTCAATTCGGCGCAGGAGATTGCGTTCATCTGCCGTGCAGAACGAATAGGCCTTGCCTTCCGCTCCGGCGCGCCCGGTTCGACCGATGCGATGGACATAGCACTCCGGCTCGCTCGGCAGATCATAGTTGATCACATGAGAAATGTCATCAACATCAATTCCCCTGGCGGCGATATCCGTTGCCACGAGCACCCGCAAGCGGCCCGACTTGAAATCATGCATGGCTTTAGTGCGCTGGCTTTGCGACTTGTTTCCATGAATGGAATCTGCATTGATCCCGCTCTGTCTCAGCTTCTGCGCAATCTGGTCCGCCCGGCGCTTGGTTCTGGAGAAGATCAAGACGCGCAACATGTCTTCATCTCGGATGAGCTTCTTCAATAGCGGCTGCTTATCGTCCTGATCCACGAAAAAGACACACTGTTTGATGCAATCGAGAGTGCTTGCCTGGGGCGTGGCCTCGATATGAACGGGGTTTGTGAGGAGCTTCTCTGCAAATTCGCCGGTCTCGCGAGTGACTGTGGCTGAGAAGAAAAGCGACTGATGTTTTTGGGGAAGAGCGGCGACTATTCGGCGCATGTCTTTAATAAAACCCATGTCGAGCATTCGATCTATCTCGTCTAAGACGAAGAACTCCACGCCCATCAGCTTAACGTAGCCCTGATTCATCAGGTCGAGAAGCCGGCCCGGTGTGGCAACCAGGATATCGACTCCACGAGAGAGCATTTTGACCTGAGGCCCTTGCCGCACCCCACCAAATATGGCGGTATGGCGGAAGCGCAGAAACTGGCCGTATGTGGCAAAGCTTTCGTCGATCTGTGCCGCAAGCTCCCTTGTGGGTGCAATTATGAGAGCACGCGGTACTCCTGGTGCTGAGGTCCTCCGCTGTTCAGATATCCTTTGCAGTATGGGTAGCACAAATGCAGCCGTCTTGCCGGTGCCCGTCTGAGCGATGCCCATCAGATCCTTTCCCTTTAGAAGATGAGGTATTGCCAGGGTTTGGATTGGTGTCGGTGCAGTGTATCCTTCCTTGGCCAGTGCCCGGCAAAGCGGATCTATGATGTTTAAATTTCCAAATGACATTCTTGCCTCTAGATTTTAATGAGTGCTGATCTTCGATTTGGTCGAAGTCCTTTGATGCAGATCCGAAAAGAAACTGGTTGAATGGTACCTGATGCAAAGATGTACTTCAACCGGTTGCAGAGGCACTGAGGGAAGAATGCTATTATAATCAAGTCCTTTCAATATTGCCTTGATAGCTTAGCAGGCGTTTTGCCTGTGCTCTTGGCAAGCATTCCTGGGAATATGCAGGCTTAGATCCAATTATGCGGAAAGAAGATCCTATCCAACATCCTGAGCATGAACGTGTCATGCATATAGTCTCTCCTGGATCAACAATGAAGCCGTCTCTGCCATTTCCAAATCTCATTTATTCCGTCTATCCTTCCATCGATTTAAAATAATCGACATGCGCTCGCAAAAACATTGAATCAATGCAAATGAAGCTTCCTTCTGAGAGGCAGAACAGAGTATAAACCTGTCGGTCAAGTCCAAACGATTTATCTATGCTCGCATTCCTTCCACCGCTTATTTCCACGCGGGATCATGCGAGCAACCTCGCCCTTATAATCCAAATATGCCTGCCCGAACTGGAAGACCAGCCTGCTCTCCCAGTGAATAGACCCCAGGAAGAGGTAAACGGTGGTCAAGAGATAGACTGCCAGAAGATTTTCAGTCATGAAGGGTGTGAGCCATATGAGCAGAAATCCGGAGAGAAGAAAAGGATCACGAATGCGGCAGTAAATCCCCCGAATGGCCAGTGCGAATGAATCCGGGCTCTGCTGTCCGGCCAGCTGAGCGCGGATCAGGAACCTGTGCGGCGCATCAAGAAAGGCCCGCAGAGAGCCGATGCCCACCAAGATCTGTGCGAAGACAAGGAGCCAAAACCAGGGTGCAGGAATCACGTAGATCACCTTTCCGGGAAAGATTGCCAGCAGTGCAACCAGAGGCAGCACAGTGATGACAGCGACCGCGCTGAAGAAGACCGGATACCAGGGGTCCACCCGGTCTCCGAAACGCTTTCTTGCCGCCTTTTTGGCAGTCAGGCTGGCCAGAAAGCTGTGCAGAGCGGCAAACCCGACAAGATAGAGAGCCGGATAAAGGACCGTGTATTGCAGAGACGATACCTCCGTTGGGGTAGTGTGCCGAATCTTCTGTAATTTTGCAGGCCTTGTATGCAGGCCTTGTATTCCCATAAGTTAATCCTCATCCCGGATTAAATACTTTTTAGTTGTCATCCATTCTTCGTTGATATCGATCAGAGATGCGTCGATCTCTTATCCTGCCAAGTACCATAACCTGCCTACAGACACCTATTATGTAGTAATGTCACATTAATAGCAAAATTTTTTGACTACGTGACACTACTATTCTGCGGTAAAATGCGATGACTAACAGCACCCCGGCCCTAAAGGAAGCAAATTAACTGAAACAGAAATCTAGCGAACTCACCAGGAAGATCAAGGCCCAGGAAGGCATAGAGGGCGCGGCCTACCCCGAGAGAAGAGAAGCAGTCCTAAGTGGCCAGGCTACAGGAGCAGGCCTGCGAGCTGGAGAAGCTGGCCAGGCGGGAAGACATCACCGTGTGGGAGGACTGCATAGTCAAGCAGACCAAAAAGGGCGAGAAGAAATACGGGCGCTGGCTGGCGAAAAATGGGCAAAGCCCGCAAGGTCTACCTGAGAAGCAGCAGAAAGCTGAGCCGGGCCGAGGCCATGAAAAAGGACCGGCTGATGAAGGTGGAATCGTTAGGGATGGGATGCGACTCGAATAATGAATTCATTCATGCTTCTCATGAAAAAGGCGATTCTGATATGCCAAAATCATATTCGCTCTGAGTCATCCTGCTTATAAGCAAATGACCGGAAAATAATTTTCTCGCTATAATAAAAATTATTATATTTGCTTGGCAAAAAGATGCTCCCGTCGGGATTTGAACCCGAGTCGAAGGAGTGAGAGTCCTTCATGATTGGCCGAGCTACACTACAGGAGCGCGGAATGGGGGTGGTTTTACTATCATTTAAGGCTTTTGGCCATGCAGGTAATAGTCGCAACAATCTCGCAGAGCGCACCCATCATGCTTGGGATTTCGCGCCCGGCAAATCCTCCTGCCATGCGTTATCAGATTCAGATGAAAAGAGAGATACTTCTCCACAGGAACCGCTCGCTCCAGGATGCTCTGCGCCTTCTCTGGAGCGACAGCCTCGCTCACGAGCCCCAGCCGATGGCAGACGCGATAGACGTGCGTGTCCACCGGCAGAAAAGGCATGGAAAAGGCAAAGAGGAGAACCACGGATGCCGTCTTGGGCCCCACTCCGGGAAGGGAGAGAAGATATGCCATGGCCTGCTCCTTATTCATATCCGCCAAGAATGAGAGGGAGATTGCTCCTGCGTCCTTCTTGATCCTGAAGAGAGCTTCCTTGATCCGCCGGGCCTTGATCTCCGCCAGGCCTCCGGCACGAATGCTCTCTGCCACGGCCTCATCTGCTGCCGCCAGCACCTGCTCATAATCGCAAAAAGCGCTCTTCAGCCGGGCAAAGGCCCGCAAGCTGTTGGTATCGCTGGTGTTCTGGGAGAGGATGGTCATCATTAGAAGGTCTACAGGGTCACGTTCCTCCACCTGCGGTATCCCGTACTGCTCCTCCAGAAGACGGATGCATCTCGCTGCTCTTTGCCGGACCATATTGCGGTTCATATCGAGCGAGAATTATTGGCATCAGTTAAAAGCCTGGCCGATGTCCCGAGCCAGAGCCAGGGCGTCGATCTGGAAAAGGCTAATAACCAGAGAATAACAAAAAATGCACAATGGACTTTGCCGATATCTACCCATTTCTCATCGCTCTGCTCATCGGCGCCCTCATCGGCACTGAACGCCAGCGCCGACTGGTCGAGGACAAGGTCAGAGGCGTGGCAGGACTGCGCACCTTCGTCCTGATCGCCCTGCTGGGATCATTGTGCTCAGCTCTCGCCGTCCATTTCGGCTCAGGCTTTGCCATTGCATCCATGGCTACATTTACAATCCTGGTGGCGGTAGGATATGCCTCATCCACCAACACTCTGGGCAGAGTCGATTTCACAGCCGCAGTGGCTGCTGTTGTCACCTTTGCCCTGGGAATGCTCTCCGGCTTTCCTGATAGCATCCTCCTGGCGGTTGCCCTGGCAATCATCACCACCTGGGTCTTGGCCACGCGAACTATCACCCACCGCTATGTGGAAGCTCTGAGCGAGACCGATCTTCTCGATACTCTCAAGATGGGCATAATCGCCCTGGTCATCTATCCGCTCCTGCCAGAGGCACCCCTGGGCCCCTGGGGTGTGCTAAACCCCCGCCAGATCTGGCTCTTCGTGGTGATGGTCAGCCTCATAGGATATGCGGGCTACATCGCGATTCGCATCCTTGGCGCAGAGAGAGGCCTCGGCCTTACGGGCATCCTCGGTGGACTGGTCTCCAGCACTGCCGTAACCTCATCTATGGCCGCGGAGGTGAAAGAGAACCGCCAAATACTGCCCTCCGCCGTCTTCGCTACTGCCATCGCGAGCTGTACCATGTTCCCAAGAATTCTCTTAATAGTGCTGGTGGTAAACAGAGACCTATTCTTCGCCCTTCTGCCCAATCTGCTGATTATGACAATAGTCGGCGCTGCACTGGCCTATATGCTGGTAAGAAAGAACGAGCCTCTTGGAAAAGATGTGAAGGTCAAAGATCCATTCCGCATCATACCGGCCTTGAAGTTTGGCGCGTTCTTCGCATTTGTGCTCATCATCTCCAAGCTGGCCAATGTCTACTTCGGCGATGCAGGGATTTATGCGACAGGCATAGTCTCAGGCCTCGCTGATGTCGACGCCATTGCTCTCACCATGGCCTCCCTGGCCGGGCTGACGGTCGATACCGCTGTTGCAGCTGCTACCATCTGCCTGGCCGCCATAACCAATACCCTCGTCAAGCTCTGCATAGCTTATGTGCTGGGGACAAGAGAGTTCGGCAACAAGATGGCATTGATATTCCTTCCAACGACAGCGGCTGGGCTTGTCTTACTGCTATTGCTCTGGGCTGCGATCTAGTAAAACAGGATTTCATGCGAAAGCGCGGATATAAAAGAGCAGAGCAATCCAGTTCGCTGCCAGAATACAGCTATCTAAAATCATTTCCAATTAATGGGCCCGACGCGATTCGAACGCGTGATCCCCGCCGTGTAAGGGCGATGTCATAACCAGCTAGACCACGGGCCCTGCCCCTTCCACTATCTCCTCGTAATATTAGATCTTATCGCTCGTATCTCGTATCTCTCGGAAATCCCATCACCTATATAAACCCGTTTTCGTGAACATGCAACCGTTAGAAATGAGTTATCTCGGAGAAATTCGCAAGCGAGGCAGCGATGCCAATCCATTCTTCCGCTTGATGGGCATAGAAATCGGCTCATACGGCAACGGCGAGGCAGAGCTCAATATGCTGGTGCGCCCAGACATGCATAATGGCGTGGGATGGCTTCAGGGCGGCCTTTACATCGCTCTCTGCGATGAGGCTATGGCTCTGGCCCTGTTTACCGTACTGGAAGATGAGGCGGCCATCGCCACCATATCAGAGAGCACCTTCTTTTTTCAGGGAGTGAGAAGCGGCAAAATCACCGCAAGGGCCAGAGTAGTGAAGAAAGGCAGACGTGTCTCCTTCGTGCAAGGATCCGTCAGTTCGGAAGACAGCACGCTCCTCACCGAGACCCGGGCCTCATTTGCCATCATAACAAAAGCTGCTGTAGGCCATAGGCCTGGCTAAATCATCAAGCAAAGACGAATGTAATTAAGCCCGGCTAACGCTGGAGCCCGGCAGGCCGAAACCCGGTCATGCCATGCCCCTCAAGCTGTAGCGTCCTCACCATCTCGCCAGCAGCATCGGCGTCTTCCGCCTGGGCCAAAACCTTTACCCTGCTGAGAAGAGATCTCTTTCCACAGGGGCAGGTCCTGGTCTTGGCGTCCTTCGGGGCATAAAGGTGACGACCACAACTGCACCGGAAGACGATGAACATCTAAAAGAGGTGGAGTCTAAGCGGCAGGCAGCAGTATGGCATTAATAACGCCATCCTGGCCGGGCCGGTTGGTTATCCTGGCTTCTCCCATTTCCGTCTTGATGACGGCACCCTTGGTGAGGATGTTCCTTCTCATGTAGTGCAGATTGGCCCTGTTCTCCTTCACGGTCTCAATCTTTACCATCTTCGACTTGCCTGTCACGGGATCGGCAATTGTAGCCACATCTCCACGCAGCATGCGCATCTTTATGTCTCCGCCCTTGGTCTCGATCTTCTTAACCCGGACTGGAGCAATGGTGGTATCGCTCTGCTCTCTGCCTATCTCGCACTTTCTCTTACCCCTGGCGGGATTCAGCTTCCCGCCGGTGGACTTCCTTCCGTATTTGCCTTGCCAACGCATATTACTATTCCTCAGATCGCAAACCCTCTTTGATGCACGGTATTAAAGGTTGTGGTGGATTAGAAGAGAAACGTTCTGCCCGACTGATGACCAAGAGCAGCAAGCAGAAGCTGTAAGACTGCCAATCTACGAAAGAGAGATATGCCATCAGAGGAAACTGATTTGCGGCTATGGCCCTATTTGACTATCTTCTTCTCGGTGTGGCGCTGCTTCTGTTCCTCAGCGTAATATCCAGCAAAGCGTCAACCCAGCTGGGTGTGCCCACCCTGGTTCTGTTCCTGGTAATAGGCATGCTGGCAGGATCAGACGGGCCGGGCGGGATATATTTCGACAACCCTTGGCTGGCACAGTCGCTGGGAAGCGTGGCCCTGATATTCATCCTTTTCTCCGGCGGCCTTGACACTAAGTGGAAGGAGATTAAGCCAATCCTGTGGAAAGGCGCAGTCCTCTCCACATTGGGCGTCATCCTTACAGCCCTCATAGTGGGATGTGCAGCCTACTATGCCCTCGACTTTTCCATTCACGAGGCGCTGCTCCTCGCTGCCATCATCTCCTCCACAGATGCCGCAGCAGTCTTCTCTATTCTCAGATCGAGACAGATCAGCTTAAAGGGCAATCTCAGGCCTTTGCTGGAGCTGGAGTCAGGCAGCAACGATCCCATGGCCATCTTCCTTACAACCGGCCTGATCAGCCTCATCCTCAATCCAGAGACCTCCCCTGCGGCATTGGTGCCCATGTTTGCCCAGCAGATGGCCTTGGGTGCGGTATTTGGATTTTTGTCCGGCAGGGGCATGGCGCATTTAATCAACCGAATCCGTCTGGACTACCAGGGTCTTTATCCCATTCTGACCATCTCTCTGGTAATTATAACCTATACCGCCACATCGATTCTCGGAGGCAACGGCTTTCTGGCAGTCTATCTCGCCGGTCTGAGCCTGTCAAATCACTCGTTCATCCACAAGCGCAGCCTGATGCATTACCACGACAGCCTGGCCTGGCTGATGCAGATCGCCATGTTCCTGACCTTGGGGCTGCTGGTATTTCCCAAGCAGTTGATCCCAGTAGCTAGCATCGGCCTATTCATATGCTTTGTTCTTATGTTCATGGCCAGGCCGATCAGCGTTCTCATCTGCCTCCTGCCCTTCAGAGACATGTCCATCGAGGAGAGGATCATGGTCTCCTGGGTGGGTCTGCGAGGCTCAGTTCCGATCATCCTGGCGACATTTCCCCTCATTTACGGTATCGATGAAGCCAATATGATCTTCAATGTGGTATTTTTCGTCGTACTGACATCCGTTCTGGTGCAAGGGTCCACCATACCCATTGTGGCTCGACGCCTCGGCATGGAGGTTCCGGATGAACCGCTCCAACAAACACTCTCAGAGAAGATGCCGGAAAAAGAGATATTGTCATCCCTTGTGAGGCTGGAGGTGCTCCCGGAGTGCAGCGCCGTGGGCAGCCAGATCGCCGATCTCAACCTTCCTGACGATACCTGGATTGCAGTTCTCACAAGAAACGGCAGGCCTTTGCGCCCCAGCGGGAGCACCATACTGCGGGCAGGAGACACCTTAGTAGCAGAGGCCAGCGGCCAGTCTTTAGAGAAGCTCAGGTCACTGCTGGGAAATAAGTTGAGTACAAACGCATCCGACCAATTGGATCTATGATATTTTTTCGATGTTGACTCTTTTCACCATATACGGCCCCTTCCGCTCATAGCCGAACCTTCGATAGTAGCCCCTGGCGCCGATCCCGCTGGTGATTTGCAGAAGGCCGTAACCTGCACCCGCCGCCAGCTCCTCGGCAGCGGCAATCAGCCTCTCCCCGTAGCCCCGATGCTGCCAGCCCACATCACGGCTGCCGATGGGAATCATCGGCCCGTAGACATGCAGCTCCCGCACCCTCGCCTGAGCGGACAGCCGCAGCCTCAAAAAGCCCACCAGGGTGCCGTCCTGACCCTCGAAGGAGAGAAAATGCTCAGCTGCACCGGCTGCCTGGTAGATCTCATGCTTCAGTGATACATCCAGGTCGGCAACATGAAGCAGCCCTGCCTCCCGGCAGCGAATGCATCGGCAGCGTCCCCCTCTCGCCGCCAGGCGCTGACTGGCAAGCTGCCTCAGATTGGATTTCTTGACCCCGGCCACGATGAGCGAAGCTGGAATATCCCTCTGCACCCTCTGCAGCCGCACGTAGCCAGGCAGGATCTCCTTGATGCGGCTGACCAGCTCTGCTGCCGTTTCATCATCCAGAGGAGAGTATTCCTTTCGCTGATACTGCCGGTATAGCTCAGTTCCCTCCACCACCAGGGTGGGATAGATCTTGAGATAGTCCGGCCGAAAGCGTTCGTCTGAGAACAGCTCCTGAAAAACCTGCAGATCTATCTCCGGAGATGACCCGGGAAGTCCCGGCATCATGTGAAAGCCAACCTTCAGGCCGGCCTCTCGCAGAGCGCGATTGGCGGTGACCGTGTCCTCAACGGTATGGCCGCGGTTCATCCTTACCAGGAGATCGTCACGAGTGCTCTGCACTCCCAGCTCCACCTTGGTCGCTCCCAGAAGGAGCATGTCCTCTGTCTCTTCGGGGCCGCAATAGTCCGGCCTGGTCTCGAAGGTGGTGCCGATGTTTCTGACCGCTGCCCTCTCATTGGCAGCCGCCACATCGGCAAAAGACTGGTAGCGATACGGCCGTCGCCCGTCTGGAGAGCTCGATGCGGGATAGTCATTCATTGCTTGGAGACAGCGCTTGACAAACCAGCGCTGGTAAGCAAGGGGACGCGCCGTGATCGTTCCCCCCATGATGATCAGCTCAGACTTGTCCAGAGGGTGGCCGATCTCATCCAGCTGAGCCAACCGGGCGGCGACCTGGCGGTAGGGATCGAATTCATGCTGTGCTGCCCTAAGAGCCGCCGGTTCGCGACCGGTGTAACTTTGCGCAGATGAACAAGGTACGCCACCCGGACAGGGGATACAGGTTCCGTGCGGGCAGCGGGCGGGAGAGGTCATAGCAGCGATGACCGCTACGCCGGAGAGGGTTCGAGTGGGCTTTCTCACCAGCATCTTGAGACGACCGCGCTCTGCGGCTGTGGCCTGGCCGAGTATATCGGCATTGCTCGGCAGAGAGGAGAGAGCCAGCCTGGAAGATGCCTCCTTTTTATAGGACTCAAGATCTGCCTGTGTCTTGATAGCGCCCCGCAGTATGGCATCGACTATGCCCCTCAGCTGTATTGCCAGGGCCTGCTCATCCCGGGATGCGATAAGCGCTTCTTTCGTCACGCACAATCACAATTGGAGTCGATATTTCCTTCCGCCTTAGCCTTTTGAAACTCCTGCTCGATCTGCTGGGCAAGGTTGCAGCGCAACAGCCCGGAGAGGAACATGCCTGCGATCAAGGACTGCTCCCTGGACATCTCCGCCAGCGCCTCCTTGAGCTTGGCAACTGCTTCCTGCTCGCCGCCTGTCTGGGGGTCGAAGAGAAGCATCTTAATCTTGTCGCCGATCTTCATCATCTCTTCCGACGGCATATCAAAGAAGCCGCGGACAATCTCCAGGGCCAGGGATTCCTCTCTTGGATCGAACATGTTAAGGGCCTTGATTATACCTGATGAAATAGCTTTGGCATGATTTCTAGAGAAGCTCGCATAAGAACAGAGGCCTCTTTCTGCCCAGCTGCCTTATGGCCAGTCCCTTCTCATCCATG
The DNA here is from genome assembly GCA_002067705.1 of Methanosaeta sp. PtaU1.Bin112. GTDB lineage: Archaea > Halobacteriota > Methanosarcinia > Methanotrichales > Methanotrichaceae > Methanothrix. The sequence continues at coordinate 11,137 of MVRL01000086.1, forward strand.
AACATATAGGTATCCGGCGTCTCAAGACGTGAGCCGTTCTCCTGATCGCGAGTAAAGCTTCCTGCGTTCAGGGCCAGCGGCCCGCCCCTTTTTTGGAAGACACCTGGGCGGTGCGTATCGCCATAAATGAAACAATCGATCCTGCCCAGGCCCCTCTCGCGAATGAAATCCAATATAGCCTCATATTGGCCCTCTACGCTGGCTTTGCGCTGGTTGGAGAAGACTCCGGAATTGAGCCTCTGAAGCAGTCCGGAAGCCTTCCAGATGGAGGTCTCGAAAGAGACCATCTCTCCAATGGAAGCGGAACGGTATAGCCCTTCATAGGCGTAGGTCATCATTATCTCCAGGTCTGAGGGAGCCAGCTCCTCTCCAGAGAGGCGGCGCAGCCTTTCCACCAGTTGCAGAGTATAATTTTGAATGCCATCCAGATGATGGCCGTGCGTAAAGAGGATGGAACGACGGCAACAGCGCATCCTGTAGGTGGGATAGAGCATCTCAAGATCGATGCCGCAAAGGGTCCGATGCCAGCGCATGCAAGGAAGATAAACCGGAAACAGATCTCCACGAGCGGCCCGCTCCATGAATTCCGCCTCCTGTTTTTGTACCACCAGGTGATGGTCGTGGTTTCCCACCACATATCGCATCTTCAGATCTTCCCGAGACAGCCGTTTTAAAAGAGGGATGGCATCCTTCACCGCATTCTCCGGCCGCACTCTCCAGAGGTCGAGGATATCGCCCAGGAGCACGACATCCTCGCAGCCGCCCTCAAATTCCCAGACCTCTCGCAACAGCTGGTCGACTTTGGCCTGGCTTTTAAGAGTCGAACAATCCTGGCCGAAATGAGTATCAGAGATAATCAGAGATGCCAATCGCCTTCACCCTTTCCGTGAAAGTTTATTACTGTAGTTATTTATAAATATTGTGAGCCGGAAGACCAAAGAAGGCAAAGGCCTGAGCAGACCCGAGCAAAAGACAAAAATATGTTCTCCAAAAAGCAGAACGTTAGAATGATAGATATCGCCATTCCCAAAGGCAGCCTGCAAAATCAGACACTGCAGCTCTTCGAGCAAGCCGGGCTGGAGGTTAAAAGAACAGAACGGGAGTACAACGCCCGCATCCAGGACCCTCGCATCGGCAAGGTGAAGATCCTCCGCCCCCAGGAGATACCGGGATATGTGGCCAAAGGCTACTTCGACCTGGGCATCTCCGGAACGGACTGGATAATGGAGTCAGGATCCGTCGTGGCCCGGGTCGCGGAACTCAACTACGGAAAACAGGGTCCGGGCATAGTAAAGCTTGTGGTTGCTGTGCCCGAAAGCCAGAATATACACTGCGCTCGCGATATAAGACCGGGCAGCCGGGTATCGACCGAGTACCCGAATCTGACGCAATCCTTTTTCCTGAATCTGGGGATACCGGTAGACATCCAGTTCTCCTTCGGAGCCACCGAAGCCAAGGTTCCGGAGTTGACCGACGTGGTAGTTGACCTCACAGAGACCGGTTCCACCCTGAAGAAGAACGGCCTGAAGATAATCGATGTCATGCTGAAGTCCACCTCGGAGCTGATCGCCAACAAGAAGAGCTGGGCTGATCCAGAGAAGCACGAGGAGATAATTGCCGTGCAGACCCTCCTCTCTGCGGTCATAATGGCAAGGGGAAAGGTCCTGCTCAAGATGAATGTGCCCGAAGACTCGATGTCAAATCTGATAACTATGCTGCCCAGCATGAAGAATCCCACCATCTCCAAGCTCTACAACTCCGGATACTATGCAGTGGAGACCGTAGTGGACAGGTCATCAGTAAACCTGCTCATACCCCAGCTTAAAAAGGCGGGAGCTGAGGACATACTGGAGCTGGCCATCTCCAAGATTGTGCCCTGAAACCAGCGACCACTAATTTATTCAATGCCGGATGCCACAGGCGGCAAGAAGCCGAAAAAGAGGTAAGCGGGCGCGGAGGGATTCGAACCCCCGATCTACAGCTTAGGAGGCTGCCGCCTTATCCAGACTAGGCCACGCGCCCTTTTCCGGCAATCACCTATAACAAACACGTATATCAACCTTTTCCTGATCAGTAAGCCACATCCTATAAGGCATAAAAATGTTCATATACCAAAGAGCAATATTATAACTAATGGATTATACGGACGTTCTTTTCTTGCATCCATCAGCCCATCCAAGCAGACCCATGTACCTTGCCATGCCCATGGGCATGATAAGCGTGATGAACCGCATTAAAGACCTCTACTCGGTCAGAGCTATTAATGTAGGTCTCGAGATGTCCCTGCAATCCGATTACCAAATCCAGGACGAATTGAAAAGGATCGACTTCAATATAGCTGCCATAGATCTCCACTGGCATGAGCACTCTTTTGGTTCTTTAGAGCTGGCAAGGTTGTGCAAGCAGATAAATCCGGAGTGCAAGGTGGTGCTGGGTGGAATTACTGCGTCCCTGTTCTCAGAAGAGATTGTGTCAAATCACAACTGCGTAGATTTCATAATCAAGGGAGACGGAGAGAAACCATTTTTCACCTTGTTAGAAGCCATAGGGCGCGAACACTCTGAAGAAAAAATCACTAAAGTATCTGGTATCACATATTTTGATCAGTGCGATATTACCGATAACCCTGTATCCTGGACTACCTCCAATGAAGACGACGAAGATTACGTGGATATAACCAAATTAAAACATTGGGAGGAGTATCTTAAGTCCAATATCAATTTCTACTCGGCACACCAATGCTGGCGCAGCTACTGGCTTTGCATCGGCAAGGGATGCATACATAACTGCAGCTTCTGTGGCGGAGGAGGCGCTGTTCATAAGAGGTCATTTGCCAGACCCACCACATTCTTTAGATCGACCGAAAAGGTCTTCAGAGATCTCAGGAGACTCTCTGAGATTGGAGTTCATGTTGCAAACTTCTCTCATGACCCTCAGATGGAAGGAGAAGAATATTGGCGTAGCCTATTCCACAAAGTCAAACAAGGAAACTTGGACATAGGGGGGTACATTGAGCTAGACGGCCTTCCTGAGGAGGACTTCATTAAAGAGTTTGCAAACTCATTTACACCTGAACTGTCGACACTGGTGATAACTCCTCTTTGCGGAAATGACGAGGTGCGGGCAAAAAATGGAAAGAAATTTAAGAATGTCGATCTTATGAGGAAGATCAATCGGTTGGAAGATTACAGCATTCCCTATGTATTATATTTTGCTGTTGGCCTTCCTTTTGATAGCGAAGAAAGCTTCAACGAGACTATCTCACTGGCAGAGAAGGCCCTATTCAATCCCCATCTCAAGATGATATTCAATACACCATTGACCCTTGACCCGGGTTCACCAATGTTTTGCGAGCCTGAGAATTACGGTATCTTTCCCCATTTGAAAACCTTTTGCGACTATTACAAAAGGTGCAAAAATAGAGCTGAAGGAAAGGCTTATGATTCATTCGGGTATCATACAGATCGTCTCTCAAATGAAAGTATGTTGCACCTAATGGATAAGTGGAACGCGTTCTTTGAGGAAAAGATACCACAGATTCTGGCAAACTCGACCAGTAGCAGATTGAATTTTCTATAGAAGGACGCAAGATGGATACACTCGAAGATGCCAAGGTGGAATTTCTCCTGCCACCCCTAAGACGTTTGACTCATGCCCCTAATATAGCTCCATTTTTGGTGTCTAATTCCCAGAATTCTCCTCAGAGATTTCCCATAACCATTTTCAAACGTTCTCAAGAAGGAACTATTGAGTGGCTGGGATTTGTATTTTGTATATTATATACATCTAAAGAGGATAGAAGAACCTTACGAATCACATATCCGATCTCCTTTTCCGATAAAGGTAGATTCGCAATTTATCAACGCTTGATCAACGAAGTAGAGAGGATTGCTTCCGCATCAAATGTGGATATTTTAGAGTATGAAGGTTATTCTATGGTAAAGGGCGAATTGCTCTTTCCTTACTCAGAGGACTTCTTCGGCAATGAATACAATCCAGACTTTCTAGCTGAATTAAAGTCTCAGGGATTCGAAACCATTGGGAAAAAGGCTTCCTATCAGTTGGACGGAAACACGCAAATTGACCAAATGTCGCTGCGTTCGAGCACAAAATGCATTGATATCCACACAGAACCGGACCTTTTCGCCCGCAGGATAAAATACCTGCAAATATGTCTTAAATCACCGGATTATCCGGAGCTGATGGATATTTCTGAAAAAGCTCTAAAGCAACCGCCGGATATAGTTGAGAGGGCATATTTCCAGGAAGACCACGTCTTTTTTTTAAAGAAGAATGATCTTGAAGGCTGTGTTAGATGGGCCCCTACGGCAGACAATAAAGCCAAGATATTCAGAATCCTATTCAACCAAAGAGTCGACGATAGCATATTGCTTGCAGGTATATTAAAATCAAGCGAAAAAATCCTTACAAGAGGTGTTTCGTCACTGCAAATCTCTGGTATCTCATCCAGAGGAATTATTGATATTTTTGAAGAGATTGGATTAGAACCCATCCAGATAGAGCTAAAATTGCATAAGCAAATCTAAATGACCCTGTCCATTCTCTGTTCCAAGTATACTTTTATCTTTTCATGCACAAGATCTTTGGATGAGACGCAATGGGGGCTGTGATAAGTTCCGCTACAGGTGAGGGCTTTATGAGCACATCCCCCATTGCAGAGAGGCAGGTAAGAACAGTCGCAACATTGCGGAAAGTGAAGCGCATCACGAGTCCTGAAATCTATCATCCGATAAGCAATAGCAGCAAGTTCTCCATCATCTCCAGCAAGGGCAGCTCTTTTATCGACCATGGGCACCGTCATTAAGCAATTATATACATTCCCTACGGGATCAATGATTGCAGAGCAGTCGCTGACAAATGGACATGATAGGATGATATGATTGCCGGTCGGCTTGGCCAGAACATTGAATCCATAATCTACGGCCATTCTCCAAACCTCCGAGAGAAGGTCAAGGTATTCTTCCCAGGGGGTACATGAGAGCGGGTAGAAACTGCATATATTGCTCCCAGGGACAGCAGGACAGATCGAAAGTCCGATGTTATCACCGTTCAATCCTCTCCGTATTAAATCATCGAATAATAGCTCAATATCCCTGTAGCTCTCAGGAGATATGTGCAATCTCAAGCAGATCGGAATTTCTTTGCGCTGAAGCAGCAAAGAAGACCCAACTACCTCCTCGTACGTACCGTTTCCGTTTTTATGTCTTCTTACCTTATCGTGATGCTCTTTAGAGCCCTCCAGGGTTAGTTGTACCACACTCAATGTTTTGCAGAGCCTTTCTACGATATGTTGCGAGAGGAGAGTACCATTGGTTATGAGTGCACTGTTAAAGATCATACCATGAGAACGCGACCATGAGCTAATCTCTTCTAATAGCCGCAGGACGATATTAGGATACCGCAGGGGCTCTCCGCCAAACAGCCTGAGGTTGATATATTCTCTCTTGCCCTCCAATGACTGTTTTTTTACAAAGCCAATGGTCCTTTCAAGTGCCTGATTGTCCATGCAAATAAGGGAGCGATTCTGACAGCCACAGTAACTGCAATTGAGGTTGCAGTCACTGTTCGTGAAGATGCTGAACTCATACTCGACTGGATTGAAAATCTTGTTTTTCACCTCATATTCATAAAGTCTCGTTTCATCTACTTCGTTCTCTACCAGGAAGCCTCGATCCTTCATAGGCATTAGAAGGCTCTCGCCCAATAGGTCCAAGTTTCCCATATTTAGCGCGGCTATTGCTTCCTCATCGAGCAAAGAAATAGCACCGGTGTAGGCGTTGAAGACCGCTATCCGATCATTGCCTTCCATGGGAACACATATATTGAATTTGGATTTCTTCATGAGCCATACCATCCTTCCGTTTCCATGAAATAGTTCTTTATTGAGGCTTTGATGCCCTCGATGGAGGACCATGCATCGGCACAGCCACATGAATTGAAGGTTCCATTTCTCATTTTAGCGGAAATTGGACATCCACCCGCGCATAATGGCAGCAGAGGGCAGCTTTTGCATCCCGAGATTGCAGCAGGGTTCCTGTCCATAAGATCGTAGTATACCTTTGTCCAACAGACTTCCCCATCCGCCTCTATGGTTCCCAGCGAATATTCCTTTTGCCCTGTGAAGACGGGACAGTGGTAAACGTCCCCTCGCGGGTCTATCATATGCATCCCCTCTTTTAGATAATCGCATGATAGCCCTACCGTTTCACCTAACGACTTCTCTGCATCCAGGCAATGTCTCAGTCCAGCATCAGTAGCTATGGCTCTAGCCAATGGCATTAGCTTATGCGCATTCTTCAAGCTCTCTAGGAATAGCTCCTCACGATGAAAGTTGATACACGCATTGGAGGGAGCGGTTAATGAGAAATAAAAGTGGAAGTTCGAATTCATATCAAATCCCCTGCGCTTGATATCCTCAAAAAGCTCTCTGAGATTTAGAAGGTCTTCGGTGATATGGATCCTCAGAGCCACCTGCTTCCCGGTCTGCAGAAACCGAGAGGTTGCAGCCATCACGATCTCGTAAGTTCCTCTGCCATCCTTGAAAAACCTCTTTGCATCGTGAGATTCGTTATATCCGTCAATTGTGAATTGAACTGAAGATATATAGCGCCCCAGTCTCTCTAAAGTATCTTCTGCGAGGAGAGTTCCATTCGATGTTAGGGTTCCATAGTACTTAATTCCGCGCTCTTCACACCACGCATAGATTTCCTTCGCAATCCGGAAGCACAGCTCTTGCTCCAGCAACGGCTCCCCGCCGAAGAAACCAAGCGTTATCCGACTGCTCTTATTTAAAATAGTGGCTTTTTTTATAAAACTCAAGACGGACTGGATTTTCTCTTCATTCATTGACCCCTTAGTGTTTTCAAGTTCCTTCTCATAGCAATAGGGACATGAAAGGTTGCAGGCAAAGGTAGGGTATATTATGAAGCTAGATATATCAGTATTTTCTTTCCATCTTCTGTGCATGTCCTCGTAAAAATTTAGTTCATCCATCTCCTCCTCTTTCACAGCTCCTAAGTCTTTCAGACCGCATAGGAGTCTCTCCTCCACCATCCCACGCTCTATCTCACCCCTCTCCAGCATCTCCTTAAGATCATTATCTATGACGGCAACAGATCTGAATAAGGTATTAAAGAGCAGGTGCCTTTCACAGTCGAAAGGAACAAATACATTGAACATGGAGTTTTTCATTCTATCACTTTGAGCCGATCCGAGTACTTGGATCTGATATAAAACAGGATCTTTTTATATTCCAGTGTTCGGTGGAGAGCGCAGTCTTTCCCAAAGTAAGTCCGATTTGAGAGAAGAGACCTGTAGGCACAGCCTCCACTGCATGTGGGCAAATAGACACAATTGAAACAACTCTCCAGCTTGAGAGGATCTCGGGCCATGAACTCGCATAGCTCAAATGACACATCTATAAAGCGCCCCATGCTATCGATGCGAGCTACTTTATGATCCTGCTGGCCCACAAGAGAGACACACTTGTAGACATCTCCGAATGCATCTATCAAGTAGGAGCTATCGCTGGCAAAGCTGCAATAAGGCTGAATGAAAGATGGTGTTGGCTTAAAGGCCATGACAAAACCCTTCTTGAGCCCCTCCGCCCAGATGGTGGGGAGGATATCTTCATATGAGTCCTCATCGATGCAAAGAGATGAATAGGAACAGCAAGCCGGGTTTAATTCCATTAGGGGAAATGCATAAAGCCTGATGCCCTTATCCTCGCTGAAGCCCTTTTTTTTCAAATCATCAAATAGCTCCGCCAAAAGCACGATATTTTCCATAGAAACCTGTACTCTCAGAATAACGGAAATCCCCGCCTCCCGAAGGAGTGGTATCGACTCTAAAATCCGATCGTATGTTCCTCGTCCATTGCAAAAAACCCTTAATCGGTCATGATACCACCTAGGTCCGTCCAAGGTCAACTGGACGGCATCGACATGGCCCGATATCGTATTAACAGTCGCCCTGGTGAGCAGAGTCCCATTAGAGATTAAAGCGCTCTTAAAGTTGACGTTCTCAGAATTGCACCAGGAGCTTAGGGATCTCAGGATTTTCATCCCTCCATTGAGGCAGAGCAGGGGTTCTCCCCCATACAGTGCAAGGGATAGATTTCTAGATCCTGTTTCTTTGACCTTGCCAATTATCGCCTTAATAACTCTCTCAACCATCTCATCGTCCATACTCTTTTCAGGTTTTGTTGTTCTACCTTCATAGCAATAGGGACATGATAGGTTGCACTTATAGGTGAGAAGGATGCTGAAATGCGCATCACGATTGGAGTATCTATTCTGAAGATAATTATACTTGAATAGTCTCCGTTCATCAACGCCGTTTTCCACAATCAACCCCATTTTTTCGAGGCGATTAACCATCTCGCTATCTAGCTCATCGATCCGCACGTCCTTTGATCCAAGTATGCCCTTCAGATCCTCGTCTGCAAAAACAAGGGCTCCGGTCATTGTGTTGAAGATTGCGTATTTTCCATCGCATAATGCAATAAAAACGTTGAATAGAGAGCCCTTCATTCAAGTCCCCCAGATGAGAGTTGGATATTTATGTGCCAGGTGAGTTAAGATCTTCTTATTATAAAACTCTTTGAGGTGACAACCGTCGGGTTCCTGCGCAGAAGAAGGCCTGACCGGACATCCACCGTTGCACAATGGAAGGTGGCTGCAATCCTTGCACGCTGTGGCATCCGTTGGGCTTGCGGTGATGGCATCGTAATATGAAGGCAACCAGATTGCGGTGCCATCTTGGCTAATGCTTCCAACAGAGTATCTCTCAATACCAGCAACCGACGGACAACTGTAAAGGCGAGCGGACGGATCAATGACATAGCAGCCATTTTTCAGAAAACCGCAAGGAAGCCGACTAAATGGAAGAAGGCTATGTTCCTGACCAGCATCCACATGCAATGATTCTCCCCAACCAAGTTCTCTGGCCATGTTCCAGATACAAGGCAATAGCTCAATATTCTTTAGTTTTCTCCGCAAGCTTTTTTTGCTTGAAGTGTTGAAACATTCGTCTTTAGGTTCGATTGGCATAAAATAAAGGTAGGTTCTTGGCCTGCCCCTAAGCCCTATAGCCTCAAGATCTCCCAGGACTTTTGCAAAGTCGCCCTGGCCCGTACGGTCTCCAATGTGAATCCTAACGGTAAGGTGTATATTACTTTCTCCAGCCAATGATATTGCTTTCATCAGATCAGAATAAGTCCCTCTACCACCCTTGTAGAACCTCATTTTATTATGTTCTTCTTCAGGGCCGTCAAGAGTAAAGTGAACAGATGAGATGAATGGTCTGAGCTTATCGAAGGTCTCTTGAGATAGCATTGTCCCATTGGTGGTCAAAGCTGAGAAGTAATTCAGTCCTCTACTCATAGTCCACTTAGAGATGCTCTCGGCGATTTGTATGCACAGATCACTTTCTAGAAGAGGCTCCCCCCCATAAAGACCTAAAACTACCGATCTACTATGATTTTCCATAACCTGATTTTTAATGAAGTTAGTTACGTTCTCCGCAATGTTCCTATCCATCGATCTGCTTCGAGATATATTTAAGCTATCCTCATAACAATAAGGGCATGAAAGGTTGCAGGATAATGTGGGAAGTACCAAGAAGCTTGAGATGTCTGTAGAATACTTATTCTGGTTATGCTCGAACGCATAAACATTTCTTTCATCTAGGTCGTCTTCCACCAGGAATCCCGAATCTACGAGGGTGAAAAGATCCTCTGGACAAATCATCTCCAGTGAATTGCTCTCTATGGCAGTCTTCATCTCGCTATCCACCAGGATCGAAGTGCCCTTAAGAGCATTGAATATGATGGAATTGCAGCCATCTGTTTGTATACAGATATTGTAAATCGAGGATTTCATATCACTAACCTGCTGAACTTCTCAGGATAAATCTCCTTGAGATAAAGAAGGATCCTTTTGCTCATGATTCTCTTTATAGGGCCGCAGTAGGATGCGTTAAACGACTCTTTATTGAGAAAGGCTCTTGATGCACACCCGCCTCCGCAATTTGGCAGATAGACGCAATCTGCACATCCCTCCATATCGAGAGGATTGCGGGTTAATATATCGTAGTATGCACTGTTCCATTCAACTCCACCATCTTTGATCACCCCGACCCGATGAGCTTTGTCGCCTGCAGTGAAAACGCACTTGTATATGTCCCCCAAGGGGTCAACAACGTAGCGCCCACGCTTCTCGTTATTGCATGAAACCAGTTTCTGCTTGCGCATATTGTACATGTGGTATTTGCTCTGCCAACCCTTTTCATAGATCACTCGGAGTAATGAAGGCCTGATCTCGAGCACAGTATTGATGTCCTTGAGGCAGAGCTCGTCATTGGTAAAGAACTCGCACAAATCATAATAGGAGATGTGTGCTGTATAAAATGAAAGGTTAGGCCAGCTCTTCAGACCATTCTTATCCAAGTTATCTAAGAGCAAGCCCAGACCATCAGAGTTCTCCACATTCAGCCTTAAGAGAATGCTGGTCTTTGACCCCGCCAAAAGTGATATATTTCTTAATATATCTTCGTAGGATCCATCACCATTTTTATAGCATCGACTTTTATTGTGACTTTCAGGAGGACCATCCAATGTAACTTCCACTGCCGCGAGATAGGGGGTTAATAGTCTGACCGCATTCTCATTCAGCAATGTACCATTGGTCTGAAGTACGATGTTGACTTTTATATTGTTCTCATCTCCCCACTTCGACAGTTCTTTGGAGATCGCATAACACGAATCAAGACAAAGGAGGGGCTCTCCACCATAGAGCTTGATTGCTATTTCGCGAGTGCCGTCTTCATGAGTGGTCTTCTTTATGAAATCTATAACCTTGAGGAGCGTCTGTTCATCCATCGATGAATTCAATATCTCTCCAGAGCCTTCATAGCAATAAGGGCAAGAGAGATTGCATGCGAATGTCGTCAGTACTATGAACAGAGAATAGCTCGGTGCATATTTCTCAATATTGTATCTATACAAATATAATTTACGTTCATTGATATCATCATGAACTATCACTCCGCAATTGAGGAGCGTCTCTTTTACACTCTGATTGCTAATAGAACTATTTAATTCGCCTTTTTCTATACAGAGTTTCATATCTTCATCTACAATCAGGGCAGAGTCGTTTAGAAAATTGTAGAGTACATACTCACTTTCGTCGATTGGAACAAACAGATTGTACATTGAACTCTTCATATCTATGACCGCCGCTCAGCATTGAACTCCATTATGATACTTGTTCTCAAGGTCAAATAGCACTTTCATATCTACCAATGCCTTTGTTGAACCACAATAAGGAGCATGGTATGTCCCAGAGATTCGATTGGCCATATGCGGACAGCCCCCTCCGCAAATTGGAAGGTATACACAATCCCTGCATTCAGATATCTCCAGAGGGTCTCTTGTCATGAAATCGTAATAGCCGTAATCCAGGAGTATTTCACCATCCTTGGCGGTGCCGACCGCATGCTCCTTCTTGCCCACAGCAGATATGCATTTGTACACGTCTCCTAAGGGATCGATTATGTAAAGGCCTGAATAGACATGGCAAGGTACGATTTGCGCCCTAAGCGTCTGGTTTGGATCATACTTCCACACCTGGATCATGGCAGCTACGTCATCATTCTCTATAAAAGAGCCAAAATTGCCACACAGATCCGTCAGCCTCTTGAGAGGATAAATGCTGAGCCTAAGTCCTGGATCTCTCAACAAGCCTTCCTCCCCGAGATCCTTTAAAAGGTCCGCCAGATTTGAGACATTATCCAAAGCTACCTGAACTCTCAAGGAAACGCAAATGCCGGCATTTCGAAAGGAGCGTAGAGCACTAAGTACTTCATCATAGGTTCCCTGGCCATCTTTATGGACCCTCTTCTTGTCATGGAAGGGCTTAGAGCCGTCGAGTGTCAGCTGGACGGCATGCAAGTAGGGGACGAATTTTTCTATTACAGAGGGGGTTACTAGAGTGCCATTGGTGACCATGGCCCCATCTAATCCAATATTATGTTCCTTCGACCATGAGGATAGCTCCTTGAAGATCTTTAGCCCTATGTCTTGGTTGAGAAGCGGCTCACCTCCAAAGAGCATAACTTTAAGGCTCTTGGCTCCATCAGAAATCACTTTATCTTCGATTGCCTGGATAATTTGCCATGCCATCTTTTCGTCCATAGAGTCATAAATAGCCTCACCCATTCCTTCGTAACAGTAGGGACATGCTAAGTTGCATTTATAGGTAGTAATAACCACAAATCGCAATTCTCTATTTGAGTAAACTATGCGATTGTACAAATTAGCAAAGATTAATCGCTCATCTATATCATCTTCAACTAAAATCCCCAGTGACGCAAGGGAAGCCACCTCATTATCGCTCAAAGTTTGAAAGCACCGTCCCTCAATACATTCCTTCATATCTTTATCTACTATTAGGACGGAGTTAGATAAAGTATTGAAGAGAGCATATTCGCCTTTGAATGGCAAAAATAAATTGTACCGAGAGCTCTTCATACAACATCCCCAATAGTTTCAGTATATTTTAACCCGTATTTTTGTTTCAAGATGTACCGTGTAACCTCTTTTGTGGCACCGCAGAAGGGGACGTTGAAGTCCCCATTATCAATGTGAGCTTGAACTGGGCATCCTCCACCACACAGAGGCAGATAAGCGCAAGAACAACAATTCTTGAACTTCAAAGGGTTCCTTGCATGGAGATCATAATATCGACCTGCCCATTTTGCTCCGTTATCGCCTATCTCCCCCAATTTATAGTCTTCATTGATTGTAGCAGAGGGACATAAGTATAGATTGCAGGAAGGATCAATTACATAAGTGGTAGTCTTCAAATGCTCGCATATGGGCCGCTGTCCATCGCCCAGCTCACTATTGATGGTGAGGTGAGCTTTTTTCTCCCATTCAGCTTCTGCCAGGATTCGAGTGACTTCAGGCAATAACTCCAGATACTCAGCCTTGCTCTTTAGGTATGATTCCGAGCTATCGAGAACGCCACAGCAGGGATCAATTAATCCAAAGTCCAAGATGAGATTCTCATAGCCGCAGATGCCCAGATGACTCAAATCGTCCAGCAACTCATGAAGAGATGAAAGCTTATCTTTGTAGAGATTGATCCTTATCGTTAAATATTTCCCACTTTTCTTAACAAAATCTATAGCCCTCAATACATCGTCATAGGTTCCTCTTCCGTCTTGATAATGCCTTTTTTCATCGTGCAGGGACCTTGACCCGTCCATAGTGATATGAACTGCAGAGAGGTACGGGAGAATATCTGCAGATAGTTTTCCTGAAAGCAATGTGCCGTTAGTAGTAAGCGTTCCCACAAATTCAATGCCACAATCTTCAGACCATTTGGCAAGCCCATCAAGAAGGCTCACGCATGCGTCTCCCATTAAAAGCGGCTCTCCGCCAAACAGCTTGATTATCAGGTTCCTGCTATTATTCTTTAAAGACTGGTCCCGGATAAATCTTGAGACACGAACAAAGGCCTCTTCATCCATGGATTTGCGGGAAACATCAGCAACTCTTTGGTAACAATAGGAACATGATAGATTGCAGCTATATGTGGGGATTACCACAAACGTAGAGTTAAGTGAGCCATATTTCAGGCCATTATATCTGTATTCAAACTTCTTTCGCTCATCGGAGTCCGCTTCGACGATCACGCCGCAAGATCTGAGCACTTCCCTCTCATCCAAAGATAATAGCTCGATAGCTCCAGATTGGAGAGCTTTTTCCATTGGAGGGTCTATTCTCAGGATAGCCCCTGTAAAAGTATTATATAATAGATACTGAGAGCTGTCTATGGGAAAATAAAGATTAAAGGAGGATAACTTCATCCAAACCTGCCCTCAAGGATACCCCATTCATCTTCTACTAGTACCTTGCAGTCTCCTCAACAGCAGGCGCCATGCCCCGCTTCCCAACACCAGAAATGAATTATGCAACACCCTAATAGCGATCCGCGCTCATCACAGGAACTACAACTGCTAGAACTCTTTATTTTGCCGCTCTTTTTAGTTCCTTCATCCAAGACATCCATCTTCACGGTTCCCAACTCCTGAACATTGATATATCCAAAAATCTATTTGCATTTTCCTGATTTTAGCATCTTCTCAGAAGGTTTAGTTTCTTGCTCAATGAGGTTGACAATCGATACCAAAAGCCGGGGATGATCCCTCACACTTGCGAGAACAACCGATGAGAACTCAGAATCCTCATCAAGAAGTTTCTGATACATCTCTATTTCCTTGGCATGCTTCTCCATAAAGTCAGGATTTACCGCCAGCCATTTCATGCCATCATCTATGATCCGATCAAACTCCACCATAACGCTCACGACCATACAAATTTATTACTCAACAATTTGCTGCACATATCACCAATACGCCCTGTAGAGTTCAGCTTTGAACGTCTGTTTATCCTCCCATTCTTGTTAATGCTGAAAAAAACCTCTCTTTAACTGTGCACCGATCATATATAAACTTATCTGTACAGTTGGTACGTTGTGAAAGTCATTAATTTTTCTCAGTATCCCATGAAAATTGCATTGACATATTTCTGCAAATCGGATCAGGGAGCAAGATTAGAGAGGAGATTGAAGGAGATGCGCGCCAAGGGCACAAAGCATTTGAAAATCAAAAATTGAGGTTTATAACATTGCCCTTCAAATCAACCACCCAATGAGAGCTTGTTCTCAATAAGCGACCTTTTGAGAGATGAACGTACAAAAGTATAATTCTATTTTTTTCGAAATATTAAGAACGCAACGCCACGGATTTATTCAAATTGTTGAAATATTGTCATTTCGACTTTTCTTTAGCTCGCTCATTCCGATCAGCGAATCAGCACCGCGCTCAGCACAACCACGAAGAGTCCCAAGAAGAACCAGCCGAGGATCCCCTCCGCCATGGCCAGATGCCTGTAGACGCCCACCGGATAGGTATTGACGGGAGCCTGAGATGTGGTGAACATGGCAATGCTGAAGTAGAGGGCATCGGTGAAAGAGACGCGCGTGCTGGGACGCAGCCGCGTGTCTCCGGGAAGCTCCACGCCTTCGATCTCGAATTTGCTCATGCCCTTTCCCGCCCAGAATATGATCCCAAAGACGAGAATGGTAAAGAGACACCAAAAGGCGGTGTAGCTCACCCGAACACCATACCCGCAAGAGAGCCAGGAGATTATATCTGAAAGTTTGCCCCAGCCCCAGGGAGCCTGATCCTGACCGATTCGGCGGTATTGATAGTAACATTCGTCGGCCTCATCAAACCACTCCAGGCTCTTGTAGTTCTTCACCAGGGCCAGGTAGGCGGCTCCGTTGTAGACCATGCGGCTCTGCAGCGTGCTCCAGTGGACCACGAACTTAGAAAAGTCAGTGCTGTTAAGGTTGATCTTCGAACTCTCACTGAATGTGGCATTGTCCAGCTGCATGCTGTAGAGCCGGGCACCTTCCAGGATCAGATCACCATTAAACCGGGCATTGGCGAAATAGGCCAGGTCGGTGAATTTAACCCCCCCAAAGAATGCTGTATTGTTAAAGTCAACATTGCCATAGTCCGCCAACCCCCCGAAGCTGGACAGGCCGAAGGTGCTCCCCATCCAGAAGCGGGCCGCCCTAAAGAGCACGTCGCTCTCGAAACGGGTGGCGGCAAATGTGGCATTGCCTTTGAACTGGGCGGAGCGAAATGTGACCTGCCCGGCAAACTGAGTCTCAAAGAAGCTTACATCATCGAAGTCTGCATTTAAAAAAGATCCAGATCTAAGGAACTTGGCATAATTGAAGTCGACATCACTGGCAAAATTGCAGTCCATGAAGATCGCATCCCCATCGAACTCGGCGTTGCCGAAACTGCTGTCGCCCTGAAAAGTTGTGCTGATGAAGGAAGCTGCTGCCTGGAAATCGGTCTCGGCAAAGTCGGCCTGCTTGCCGAATTTTGCACCGGCAAACTTGGAGTCTCCCAGAAATCTTGATTTTATGAAGCTGACATTCTCCTGAAAGGTGCATCTCCTCAGGTCCAGAAATTCATTGAAGGTCACACCCTCAATTCGAACCGGCCCCTGAAAACGAGAGTTTGTGATCTTAATTGACTGACTGACTGGCTCCATAGCTGGACCCAGATCCAGTTCGCCGAGGATGGTGATATTGTTATAGTCCAGAGGCTCGCCTGATCTTATCTGAGCCAGTATATCCTGGGCGGCTATGGCCTGCGAGGCTGATGATGCCCCACCAAGTCCGTCCTCTTCTGACAGGGACTCTCCGAACAGAAGGAGCAGCAAGATGACCATAGAGAGAATGTTCCGTCTGGAGACGGGACTAGATATTGCGATCAATGATCCAATAAAAAGGCGGCCCAGGATTTATCACTTTTGCATTTGCTTTGCTGGATAATGCATTACCGGATCATCACCCGGCCCAATGTCACCAGAAAGAGCGCCAGCAATAGCCAGCCCAAAATTCCTTCCAGGATGACATAATATCTGTATCTTCCTACGGGCAGAAAATCGATGGGTCCCTGGGAGAGAAAGACCATTGTGCTGAAGAAGAGAGCATTTCGGATCGTGGCATGTTCGGGCAGGCTGCCCTCCTCAGCTGGCTCATGCAGAGGCTTAGCGGAGCGACGAATGCCATCTCCCCTCCAGAATAAGAGACCAAAAGACAGGATAGTGAGAAGCGACCAGAATACCGCATAGCTGGGCCTTACTCCGTAGCCGCAGGACAGCCATGCTAAGATATCGATGACCCTGGACCACCCCCAATCCTTTCCTGCTTGATTGAGGCGACGGTACTGGTAGTAGCAGTCATCCTCATCTGCAGACCAGCCCAGACCGTGGTAATTGTTGATGAGCGCCAGATAGGCTCCCGGGTCCCAGACCACATGCTCTTCAATATCATTCCAATGGGCTTTAAAGCGAGAAAAGTCGGTGTCGTTCAGGATAATACGGGAGCCTTTTGCCAATTCTGCCTTATCCAGGAGGATGGTGGATATAGAGCTTGCCTTGAAGTTGAGATCATCGTCGAATCGAGCACTCTGCAGGCTGGCAATATCCTCAAACTTTGCGAGCCCGAAGAGGGCGAGCCCATTAAAGACAGCATCCGAGAAATAGGCCGCCTGAGAGAAGCGAGCCAGATTGAAATTCGCCTCATTGGCAAAGACTGCCTCGCCAAAGGAGGTGAGGCCGGAGAAGCTGGCCAGGCCGAAGTGGGCTGGGCCGGAGAAAAGCGAATCGGAGAAGACTGCACTGCCGAAGCGGGAAGAGAAGAAGTTGGCCCTCCCGGCGATGTTTGCAGCAGAAAAGTCCAATGCCCCCGAGAAATCAACATCCGAGAAGATGGCGTCGCCCAGAAACTGCGCTGCTGGGAAATAGGAATAGGATTCGAAATTGGAGTAATTAAAATTGGCATTGTCCATGAAGAGAGCTCCGCTGAAGAAGGCATCTTTTGCGAACTGGGCATCCTCAAAGCTTATATTGTTCCTGAAGACGGCACCAGAAAAAAAAGCCGGCTGGGCGAAGGAGGCAAAAGAGAAGCTACCGTTGGCAAAGCTGGCGTTCGCGAAGTCTGCCTGGCCGAGAAAGCTGGCCTTCTCAAAGCTGGCGTTGCTAAAGGTGCTGCCCCAAAAGATGGCATCCTGCACGAAGGTGACGCCGGAAAAAGAGGCGTTGGCGAAAGTGGAATTAGTGATCACCAAAGAGCTTGCCACTCGCCCACCTGGCAAAGATCTGAGATTAAGATCCCCCTGAATCCGGATATTATCATAATAGACCGGCTCGTTGCTCTCCAGTTGAGCAATTATCTCATGAGCGGCAATAACCTGTTGAGCCTGAGAGGATGATGCGGCTGCCATCACGACAAGCGCCACTAATACATATAATCGCCAGGCCATCTGATGACGGGTTAGGGATGGCAGAGTTCATATCCTTTGCCATTGTTCAGATGGAGGAAAATCATTACGTAGATATATATCTGCGAACATTCTCTTTTCGCAAGAAATGCAATCGGAGAACGAAGCTACAAAGACCCTCGCCCGCCAGGGATACCACCTTGTCGGCAGCGGAGCAGTCAAGCCCTGCCTCTGGCTGAGCCGAGCCATGCGGGGCGGGGACCAGTGCTACAAGCACCACTTCTATGGCATCTCCAGCCATCGCTGCGTGCAGATGACCCCCACCCTGGAGTGCAACCATCATTGTCTGCACTGCTGGAGGCCGATCGACGATCCGGTTCCAACGGCCGCACCATTGGAACCGGCGGAACTGCTGGAAGGCATCCTGCGCGGCCAGAATAAGTTTCTCTCCGGTTATGGCGGAGCCAAGACCACGGACCCGGCCAGACTTGCGGAGGCACAGAAGCCCAGGCATGTGGCAGTCTCCCTCATGGGCGAGCCAACCCTCTATCCCTACATAAAAGAGCTTCTCGATCTGATTCACAGGAGAGGCATGACATCCTTTGTGGTGAGCAACGCCACAAATCCTGAGGTCATAGCAGAGCTGCAACCGACTCAGCTCTATCTCAGCCTCAATGCACCCGACGAAGAGCTGTACCGGCGAGTCTGCCGGCCTGCAGCTGCCTTCTGGCAAAGAATCCAGGAGAGCCTGCAGATCATCAAAGAGCACCGCACCCGCAGTGTTATCCGCCTGACCCTCGCCCGGGGCCTGAACATGGAAAGACCGGAGGACTATGCTCGCCTCATCGCGAGAGCTGAGCCTGACTTTGTGGAGGTCAAGTCTTACATGCACCTGGGCCGCTCCCGAGACCGCCTGACCAGAGAGGCCATGCCGCAGCACCAGGAGATCCTGCAATTCGCCTCTTCCTTGGGCGAGTCCCTGGCGTACGATCTGCAGGCAGATGTGCCCCTGAGCCGGGTCGCCCTTCTCAGCAGCGGACGCGCAAACAGACAGCTGATGGATTAAACAAAGGCTGAATGATTTAATCACACTAGAAATAAAGATGTTGAAGTTTGAGGATCATGCCGGAATAAAGGGACACCCCTTATCGAAGATCAGTACTACTACATGAGTTGAATATTCAAAAATAGATCACATATAAAAATTTCGAACGACGATGATTTCATGCAGAGGATCAGGCATCAGGACTAACCGGAAAGTGAGATCTTCGAGGCGGACCTATAAAACTCAGTGGGAAAACTATTTTTGTGGGTAGGTGCAACCACTCTTTGGCCTTAAAGACGTCAAAGGGAAAAATAGGGCAAAGGACTCCAGGTGAGCCGATGGACTTAGACATAAGGATACTGCTGGTAGAGGACAATCAGGAGGACGCAGCGGTAACAAAGCGTGTTTTATTGCATAATAAGCTGGATAATAATCTGATCATTGCCACCAGCGGTAAAGACGCCCTTGCAGCTTTGCAGAATCGGAGCAAAGAGGGCCTACCTCAACTGATATTGCTGGACATCAATCTGCCAGACATCAGCGGCATAGATCTTTTAAGGCTCATAAAGAAAGATGAAAATCTTCAGGAGATACCGGTGGTCATTCTCACCGGGTCCAATGAGGATCAGGATATCCAGAAGAGCTATGATCTGGGTGCAGGCAGCTACCTGGTCAAACCCATCTCCAATAAAGCTTTGATGCTGGTCATTGAGAAGCTATTTTATCCCTAATGGTGGCTTCCTACCCGCCCCTAAGAAGGGCAGGGCTTCCTGCTTCATCGAGCCACTAATCCTTTACCCTAACGCTACAATTCCTCGCCACCTTCAGATTTCCTCTATCATCCCGGCGAGAATCCACCGGAGTCTCAAGGATCATTGGCAAACCAGCAAGAACGGGATGGCAGAGAACGGCTCTAAAGCCCGCCTCGCCTATCTGTCCAAGGCAGATATGCTCATGCCGATCCAGATGAGACCCTATGGCACCTTTGCAATCATTGAGGTGAATGAGCTTAAGCCGTTTCAGTCCAATGCAATCATCAAATTGATCCAGCGTCGCCTCTAGAGAAGACGAAGTGCGTATATCATATCCTGCCGCATGAAGGTGGCAAGTGTCCAGGCACACACCCAAACGATGATGATCGGTGGGCTGGGACGCCAGGATGGCAGCGATATCTGAAAAAGTGCTACCCATGCTGTTCTTGCTGCCGGCGCTGTTCTCTAGTAGCAGTATGGTATCGCTATTGGTCTCGGAAAAGACGGCCTGCAATGCGCCTGAGATCCTGGCAATCCCGCTCTCCCGACCCTCGCCAACGTGACTTCCCAGATGGGTTACAAGATACGGTATACCTAAAACCTGACATCGCTCCAGCTCCTTCGCGAGAGATTGCACTGATTTGGCATAAATCCCATCGTTTGCCGAGGCAAGGTTGGGCAGATAGGGCATATGGTCCACCGCGAGAGCGATGCCCAGCTGCCTTTGCTCGTCAATAAATCGCTTTGCTGATTCGCTTGGAATGGGATTTGTATACCATTTGCGCGGATTGGAAGAGAATATCTGAAATGCATCACAGCCTTTTTCACGAGCACGAGATACGGCCCGATCTACGCCACCTGCAACAGAGACGTGCAAGCCCAATCGCACCATATTAATACGCTGAGGAGTGCATATCGGATCAAGCTTATCCCAAAATAAGGGGACAGGGATAAATCGAAAAAGCCGGTACCGTTTTAAGGAGGTAGCATAGCCAGAACAGCGGCGTCGATGATGATACGGTATGCTCTGATGCGATGATGAGCCCTATGAGTTCTGAGGCGCGCAAAAAATTCTAAAGAAAAGGACGCACCCCAGTCCATCATTCAGAGCGTCAGGCGGTCATGCGGGCTCTTGCCCATCGACTTATATTATCGATCAGATTTAATTCCACAAT
This sequence comes from Methanosaeta sp. PtaU1.Bin112, assembly GCA_002067705.1. Taxonomy (GTDB): domain Archaea; phylum Halobacteriota; class Methanosarcinia; order Methanotrichales; family Methanotrichaceae; genus Methanothrix. The sequence goes on from MVRL01000086.1 coordinate 32,004, forward strand.
CTTTCGAGGGTCATAAAGCATATCAGACAAATCGTGCAGTGAAATGCTCTTCGTTCCGCCCCTCTTATCGACAACACTAAGGGCCTCATCGGGCATGGTTTTGCTCATCTTTCGCATCAGCTCCGCCAGAGCGGAACAGGCGTTTTTTAAATATCTAATTGAGAAGTCGGACGTAGACTTCCTGTCTGTGAGGTTCTTATTAACCTCTTTTATCGACCAGCATATGGTGAGGATATCCCTATACATCTCGGCACCTCTACATTGATCGCGCCAAGAATATTTAAGTGCTGTGGAGAAAGGAGGCAAAAAAAACATGATAAAGAGGTGGGGCTGGTGAGATTCGAACTCACGATCGACGGGTATCTCCGATACTGAAGTGTATGCAGCCGAAAATCGGCGGCTGATTACAGCTCATTTCAGTGCTCCAACGGATCATCAACGATCTCCCCGTCGAGAGATCTCAGTAGACCCGTTGCTCATCATCAAATAATACCGCTGGAGCCCATCGCCCTACCTGGCTAGGCCACAGCCCCGGTTGATCTAAAGCGGGCCGAGAGGGATTTGAACCCCCGACCTAAAGGTTAAGAGCCTTTCGCTCTGCCTGACTAAGCTACCGGCCCGGACACTCCCAATGCTAATGCCATATAAATACATTTCGAGTGGATATCTTCCGGAAAGCCCCGGCGCATGCATCTAATAATAAATGCAAAGGACAAAATAGATGATAGGAGCAGGAAGTGCTCCCTAAAACAAGTTGATATATCGCTCAATCTCCCAGGGGTGGACGTAGGTGTTGTAAGCCTCCCACTCCAGCAGGCCCAGGCGCATGACATTCTCAAAAACATGCTCGCCCAAAGCTGCACGTATGACGCTGTCCGCTTCAAGATAGTCCAGAGCCTCTTTGAGATTGGCCGGCAGGGTCTTGATACCCTTTGATTTGCGCTCGGCAGGGGTAAGGTGATAGACATTCAGATCAACCGGATCGCCCGGATCGATGCCCCTCTTGATTCCGTCCATACCTGCTGCCAGAATTACGGCAAATGTCAGATAGGGATTGCAGGCGGGATCGGGCGAGCGAAACTCCAGGCGCGTGGATAGGCCGCGACCGGCTGGAATGCGAATGAGGGAAGAGCGATTCGGCCCAGACCAAGTGATATAGACGGGCGCCTCAAACCCCGAGACAAGCCGCTTATAGGAGTTTATGAGTGGATTAGCAATCGCGGTTATCGCACAGGCGTGCTCGATCAAGCCTCCTACAAAGAACCTGGCCAGATCGCTTATGCCGCTCTTCGTCTCAGGATCGAAGAACGCATTCTCACCACCTCTGAACAGCGAGATATTGGCATGCATTCCCGTGCCTGCTGCACCATAAATGGGCTTGGGCATGAAAGTGGCACGCAGGCCTTCTCTCATGGCGATGGTCTTGGTGACATACTTGAAGGTCACCACCTTGTCTGCGTTCTTCAGAGCATCATCGTAAACAAAATCAATCTCATGCTGACCCCTGGCGACCTCATGATGAGAGGCTTCGATGGTAAAGCCCATCTGCGTCAGAGCCCGGATGATCTCGCGACGCACATCCTCTGCCAGATCCACGGGACCGAGGTCGAAGTAGCCGCCAAAGTCATGGGGATTGGTAGCTGAGCCGCCATTCTGCTTTTCAAACAGGAAGAACTCCAGCTCAGGACCGACATTCATGCTGAAGCCCATCTCTGCCGCTTTTTCCAGCTGCCTGCGCAGGACACGACGGGGATCGCCATCGAAAGGCTGCCCGCTCGGCAAGAACACATCGCATATAAGCCGCGCCTCATTAGATCCGTCCTTGGTGCGCCAGGGCAGGATGCTGAAGGTGGAAAGGTCAGGTTGAAGGACCATATCGGACTCTTGAATTCTAGCAAAACCCTCGATGGAAGAGCCATCAAAAGAGATGCCGCTCTTCAAGGCTTTGCCCATCTGAGTAGCGGGAATGGCCACGTTCTTCACTACCCCCGATATATCTGTGAACTGCAACCGGAGAAATTCCACGTTCTTCTCCTGAACTATCTTAAGCACCTGCTCCTTTGAGTACACTATAACATCATCTCCTGCACATTTTTTTGCAGACCATTATTGACAGAAATTCACGCGCTTAAAGTATATTGCTCATAGAGATCATATTTTCGGGTCAGGCTCAACTTTGCGTTTTATATAGCTATCCATTCATAAGGGATTTGATGTCCGGCAAGAGAGTTTTCGTAGTGGACGCGGGCGGCAGGGGAAATGCCATAGCCCATGCCTTTGCCCGAAGCGGCGATGTGGAGATGGTTTACGTAGCACCCGGCAATGCAGGGAGCGAAATGATCGAAAAGTGCCGCCTGGCAATCCTGCAAGGCAAGCCTCCCAAGACCATCTCAGAAATGCTGGCTTTTGCAAGACAGGAAAAGATCGATTTGACGTTTGTAGGGCCAGAAGGTTATCTATCCGACGGTATTGTCAATACATTTCAGGAAGATGGCCAGAGGATCCTGGGGCCCGGCAAAGATGCGGCCATCCTGGAGAACAGCAAGTGCAGGACCAAGGATCTTCTCAAGAGCCTGAAGGTCCCGGTTCCGCCCTGCGAGAACTTCGATGACCCGTCCGCTGCCGGAGAGTATGTCCATCAGTTCTGCTCGGAAAATCCCGGCCAGGGACTGGTGATCAAAGCAGATGGTCTCGCCGCAGGAAAGGGCTCCGTGGTTTGCCGCACAGAAGAGGAAGCGTTGTCCACAATAGAGCGCATCATGACCAATCCCAAGCTATTTGGCCAGGCGGGAGAGAGAATCGAGATTGAAAAACGGCTGGAAGGGCGCGAGCTGATGTTCTTTGCCCTCAGCGACGGCCGGACGGCCCTGCCGCTGCAATCAGCTCTCGACTACAAGCAGGCTTTTTCCGCAGATGAAGCGGTAGCGGTTCGACTATTCAATAAGCTCTCCAACAACCCCAATTTGGACAACAACCCCAATACAGGCGGAATGGGTGGATTCTCACCCCACCCGTGGCTTGACGAGGAACTGGCTCAGAAGATAATGAATAAAATTGCTCTGCCCACTGTGCGCGGATTTCATGAGGCCACAGGGCACGAATATGTGGGTGTGATCTACTTCGGGCTGATGATCTCGGATGAACGCGAGCCGAGCGTTCTGGAGATCAATGTGCGTCTCGGCGATCCGGAGACTCAAGTCATACTGCCCCGCCTGGAGACGGATTTCTTCCGGCTCTCCGAGGCAGTCTTGGACAGAAAGCTGGACACGGTACAGCTGCAATGGTCGCCCGACTATTGCCTGGGAATCTGCGCCATATCCGGTCGAGCCATAAAACCGTTGGCTTCAGGTGGAGGAGAGCGGCCCGGCTACCCGGGCGAGCACTATACCAATATGCCCATCACCGGCCTGGAGAAGGTCGACCCTGGGATACTGATCTATCATAATGGAACAGCTCTTGGCCAGGATGCTGCCGGCAAGAGAAAGCTGTTTACCACAGGAGGAAGGGTCTTGACCCTCGTCGCCAGAGGCCGCAGCCTGGCCGAGGCCAGGGTCAGCGCCTATGAGAACATCAAGAGGATTCGCTTCAATGGAATGCGCTACCGAAAGGACATAGGACTGGGCTATCTATGATGATATTCGGCCTGGAAGGTACCGCCTGGAACCTCAGCGCCGCCCTGGTAGACGAGCAGGGCGTGATCCAAGAAAAGAGCGCCACCTATAGCCCGGCAAAAGGCGGCATCCACCCGCGCGAGGCGGCCCAGCATCATGCCCAGCACATGGCCGAGGTAGTGGGCGAGGTTCTGGCTTATTCTCGCCAACAGGGTCTGAAGATAGATGCCATCGCCTTCTCCCAGGGTCCAGGATTAGGGCCTTGCCTGCGCACCGTTGCCACGGCAGCGCGCACCCTCTCCCTTCGATTGCAGCTGCCGCTCGCGGGCGTAAACCACTGCGTCTCCCACATCGAGGTGGGAAAATGGCAATCCGGCGCCCGTGATCCTGCGGTGATTTACGTGAGCGGGGCCAACTCTCAGGTGCTGGCCCTGCGCCAGGGCCGCTACCGCATCTTCGGGGAGACACTGGACATCAGCGTGGGAAATGCCATAGACAAGTTCGCCCGCTCTGTGGGGCTATCGCATCCCGGTGGTCCCAAGGTGGAGGAGCTGGCCCTCCAGGCAAAGCAGTACATCCCCCTGCCCTACACCGTAAAGGGAATGGACCTATCCTTCTCAGGGCTATCCACCGCCGCCACCCAGGCAGCAAAGAAATACGATCTGGCCGATGTCTGCTACAGCCTGCAGGAGACGGCCTTTGCCATGCTGGTGGAGGTAACGGAAAGGGCCATGGCCCATGCCGAGAAGAAGGAGGCCATGCTCGTCGGCGGGGTCGGCGCCAACAAGCGGCTTGGCGAGATGCTCACCATCATGTGCGAGGAGAGAGGGGCGAAATTCTTCCTTCCGCCGCGAAAATTCATGGGAGACAACGGCAGCATGATTGCCTATACCGGCCTTCTCATGCTCAAGAGCGGAATGGCGACTTCGCTAACTGAGTCCAAGGTGCGACCAGGGTACAGGACGGACGATGTGCCGGTGACGTGGGCCTAGCGAGATGAGCCTCAATAGGGCTGCACCCATTCACATTCAGCACATCTCCTTTTGCCAGATATTTTCCTTCACGACTGCGGCCACGCAATCCGACTCTACCACCAGCATGAGAACCGTCTTGAGCATGTCGTAATTCTCGCCGCCCACCACAACGCCCTTCTGATTGCCCCGCCCATAAACATCAGAGCGGGTCATGGCAGAAAACCCCCCGGCACCGAGGGATTTTGCGACTTTATCAACTATTAGCGTAGCTGAAAGAAACCGCAGGATCGGTCAGCCCAAATCCCTGCACGTCCAGCACTATTGAGCCATTGTGGGCACTGGAGAGAAGCTCCAGCCCTTCGGTGCAGTTGATCTTCTGGAAGGCGAAACCTCCAGAGACGAAGAAGACGGCATGGTATTCGTCGTAATAGCCGCGGGAGGGAAAAGAGAGAAGCCAGCCGTCGTCTTCCTTTTTGACCAGAGAATCGCATACCGCGTAAAGCTGGCCATTGTCCTCGTAAATTTTGTCAGGAGTATCTAGAAAAGGCAGGCCGGAAATGTCGTCAACATTGCCCACAACCAGCGCTTTTCCGGGAGTGCCATCAACATAGACATTCAAGAAGAGCTGCCCGCCCTGGCCGAGTGCCGATGGAGAGATGAGAAAAGAAAGTGCAATGGCAAGGCTCGCGGCCTTCAGAAAGGCCATCGTAGCACAACCGTAGCAGTAGAGATGATAGGAAGCTATCCGCTCATCTCCCTCATCATCTTTCCCTCACCATCGTGATCATCCTGGCCATGCCTGGGCGGTTCCATGTCGATCAAGAGAGAATACCTGGCTGAAGGCGTGCCCTGATCGATGTATAGCTCTCCCTTTCCGATCATGCCCCCGTCGGAGGGAGCTATGGTCAAGGAGATGCCGCCCAGTATCGCCGTATCATTGGACTGGGGACCAGAATCGGCCAGATCGGCCATCAACGAGGTCGAATTGTTGCCCAGAGTGGATACGACGATATTGACGAGGGGATAGATTTTGCGATCGAGCATCATGCTGCCGCGATTGGTTTTCTCGCCCTCTTTTTCCAGGATGTCGTCCCTGATCTCCTCCAGGCTCTTGTTGGAGGCAAGTAGACCCTTGATCTGATCGGGCTCTAGCGGCATAATCGACTCGACCTTCAGCCGGAGGATATGAGACTCGCTGCCCAATAAAGCAAAGCCATGACCGCTAAACAGAACCTCCAGTGGGACCCCCATGGGAAATCCCGCATTCTGTGGCGCTATCATCTTGTCACCCGGAGGGGCCATCATCCCAAATGGCCTATCCATTTTCTGGCCCTCAATGGGCAAAGAGCCATCACTAGGATCGCCCATGGGAAAACCTGCACCTTGGGGAGGCATCATTGAGTTCTGAAGGCCCGCCCCCTCCGATGGCGAATTTCCTCCAAAGTCTCCATTTGACTCGGCTGAGGACAAGCCGAAGAGACAGATTAAGAGCAAACTCGCCAATCCCATGCATATGATTATTCTGCCAGTATTCATCATCAAGATTCGCCTGCCAATCGGCCCAACCGCTTTCCTGGTATCTGCAATTCATTGGTTATAAGATTATTTCAAGACAATATGCACAGGAACGATAGAAAAGGTAAGTGCCGAACGAACGATCCCAGTTGACGACGACTCAATGGCTCTCTTCTTAAATGAAGGTTCATGATTGTTCCTTCATTGATAAAAACCAATCTGATAGTTCGATTATATTAGTCCGACCCCATTCCTTCTTGCTTACAAGTTTTCTGCGCTCTAGAGAGATCAGAATTCCGGTTAAGGATGATTTGGGCGTTCCCGTCTCGTATCTGATCTCCGCCTGGGTCATTCTGCCACCATGTTCGATTAATGTGCTCATCACCGCGCGCTCCCGGGCGGTGAGAGTCTGCATGACGGCATCCATCTCGGAGCTGACCACGATCACCTTACTAGTCGATTCACTTACAGGCTGAGCGCCTGCATCCGCGAACTTACGGTCTTTTTCAGACGCCGATGGACGCGAGACTTCATTGTGAGAGAGTTGCTCAGAAATATCCTCAGGGACATTCGTCTGGATATTGGCCCCATCCAAAGCAGAAGATGATGAGTTCTCAACCTTGTCGGCCCCATTCTCAACGGCCTCTTGCTGTGCCTCGGAAAGAAGAACACCGTCGTCTTCCGGGGAAGAGAGAGCACCGGCATTCGACGCTTCTGAAGATGCCTCTTTTGCGGCAACCGCGGGCAAATCAGCCGGAACAGTCAGGTCGGGCTTTCCGGGAGAGCTATAGTCAGCTGCCACTCTAGCCAGAGGTGCGGCAATTGTCTTTTCCATAGGTTTCTCAATTGAAACCGCGCTTGGAGCAGCCATGAGACCTCGCCTTTTCCTCTGCAGGAAGACAGCAAAGCCAAAACCTGCCATCAGAAGAGCTGCGGCTATGATCAGCATGACCAATGCCGCACCCTCGCCCGGATAAGCGGGAGGAAGAGGCGGAAGGCTGCTGCCATTGGATGAAAGCTGCTGGCGATACTCTATGGAGATAACCGGGTCGGAGACCTCATATCCCTGCACATCCGCCACCAGAGACTCGTTGGAAGCGGAGAGCAGGTATCCCAGACCCTGGGAGGTGTTAATCTCCCCCAGTTTGATCTCGCTGGGAAGATAGAAGGTTACGCGATAATCACGGAAGCTGCCAGCAGCATCAAAGCTCAAAGTCCAGAGGTCGCCCGCCTTTACCGTTAATCTGTCCGTCAGGGCATAGAGCTGATGAGAGTCATTCTCGAAACGAAATTGCGAATCATTAAGAAAAGCAAGACCGCTGACGTCTTCGGCATACCCGGTGATCAGAGCTTTGCCGGCATTGTCGAGATAAACATTGAGAACCATACTCTGCCCAACGGCAGATTCGGATTGCTGAGCATGAGCCGATATAATGAGAAAGGCGATCATAATAACCACTCTGCCAGCTTTATTCCAGTGCACAATTCCGCTCCATCTGTCGCAGCCTTTCATATCAAGACCGTATTTTAGACTGAATCTATTTAACTTGTAGGATGCAGATTAAACCTGCAGATCATCCTCGCCTTACAGAGCAACATTTTTCCCCTGCAAGCAATGGCTTACTGGCTACCAGGCCCGGCATGCCACCGGCATCCTCCAGCCGCTGCCAAAGGCCCGGTCCGTCACCTTCAGACCGGGCGCAGCCTGCCGCCTCTTGAATTCGGCATTCTTAACCAGACGAAGGACCTTTTCCACCATGGCTTCATCATACCCCTGAGAGAGTATCTCTTCTTTTGACTGATGTTGCTGCAGATACCTCTCCAGAATATCGTCCAGCACCTCGTAAGCAGGCAGGCTGTCCTGGTCGGTCTGGTTGAATCGAAGCTCAGCTGTGGGAGCTTTGTGCAGAACGGACGCCGGGATGATCTCCCGTCCCTGAAGATTGAGCCATCTGGCCATCCGGTAGACCATGCTCTTGGGAACATCGGAGATGACGGCGAGACCCCCAGACATGTCTCCGTAGATGGTGCAGTAGCCCACTGCCAGCTCGGACTTATTTCCGGTAGTGAGAAGCACCAGGCCGAATTTATTGGAAAGAGCCATGAGGAGGTTGCCCCGGATGCGCGCCTGAATGTTCTCCTCAGTCACGTCCTTCGGCAAATTCCGGAATGGACCGGCAAGCTCCCGGTCGTAGGACTTCATGATATCGGCAATGCCCAGAACCATCGTCTTGATCCCCAGGTTACGAGCCAGCTCGCTTGCATCCTGCACGCTCGCACTGCTGGTATAAGGCGATGGCATAAGCACCCCAAGGACATTTTGCGGGCCCAGAGCCTGGGCGGCTATGGCCGCCACAATGCTTGAGTCAATGCCTCCGGAAAGGCCCAGCAGGACAGCCGAAAAGCCGCATTTGTGAACGTAGTCGCGCGTTCCCAGGACCAGAGCCCGCCAGATCTCAGACTCCGGCGCAAAATCGTCCCTGGCGATCGCAGCGAGCCCTCCAGCCGGACAGGCAGAATCGGCTATTATTATATCCTCGACAAAGCCCTGTGCACGGGCCACAAGCCTGCCCCCTCTGTCGAAAGCGCAGCTTCTGCCATCGAAGACCAGATCATCGTTGCCGCCCACCTGATTGACATAAAAGAATGGAATTTTATGCTTTCTGGCAAGCTCCGCCAGCATGGCCTCGCGATGCTTTTGCTTGCCAACGGTAAACGGAGATGCCGAAAGATTGACTACCGCCTGGGCTCCCGCTGCCACCAGCTCCTCAACGGGATCGGTGTGATAGCGACGGCGCCTGCAGAAATCGCGATCGTTCCATATGTCCTCGCAGATGGAGATTCCCAGGATAGCATCCGCAAGCTCCAGGATCTGCGGCTCAGACGCCGGCTCAAAGTAGCGGTCCTCGTCAAAGACATCGTAGGTGGGAAGGAGCGTCTTTTTAAAGGTCCTCTCCACTCTGCCCCGGCGGAGCAGCGCTGCGGAGTTAAAGAGAGGACGGCCAACCTCAGATCGATTGGGCTCGGCCAGGCCCACCAGTATGGGCGGCAGATCTGCCAGCTCCTGGGCCAGGCTTCGCAGAGCATCCCAGCTGCGCTCCACAAAATCGGCATTTAGGAGCAGGTCGCGAGGCGGATAGCCGAGCAGCGCCAGCTCGGAGGTAACTGCCAGGTCGAATTCGGGAGCGCGGCGGACTGCCCCGGCGATAAGAAGGCTGTTTCCGGCGAGATCTCCAACCGTGGGATCCAGCTGCAATAGGGCTATTTTCATGGCAAGTATATCTATGAATGTTCGGGCGGCATTAATCTCTTTCGTCTCCTTTTGCAGGCTAAAAGGATGATTAAAAGGATATTTAAAATATAGAATAAAAATTAGAATTAAAAAAAAGAAAACAGACAATACGCAACTATTATCTTCGGGAGAGTAGCCCAAATGTTGCGGCTACGATGCCCAACATGGCCAGAGCGGCCTCAAATCCCGGCTGAGTCTGGGGAGCGCTGGCTGTAGATTCATTCGTGGCGTTTTCCGCCTTTGCTGCCAGTCCCTGTCCGGTGCCCTGGGCGGCTTCTTTCAGCTCAGGATTGGCAAGGCCGGTTCCAGGTTCATGGATGCCCTGCTGGGCAGCCCCATTGCCATTCTGGCCGCCAGCCATCATTCCCTGACCGGACCCCTGCCCGGCCTCTTTTGTCTCAGGATTTGCAAGACCGGTTCCCGGTTCATGGATGCCCTGCGGGCCAGCGGCAAGAGCTATGCTGCCCACTGCAAATATAGCCACAAGCAATAGCACAAGTTCTCTTATCGTCAAAATCCCTCCATAATTATGCATTACAGATGCGGGCGCTCGGGATATAATGTTGATGGCGAAGGAACGGATGAGGTATTTGGAAAGGCGGCCCAAATAGAAAGCGCCCAATTTTAAACCATTTTATGACTGATTGTCGAGAATAGAACCTTTAAAAACGATTGCTTTGCATTTAGAACCATTATGAACTTCGACGATTACCGAAAAGAATAAATATCGTTCAGATAAGAGAATTGTTTGCGAGAACGGCTCCGTGGGAGCGATCTCGACTCAGAAAAGGACAAAAAAACAGGTGGAGGTTAGAAAGATGAGATACATGAAATTGTTAGTTTCGCTGGCAGCATTATGCCTGCTGTCCGGCTTTGCTCTGGCAGCACAGAATGGAAATGGCCCGTCTGCAGGCACAGGATGCGGCAATGAAAACTGCATCAATGGCTGCGGAAATCAAGGATCCTGCAATCAAGAGAACTGCCAGGCAGGAGCATGCCAGGGACAGAACTGCAAGCTGAACGGGGCCCAGGATGGAAGCGGCAGAAAGAACGGTAACGGCCAGAATGGCAGCGCCCAGGGCTCACAGGACGGCTCCGGCCCGCGGAGAGACGGAAGCTGCAAGAACTAAATCCATTAGGAGCATTGCCAAGAGCATTATCGGGGATTCATTCCCCAATTAATTTTATAATTTGCTTGCCTTTTTAGGCCGCACCTAATCGAGATTGAAGAAGCATGAGCAGCTACATTTTTACCTTATACCGACCACATGGTCTAGGCGCAATGATGATCCGGCCTGTCTGATTTTGTGATGAGGATATTGAGTTCTGAGCGCCCTTAAGCCCAAAGCTAAAGATCAACGCCCGGCGCAAGGTCGCAACCCGTGCAGCGGTAGCAGCCGGTGAGAGCCTCGCCTCCGTCCAGACCATTCTTCTCCAGCGCCTTCTTCAGGTAACGCGCCAGCTCCAGGAGCCTCTGGGCCGAAGGCCGGTCCATCTGCACCTCCCCCTGCCGCAGAGGATGAGCAAAGACCGCCCGCAAGACCGGAATGACACCCATCCCGGTCAGCTCATCGATGCTGCGGCGCAGAAGGTCGTCCGACTCGCCAAGGCCGATGATGATATTGGTAAAGACCCGGTTCCTGCCGAAAATGCCCACCGCTTCCTCCAGGGCATCCATGATCTCCTGATAAGAGATGCCAGGACAGACGCGCGAAAAGATCTCCGGGTCTACGCACTCCAGGTTGTACTTGACCTCATCCGCGCCGGCGTCTTTTAGAAGCTGGTTTACGCCGGGAAAGGGACTGATGGAAACGCCCACTGGGACATCAAAACGCTTGAGATCCCTGACGATTCCAGCCACCTTCCTAGCTTCCGCCTGAGGGGACACTTCCACCCCGCTGGTCAGAGAGATGGCCCGCAACTGGCCAGTCTGGGCTGCTTCCTCCACCATCCGCAGGACCGTCTCTCCGGTTTTTATCCCCCCCATCAATTTGGGCACGGCGCAGAACTTGCAGTCAAAGATGCACCGCTCCGAAACGGTGATGTAAGCCTGATCCGGGCAGTGGAGGAGCGGCTTTACCAGCCGGCCGCGGGCGACCTCCAGAGCGTCCTTGATCAGAGCCACGCCCTGCCCTAGGCTTATAAGATGGAGTGGCGAGCTTTCCACTACCGATAGACGGACCAGGCGGGAGCCGGACTGGAAAAAGATGGACTGGCCCCCGGCACTTGGACCGGCGGTGGAGGGGCGGCCCTCCTCTTGGGGACCGGCCAGCTGCACACTGCCCACAGAGAGCAGAAGGGCTTTGGTCTCAAGATCCATGCTACCTCCATTCGCGCTCTTGCCTTAAAGCGGTAATCCTTGCGGATAATCCTGCTGCAAAAAAGACAGGAGCAAAACCTCCTGGCTAGGCCACGGTCACCACATTGCTCTGGGCGAGAAGCGGCCGATTAACATCATCCTGAAAGAGGCGGAAGTCGTACTGGCCGGGTGTGGTGGGAAGCCGCCTGACCATGGTTCCGCAGCTTCTCCCTCCGGTTGATACCTTCCCCAGATCAAACCTGTCCGGCCTGGTCATACCATACATGCCGATCACACTGGCCGGGCCTGCTCCCCAGAAGGTAATGGTAACCGTTCCGCCCGGAGCCACTCGAGAGGGTTCAGCAATCACCTTCTTGCCGGCAGTGGCTTTCACCTCAACGGTATCGGTTGAAGCCAGAGGGAGATCTGATTGGCCGGAAAACATCTTGAAGAGATAGCTTCCGGCGTCACTTGCTGAGAAGGTGACATTGCCCTGGTCACGGCTTCCCAACATCTGCCTCTCAGAGACCGCTGAGGAGCCGTCCCGGTACATGCCGATCCAGTCATCACTCCGGCCGAAAGCCCCCTGGAAGGAGACGGTGATCTTCTCGCAGGTATAAACCGATGCAGGAGTTGCAAAGATGCTGGGCATCGCCACGCTATAGGGCACAGACAGAACCTTACTGCCGTTTTTATCGAGCATGTCCAGCTGATAAGACCCGATCTCTGCAGGAGCAGTAAGCCAGGCATCCCCTGAGTAATTCTGTCCCAGATAAAGATCTTCCTGGGAATTATTCCCACCCGAGGCTGCAAGCGGGGTCTGCCTCACCCAAACCTCCTGGCCGACCGGCGCTGTGAAGTTCAGATCCATCCGGCTGCCAGGAAGGTAGCTCTTGGCAGAGAGCTGCAAGACCGCTCCACCCGAGCCCGTGATCCGACCGGCAACCGCAACTGGAGACGCCTGCGGGTATCGGTCTACGCTGGGCCCGCCTGGAATGGACAGCTCCTGGTCGCAGATCTTTTTGCCCTTGCATCCTTCCGCAGGATCATTAAAATCGCTATAGTTGTTGCCCAACTTGCCGTTATCCCAGTTATTGAGGCTGTCATCGCGGGCATTCTTCTCGTTATAGAGATTGTTCAAATAGATGGAATTATTGGTGGAAACGGCCTCCGAAGACGGCATGCTGTTATAGGAGATAACTACACTTTTGCCCTTTTTCGACGATGTTTCGCTGCCAGTACCAAGATAAGTCAAATAGATTCCTTTATTATTTCCAATAAAATCGTTCTTTCGAACGATGTTGTCACGGCCGCTATCAATCGTCAGGGCGCCATCGCTTCCTGTGGCACTATTCCCCTCGATGAGATTTGCATGGCTATCCTGCAGACATATGGCATCATTTCTGTTCTCCAAGAAAGAATTCTCGATAATCTGGTTGTCCCGGCTGCTAACCAGCTTGCAGCCGTAGCGGTTTTTGCTTATCTTATTCCGTTGCAGAAGATTATGGCTGCAATTCTCCAGCAATAGTCCCACGTTGCCGTTCCCCTGAACAACGCAACCAGAGACGGTATTATTGCGGCACTCATCGAGGAGAATGCCCACATTGCCGCTGCCGCTGGCCATACAGTTGCGAATGATATTATCATCGGAGAGCACCATTATTCCCGCATCACCACTCCAGCCGCTTGAACTCTTAGCCCAGAGGCCTTCCACAATCACACCCTTTGCCTTGAGGGTTATTGCAGGCCCGCTATCCGATTGCACGCATGGCAGATCTGCCCCGGAGCTGATGCCTTTGAGGATGAGCGACCGGTCGATAATCAGGCTCTCATCATAGGTGCCGCTTGAGATCTCAATGGTCTCCCCGGATTTTGCAGCATCTACAGCCGACTGGATTCGCTCACCCGGGTTGACGGAGATGGCGGCATTCGCGCAATTGGCCAACAATATGAACACCAACAATGTGAGAAGGATATTTGGCAGCTGCCCTTGCATACTCTTCGTACAAACCTCGAAACTATAAAATGGCATTCCTTCATAATCCTGATAAGCTATGGCTCTAAAGATATAACTTCGACATAACTCAGACCAACGGATGAAAGAGCATGGAGACTGGCGAATTATTGATCCACTTTGTATATGCCTTCACCACCATATTCGTCATAGTCAACCCGATCGAGGCCACCCTGGTCTATGTCACGCTCACCAGCAGCCTGAACTCAAATGAGAGGACGCGCATCTACCGGCGCACAACCCTGGTCGCCTTTGCCATTGCCATTCTCTTCTCCTTGGCCGGAGACGCAGTATTGCGCATATTCGGCATCACCGTGGACAGCCTGCGAGTGGCCGGCGGCATTCTGCTCTTTCTGGTGGCCATAGACATGCTTCGCGGAGTCCGCAGGCAGAGCAAGGTCACTGAGGCAGAGCTGATGGATGCCAATTCGCGAGAGGATGTCTCCATATTTCCCCTGGCCATACCTCTGCTCACCGGTCCTGGGGCGATAACCACCGTTGTGGTTTTGATGGGCGCAGCAGACAGCCTGACAAAGAAAGGCCTGGTGCTGCTCGCGATCAGTCTGACGTTCCTGGCCACCTTCTTCATCCTCAAATTCTCCCAGTACATCGATCGGGCCCTGGGAATCACAGGAATAATGGTCATGACAAGAATCATGGGGCTGATCCTGGGTGCCGTAGCAGTGAGCTTTGTGGCCACTGGGGCATGGAACTTATACCAGGCGATGGCAGGAGCCTGATTGGATGGATAAAGAATCATTTATGCAGTGGCTATCCAGCGAGATTCCAGAGACTCTCTTCCCCCAGATCGCCGCCCAGATCATCTTCCGCTGCGAGAATTGCGGAGAATGCTGCCGGGGGGAAGGCTACGCGCTGGTCGATAGCGCGGATATAAAGGAGATTGCCAGAGCACTTCAAATCAGCCCATCCCTGGCCAGGGCCAGGTTTACAGAGCCGGACCCGGGAAAGAATCCGGGATACAGGATCCTGAAGAGCATCGGGCTGGACAGAAACTGCTGCCTTCTTGACGAGCAGGCAAGAAGGTGCAAAGTCTACAGCCACAGGCCCCGTGTCTGCCGAACCTTTCCCATGATCAATGACCCTGCCAAGTCAGAGGAGATTATCAGCTTCTACTCAGATTGCCGGGGAACTGCGAAATTTGTGCAGATTCTTCAAGAAAAGAAAAATGATCCCCTGGTGAAAGAGAAGATCGAAAGCCTTACCACGGATGCAGAGAGGCTGCAAGACCTGCGGATAATGCTCTTTATATGGCTGCGCAGCATGATGGGTGAAATAGAGGAAGTAGAGCAGATTTGCAGCATCACAGGAGTCAGTCTGCCCCAGGATGAAAGCCGCTTTCAGATGGATTGCCTGGCCTACTTCCTGATTACCATGACAACCGATGGATTGGATGAGTATGAATATGAGGGCTAGCAAAAAAGCAGGACAAAATAGCCAGGACTACACACCAGGATTAAAAACAAAAAAAATGAACCAGAATTGATCTATTAAAGTGGCACGAAACCGTACTCTTCCGCTACCTTCTGGCCATCAGCCCCAATCATGAAATCGATAAATGCCTGGGCGCCCGGCGAGGCATCGCCAAAGGTGTAGAAGTATAATTTTCGAGCGAGCTCGTAGCTACCGTCCTTGATGGTCTCTGCCGTTGGCTTGACGCCGTCCAGAGTTATGGCGCCGATGGCTCCGTCCTCGGCATAGGAGAATCCAAGATACCCTATGGCCTTATTGCTGCCCGTAATGGCGGTTCTGACCTCGGCGTTGCTGCCGGCGACTGTGCTTACCCCGGGCGTCTCGGCCTTCTTATCATCCATTACATCTTCATTGAAGGTATCCCTGGTGCCGGAGCCCTGCTCACGGGCAACAACCAGTATCTCCGAATCCGGGCCGCCCAGCTCCTTCCAGTTGGTGACCTCTCCGGAGTAGATCTTCTTGACCTGATCCTTGGTAAGAGATGTCACACCCGCATCATAGATCTGTTTGCTCACACCGATTACTATGCCGTCGTAGCCTACCAGATTCTCCTGAAACTTATCCCCAAAATTGCTGATCTCTTCAGAAGTAACCTCGCGGGAGGCCAATGCTATATCGGAATTGCCCTCAGCAATATTCTTCATGCCCACACCTGTGCCGCCGCCGGTTATCAGCGCCTGGAAATCGGACTGATCACCGTTGAAGACCTCGGCTCCGCCTTCGGCCAGAGGCAAAACGGTTGTCGATCCAGAGACGCGAACGGTCTCCTTGGCCATGACCATAGAGGTGCCGATTGCACCCATGATCAAAGCGATTATTAGAATACTCAGTAGCTTCCTCAACAAATTCACCGGCGAATGGAAAGCAAGAATTATATGTAAAGTTAAGCCAAATAAAATATAGATCCGTTTGGCGGTATATTACAATAAAGTAAACTATATAACCTATTTTCATTATTTCCTGAATTAGATCGACCAGTTGAGATATTGATCCACAAAATTATGACGGGTTGCGATTGATTGGCGAAATTATCCGTCTTGATTTGGATTACATGCTATATAGAATATATTCACAAAATAGAGATATTTGTTTTAATTAGAGAAAGAATATATTGAACGAATAACTTGAAAGGATTTAATGTCAAGCGCCTCATCTCCCGGAATAGGCAGAGAATTCAAGCCCTAGACCCCTTATTAAAAGGTGGGGCCTGAGAGATCGCCCCAAGGATGGGATGAGCCGTTTGCCTTATCCATGATAAACAGGAGAAAGAGGATGCTTGAAGAATTCAGATGTGAGGGAAAGGAAAAGAGCGTGAACGTGCTCGGCCTTCTGGGATACTATGATGCAATTTTAGAGAGGGAAGGGCTGGCCGCCAGAATGGGCGAGATCAGATCCCTGAAGCTGGGTCTGACACTGGATCTGCTGAGGATGGTCAATATCGCAGAAGACCTGAGATCCAGCTTGATCAATTCAGTCCTCAGCGGCTGGGAGATGAAAGGAAAGGGAATGCCCGAAGGTGATGATGAGATGAAGAGAATGCATAGCTGCATCGAAGCCATTCGGGAAAAAGCCCTGATGATGATGAATAGCTGCAGTTCAAGCAACTCAGTGCAGCTGGATGTTGCCATGATGCTCGCCCTGCCGTTAATGCCTCATGACCTTAAGAAAGATGAAGTCTCCAGAATCCATGATATGCTCAACAAAGCGATGAAAGACTTTGCCGCAAGGAGAGAACAGGGAGTTGCGCCCTGCCTTTGAAGCCCCTTAGGCAAAAAAGCAATATCAAAGCCCATTTCCGGCAAATTCTGCCATTGCCGGGAAGATAACACTGCTTCACGATATTAATCGCTACCTCAACGGCATCTCCCATTTCGATCCCGATCGGATAACCATCCTACCAGGATATCTTCTTTCTATAGTGGTTTCGCACTACTATGGCCAGCATATTGGTGCCGAGCACCAGGGCAATGAGCACCAGAGCCGTACCCCAGGCCCTGGCCTCCACGTCCCATGCCCCCAGAAAATAGATCAAATTAAGAAGATGGTAATCCAGGTTATTGACTGGTTGGAATACATTAGGAATAATGCCATAGATCATCTGCACAGGCGTTGCCGTAAAGGTCACGGCCGTCCACATGATCGGTGCCGTCTCTCCTGAGGCCTTGGCCACTCCGATAATCACGCCGGTCAGTATGCCGGGCGCAGCCGAGGGCAAGACCACCTTTCTTATGGTCTGCCACTTGGTAGCCCCCAGGGCCATGCTTCCCTCCCGCAAGGAGTTGGGGACGCTCTTCAGGGACTCCTGGCAGGTCAGAATTATGGTAGGGATATTTATCAGCCCCAGGATTATGGAGCCGGAGAGAAGAGAAACGCCGAAGTACGTCACCAGAAAAGCCAGCCCGAAGAGCCCGAAGACCACAGAAGGAACACCGTTTAGACAGCTCACGGCGATGGTGATGATGCGGTTGAGCCTCTGGCTCTTGGAGTACTCATTGAGATAGATGGCCGCACCGATGCCAAGGGGCGAAGATATGATCATAGCACCCAAAACCATCCATAAAGAACCCAAGATAGCTGTGCTGATGCCGCCCATCTGGCCCAGGCGCCTGTGGGGCGTGGCCAGAAAATCCCAGCTGATGACACCGATGCCTTTGTAGATTATGATGAAGAGTATTCCGCCCAGGAGGAGAAGCGACAGCACTGCCGAAAGCCTGACTGCCAGGAATACCAGAACCTCTCGGCCCCTAGCGCTGAAATTGTAGAGAATATTAATAGCATCTTTTAGGCACAGCAAACTGGCAAAAAAGATCAGAAGAGGAAGGATAAAAGCATAATCGAAGGACGCACCCACCCCGAGAGGCCGACGGATGATAAAACCCACCTGAAGCGTCCCGGAATAGGACAGATAGAGGATGGCAGAACTGATGAGCGTGTCCAGCACAAGGACGGGAGCAGTCTTGAGGGAGACTGCCCCTGAGAAAAGATAAGATGCGACAATCAGCAGCAGGATTGCAAAAAGGCAGGCCTGCCAGAGGGGGGCGAGCCGCTCAAGGTCGGGTTGAAGAATGAGGCATGCGAGCGAAGTGACGAAAAGGAACACCGATATGGCAAGAGATGCCCACAGAGCATGCCTTGTATTCACTTCAGTATCCTCCGAATTTTCGTTTGATGCGAATGCGAGCATAATCTGCGATCAGACTGAATATGGTGACCACAATGAGAAGAACAAAGCCTACCGCAAAGAGGACATGATAGTGCATAGATCCTCTGGCAACCTCGCCCATCTCCCCGGCGATGATCGAGGTGAAGGACGCGCCCTGATCAAATATATCATACAGAGGGGAGGAGAGCCTGGCAACGTTTCCCACCACGAGGAGCACGGCCATGGTCTCCCCGATTATGCTGCCGATGTTAAGCAGAACGGCGGCTGTGATTCCAGAAGACGCTGCTGGTATGGTCACATTTCTCATAGTCTGCCAGCGATTGGCCCCCAATGCGAGAGAGCCCTCTTTGAATTCGCTGGGAACTGCTCGAAGAGAATCCTCACAGATGGTGGTAAGGCGGGGAATGAACATGACACCAAGAAGCATCGATCCAGCCAGAATAGATCTGCCGGTGAGCAGATCGAAGCTGTCCTGAAGATAGGTTACGAGAATTATCACCCCTAAGAAACCGTAGACAATGGATGGGACGCCCGCCAGAAGCTCAATAGACGGTTTTAATACGGCCTGGCTTCTGGGACCAGCCAGTTCCGCCAGGTAGATGGCCAGAGGAAAGCCTATGAGGATATTGATGAAGAGGGCCAGAATGGTGACGATAATCGATGTGGCGACGATAGGCATCAATCCATAGATGTCGCCGGAAGGATGCCATTTTGAGCCCATTAACAGCGAAAAGACACCAAGCTGCGAAAACGCAGGAAGGCTTTCGTGAATGAGGAAGTAGAATATGAGAAGCATAATGAGGATCGAAGCGATGGCTGACACAAATAGCAGGGCCTCCACGGAGTGCTCGCTGTATTTTCGAGACATCTTTATTCTCGGCCGATCCATATGTCATGCAGAACACTTTAACCCGTTAAAGCCCTTGCGTATAGAATCTATATAGAGTACCGATTAAGTAATAATATAAATATAGATAGCTTATGCAATATTGATAAAAGGAAGCTAGATGCAATGATATCATGAGCTAAGCCTGCTCATGATCTCCTCAGGATCATAGCGCACGCTGATGACGCGACTTCGCCCCCGCTCCCCGGATCCGGTAAAATCGGCATTTATGAGCCGGATGGAGTCGAGCTTATTGAGGATTTCATGAAAACGAGTATATCCCGCATCCGTCTCTTCATGAAAGCGAACAAATAGATCCCCTGCGCGCCAGCTCTTTTGCTCAGCAGCAAGTCGCAGCACAAGCAACTCATCGTCCTTGAGGGACTTCAGGGCATAGGTGAGATGAATCAGGCGGGAACGATCGCAAGAGCCTGCCACATCATCCAGAGAGATCCTCTTAGAGGCACGCTTTTCCGCGGACAGGCCGGACCTCTTGAGAAGATCAATTCCCACCCGCAGGTCTCCAGACCTCTCAGTGCAGTCCACAACCTCCTCCAGGACAGCATCATCCATAACACCGGGATAGAATCCCATCTGCCCCCTGCGGCTCAGTATGTCCCGAATCTCCGATCGGGTGTAGAGAGGAAATATGATCTCCTCCGGCTGGAAGACCGAAACCACGCGCGGATCGAGAACGTAGTTAAGCGCCAGCTCGCTCATCACTCCGATCACGCCCATCCTGGCGCCGGGGCAGGTCTCATGGGCCCGCAAGAGGGAGTACAGGACATGGTCCACCTCTTTTTCGTGAAACAGGTAATTGATGTCGTCCAGGGCCACCACCAGCACCTTATCCTGCTCGACTGCGGCTGCAGCTACCTTCTCGAAGATGCGTTTGAAGGATATGCCGCTGGAAGGTGGAAAATGATCGAAGACCTTTCTGTAGATCTGGTAGAATACGGAATATCGGGTAGAGTCCATCTGGCAATTGACATGGACGGGAATCACCTTTGAAGAATGCGCTTCGATCTCCTCGAAGAGCTTGAGCAGAGCCGTGGTCTTGCCTGTGCCTGGCGGGCCGAGGCAAAGGGCATTGACGGGACGGCCTCCCTGCAAGGCCGGGCGGATACAGAATTTGAGGCTGTTCATCTGATCCTCCCGGTGCAAAAAGTGTTCGGGCAGGTGATCTAACTCAAACAGATCCCTGTCCTTGAAGAGAGTCTCCTCCCAGAGGAGCATATCTGGCTTTTCGGGGCTCACTGCTGGAGGATATTTTGTATTTCCTTCTTCAATATGGCGCTCACAATGCTGCCGTCAGCTTTGCCCCTCAGCTCCTTCATGACCAGCCCCATGAGTGGCGCAACAGCCCTCTCGCCTTTGCTTCGCACAAGATCAACCTTGCTTCTCACTATCGCCTGAACGGCTTTGATCACCTCTGCCTCATCGACTCCTGCGAGGCCAGCAGATGCTGCGGCTTCAGAAGCAGTCATTTGCGGATGTGCGGCCAGAGTGCGCAGCAGATCGGTCAGTCCCTCCTTGGCCACGCTGCCTTTGCCGACCATTGCCAGGCAATCCCGATAATGCTGCTCAGTCAGATTGGAGACCAGGGCGCCCTCTCTGGCCAGCTCAATGGGAATGGTCTCCAGAGCCCGGACGACGATGGAGGCGGGAAGACCGGTCTTCATGATCTCTTCAAAGAGGGGATAGTTGGGTGACGATGCCATTACACGAGACAGCTCTGCTGAGAGGTTGTACTGCTGCTGGAAGCGCTTAGACCTGTCCGCGAACAGCTCGGGCATCTTCAGTCCGGCCAGCATCTGGGCAGTGATCGCCACCGCAGGCACATCGGTCTCCGGATACATGCGAGCTGAGCCAGGCAGGGGCCGCATGTACTCTGAGCAGCCGCTCGGCAGAGCGCGGCGCGTCTCCTCGGGCACGAAGGACAGAGCCTCACTGGCTCGAACCTGCACCGCTTGAAGGGCTTTTTCTGCCCTTTCCCGCGGGCCTGTGACCATTATCACTGCGTCGCCCTCGGCGGCAGCCAGAAGACTGCGAACGGCCTGGACCTCCTCTGCGGTTACTCCATAAGCGGGCAGCTCATCGGTATGAAAGATCCCGCCCACGCCTGCCCTCTTGGCCCGGTCTGACATCTCTGAACCGAGCCGCCGATCGGGCTGAATCTCCCGGCCAACCAGGCCGGCAAAACCCGCCAGCCGACAAGCCAGGACAACGCCGCCGCTCTTGAGGGAACGGACCAGAACCTTGGAGCCGGTTTTCGCAAACAGATCAGATACATCCCTGATGGAACCTTCAACCGAAGCCCCGCGACGGACCAGCTCATCTCTGATCTCCAGCAGATGCACCTGACGAAGAGCCTCATACTCCACCACCTTATCTACCAGGTTGAGGGCCTGTACGCCTTTGATCTCCACCCGCGCTCCACCTTTGATAGAGACGTTGACATCCTGGCGGATGGTGCCAAGGCCTCTCTTCACCCGACCGGTAGAACGCAGGATCATTCCCAGATAAGATGCGACTTCCCTGGCATGGGCAGGAGAGACTATATCCGGAGCAGTCCCGATCTCCACCAGAGGTATTCCCAGCCGGTCCAAGGAATAGACCACACTGTCTCCCCGATCCTCAATGATGCGCGCCGCTTCCTCCTCCAGGCTGAGGATGCTTATGCCCACCGCGCCTTCTGCCGTCTCGATGTAGCCGTCTGAGCCTACATAACCGGTGCGCTGAAAGCCAGAGGTATTCGACCCGTCAATCACCATCTTGCGCATAGTGTGCAGCTCATCCACGATCTTCATATTCAGCAGCCTGGCGATGACCAGAGATACCTCCAGTGCCTCAGAATTTATCTCCCGGGGCGGCTCCTCATCAGCCTCTACCAGACAGGTAGTGTCATAGGACTTGTAGTGAAAACGCCTCGTAACAAGAACCTCCTCCAGAGCGGCTCGATCTATCTCGCCCAGCTCGCTTCGCGAGGGTCGCAGATACCGGAAGAACTCGAAATTGGACTCCTCTACCTCCCTATGCCTGGTGGGGCAACCACAGAAGAGCTTGCAGGCGGTATCCAGCTGCTGGTGAATCTCAATTCCGCATATCAGTCCCAAAGCACGGTAATCTAATGCCATTGATCTACCTTTCAGAGACCAGGGGTGGTTTAACTCTTTTGACTGCCTCTCTGATGTCCTCAGACTTGACAGTCTTTCTCTTGGCATGGTTGGCCCAACCGACTGCTTCACGGGCTACCTCCAAGCCATAGCTCTCCAGAACCTCTGCCAGCGCATCCCTCGCGCCTTCGCTCACTCTATTGGCCCCAGCCTCGCGGATGAGTCTGCTCACCGGGGCAACGGGAAGTATCGGCATTCTTCATACACCTCATAAATCCAGATTTTGCAGCCAGAAGAGAAAAAGCTTATTCCTCCGAGTGCTACAAGCCAGAATAATCATCCTATCATCCTGCAATTCCATATATAATTTTTGTTAGGCAAAGCTATCCATTAATAAATCCTATTAAAAAATCGCACTAACATTATAGGTTTATTTGAAAAATAAAGCCTGGAAATAGGAAAAATCTAAAAAGCGGATGGGAAATGTCATAGCGTTGGAGCAAAGGGGTTGTCAAGACCCGCCCCCTTCAACGGTTGGGATGAATCGTACCCCCTTTGATTGCTTTCACGCGGCTCAGATCAACTATATCTACAATGACCGCAATCTTGGTTCAACCGTTAACCTTCAGAGAGGAGCTGATGATGAGCGAGCTGGTATGCAAGGCAATTATATACAAAGATCTGGAAGATGTTTATGGCCCCTGCGGATGCGGCATGAACCTGGCCACGCTGCCCGTGCTTCTTCCCCGAGACTGGGTCGTCGTGGAGCGCCCCGCTCAGGCGGAACAGGACGAGTTCTGCAAGG
Organism: Methanosaeta sp. PtaU1.Bin112; assembly: GCA_002067705.1. Lineage (GTDB taxonomy): Archaea > Halobacteriota > Methanosarcinia > Methanotrichales > Methanotrichaceae > Methanothrix. Next base: position 55,170 of record MVRL01000086.1, read on the forward strand.
GCTTTGATTTCAGGAGGACGTCGGGATTCTCTTGCAACAACGTCTTTGAGCATGAGATGGATGGCATTGAGTACATGGCCAACTTCTCCTGCTGCTCGGAGTGTGCCGAAAAAGCCGTAGAGAAAGGATATGCTACCTACGCAGGGAAATCCTATCCGCGAGCACTGCGCTGAATATCAGGAGGTATAGAATTGAAGTTAATAGTATATTCAACGCAGACCTGCCCGAAATGCCAGCAGCTCAAAGCAGCGCTGGCAAAGGCAGGCATCTCATTTGAGAACCAGGATATGAGCACACCCGAGGCCCTTACGGAGCTGCGCATAAACGGTGTATTCACGCTCACAGCGCCGGTTCTTCAGGCAGATGACAGGTTCTACACCGTAGATGAGCTATTCTCCGGCGAGAAGCTTGTAGATCTCACCGAGATCATCAAGAGCTAAAACACCCTGCCCTGCACCCGACAGATATTGAATACCGCTGTGCTGGCGATATGCATCACTGCGAAGGTACCGGCTTGAATGGGGTCGGTTACAACCAGATCCGCCTGTTCCGGAACGGAGCCTGCCATCCTCAGTGCAATAACCGGTATGCCTTCAGCCTGTAGCTTTTTCATCTCCTCGGTGATACGTCCGCCCATGAGAGCCCCGGCCAATACCAGGATGCCGGCGCGCGGCAGCCGGCGCACCGCACTCACTGCATCGGCAATAGCATCCTCTCCCACCAGGGGAATGGTGTCCACGCTTATTCGCTCACCCCTGAGATTATGCCGGTCAGCTTCGCTTACCGCACCCACCGCGACCTGAGCCACCTGGGCGCCACCGCCAATGATTATCACTCGAGAGCCATATATCTTCTCGAACGGCTTGTGAATGGAGACCTCAAGGATGGATTTCAAATCATGCAGCTCCTCCACAATTCCCGAAACATCCTCTGACGGACAGTCGATCTCCATATAAACCGAAGCCTTGCCCTGGTTCATGCCTCTCTCCACAACAAACTGTTGAGTGTAGACTATGTTGCCTCCCCTCTTGGCCACAGTTCCTGCGATGTCGCGCAGCATTCCCGGACGATCCAGACAGATTACATTAATCGCTGTGCTCATTTCGTGCCTCAATTTCCCTAAGCATGCCGGGAAACATTAATATGACGAGTGGTCTACCTTATGCCAATGGAATTCTGTCCCCAATGCAAGAGCATGATGATGCCCAAGGACGGCATGATGGTCTGCAGAAAGTGCGGCCACAAGATCCCAAAGACCTCGGGCGAGTCTATGCTCAGCAAGACCAAGCAACTGGATCGCGTCGTTCCCGTATTGGAACAAGAGTCATCGGGCCTGCCCACCACCAATTGTAAATGTCCGGAATGCGGCAATAACGTCGCATACTGGTGGCTTCGGCAACTCCGTTCTGCTGATGAGAGCGAAGTCCGGTTCTTCCGCTGCACCAAATGCAACAGAACATGGCGAGAATATGACTAGGCATCAACTATATTAAATATAAAACGGTTCTGATGGATGAGGCTCAAGGAATGTTCAAGGCAGTAATCAATGCAGAGACTCTTCGCGATGCAATCGATTCAGTCTCTTCTCTGGTGGATGAGGTCAAGTTCTCAATATCGGAAAACGGCCTGGAGCTGAAGGCTGTAGATCCGGCAAACGTAGCTATGGTATCGCTTCAAATCGGTAGCCAGGCATTCGAATACTTCAAAGCCGAAGCTTGCGAGATAGGCATCGACTTGGTCCGCCTCAGCGATGTGCTGAGCATGGCAGATAAAGGCGAGAACGTCCAACTGGAACTGGAAGAAGAGAGCCACAAGCTGAAGATAGCAGTGGGATCTCTCTCTTACACCTTAAGCCTGATCGACCCCACTGCCATCCGCAAAGAGCCGCGCATACCAGAACTGGATCTGCCGGCTCACGTGACGCTGCCAGGAGTGGAGCTGCGCCGGGCGGTAAAAGCTGCCGAAAAGGTAAGCGATCATGTAATACTTGGGGTCTCGGACGAAGGCTTCTACATGGAAGCCAAAGGAGACATCGATTCGCTCAGGCTGAAGATCCCCAGCACGGAGCTGCTCGGAATGAAGCCCGGCGAGGCCAGAAGCCTCTTCTCTCTGGACTATCTGGAAGACATGTCCAAGTCCATAAGCAAAGCAAGCGAGGTAACACTGGAGATGGGAATAGACTATCCGCTACGCATCCATCTCAAGCTCGGCCAGCATGTGGAGATCAATTACCTCTTGGCTCCACGAATCGAACAAGAATGAGGATCTCAGACTATCCTTTTACCGAAGCGGCCGCTAAAGAGGTGCGAGAAGCCGGCTACTCTCTGGAAAGCCTTCTCGGCAAAACCATTTTTAGGGGGGTGCGCAGCCGCGCTGCGCAGAGAGTCTCTGATGCCATGAGCGGTACTATCACAGAGACCGCAACCAACACCCAGGCTGAGCAATTGGCTGAACTCCTCTCATATCCTCTGGCAAGAATCATGGTCTCATGCCTTGATGATTCCATTCTGCTGCGCCGTTACGCTCTGGCTGAGGCAAAGCTGGCCTTTAGAATGATGCAGAAAGAAAAGGAAGGGCTTGATGCCATAGCCAACGACCTGGGGCTGCATCCCCAGGGACCGGGACCCTACAAGATTCACTTTTCCGAGTACATCCGAGCGGCTCACCGCATGCACAGCCCAAAATGGAAGCTGACCAATCGCGACCTGATGCAGGGATACCTCACAATCACCAGAGAGGAGCTGATGCGAATCATGGAGGAAGCAGCCCGGGAAAAGATCATGAAAGGCCTGCCCATTCCTGCGGACGAAGAGACCTGCGCCTCACTCCAGGAATACCTGCAGCCGCTCAAAGAGCAGCTTGAGAGAATCAGAGCACGGGATAGAGTTGACCTAGGTGCAGTTAACGAAGGTGCCTTTCCGCCCTGCATCAAGAGTATGTTAAAAAGCGTTGCCAAAGGCAACAACCTGGCCCACAGCGCTCGCTTTGCTCTGGTCAGCTTTCTCCTGCAGATCAATATGACTGCTGAGGAGGTCATATCCCTCTTTAGCACCAGCCCGGATTATGATGAGGAGAGAACGCGCTACCAGGTAGAGCACATCGCAGGAGCTTCGGGCACGAGCTACAAGCCTCCTGCCTGTGCCACTATGGCCACCTACGGCAACTGTCCGGGGGAAGACGAACTCTGCCGCAAGATAAGACATCCCCTCAGCTATTACGAGAGAAGAATGAGGATCTTCAAGCCTCTCTCGCCTGAGAGACAGCCGTAACAAAGGACCTAAGAGGAACGCTATCGACACCCTCCGGCCTGGCCAGCAGGCGGACATCATCCTGCCAAAGCAGCTTAAAGCTAAGGCCAGCTTCCTCTGCAGCCCGTCTTTCTGCAAATCCCACGTCCCCCCGCCCAGAGGCAACGGCAGCCGCAACAGCAGAATGCGTCCTGGCGGCACGCACGTAGCGAGGATGAGCAAGACCCATCGACTGAAGGTGCCGCTCAAATTGGGCATGCAGGGCAGAGTCCCGATGCCAGCCCACAATGCGCCGGCTGGCAAGGTCAGATAGGACATCAGCATCCCGGAATGCCAGGCCCATTTCTCTCTTAAATGATCCGACGAGGGTCATGCCCTCTACCTCCACTTCCGACCCGCAGACCGCAGCCAGGTCTGCCACTCCGTCCTCCAGAAAGAGCCGGGCTCGCATCGACCCGTTATTCAGGAGCAGAATGCGCAGGGGCATGCTCTCGGTCATCTTTTCCAAGAGAAGGGAATTCTCCCCCGCCACCACGAGATCGGCAGGCTTCATCTCGCCAAATAGCTCCACCTCTACCCTTTCGCCCTTCTCCAGATATTCGACGCCCAGAGGGACATCGATAATGCCATCCGCTCCGGCCAGTGTGGTGATGGAGCCGCTTCCTTTATCCACCGGATAGACCAGCCCCTTCGATATGCCCACGGCAAACATCTGGCGCCGGCCATCGAATCGCAGCGGCCCGGAGAGAGTGCCGGCCACCTTCTTTTGGATATGCCCCTGGCCCAAAGCGGCACGAATGACGGGAGCGGCCAGGCAGGAGAATATGGTAAGAGCGCTGGTGGGATAGCCGGGCAGACCCAGGCAGGGCTTGCCATTGATCACGCCGAAGACAGCGGGCTTTCCGGGCTTGAAGTTCACACCGTGAAATATCAGCTGGCCAACCTCCTCAAATACCCTGAAGATCATATCCCCGGCGCCTGCAGATGTGCTGCCGCTCACCAAAACCATACTGCACTCCTCTGCCATCTTATGCAGCATCGACGCCATTGACTCCTCCTCATCAGGGAGGATGCCGTAGGGAACGGCCTGAGCACCGCAGTCGGCCACAGCTGCAGATATTGTGTAAGTATTGATGTCGTGTATCTGGCCCGCAGCCAGAGCCTCGCCGGGCGTCACCAGCTCATTGCCGGTCGAGGCCACCGCCACCTTAAGGCCGCGCACTTTTGCTTCCGACCGGCCAAGGGCTGCCAGGACCCCAATCTCCCGCGCGGCGAGCTTTGTGCCGGGAAAGAGAACAGCTTCGCCAAAAGAGATATCGCTTCCCGCCGCCTGTACGTTCTCACTGCTAAAAACCGGCCTTCGGATCAGGACGCGATGCCCTTGCAGCTCACTGTACTCAACCATGACCACTGAGTCTGCGCCAGGCGGCATCATGGAACCGGTGGAGACCTCAGCCGCCTCGCCCTGGGCCACGCGCAGGCTGGGGAGCGCCCCCATGGGCACGGTGCCAACCAGACGCAGACTGACAGGCCGGTCTTCCCTTGCCTGCAGGGTATCCTCAGACTGCACGGCAAATCCGTCCTTGGAGCTGCGAGAAAATCCCGGAACATCCAGAGAGGATACGATCTTCTCGGCCAGGATGCGGCCTTGAGCCATCTGCAGTGGCACAGATTCGACTGCTGTAAAGGGAAGGCGGCTTTGAACTATCGATAGGGCTTCTTCCAAAGCAATGAGGTTTCTAAACTCCTTGGCCATGCGCCAGACTATATCAGTGGCTCTATAAAAGCCCTGAGCAATTGGCAGGACGAAAAGGATATCTCAAAAAGGAAAAGATGCTCCTTATGAGATCCGGGCCAAGTCAAGAGGACTCGACAACCTCAAATGATCACCGGAAAGGGCTGAAGAGCCCCCCGCCATCCGGCACTCTCCGGGAGGGCTTCAAAGCCGCCTGGCCTATATGCGTGGGCTATCTTCCCCTCGGATTTGCCTTCGGAGTCCTGGCCCAGAAGGCAGGATTGGGGCCGCTGGATATTGCCCTCATGTCCGTGCTGGTCTATGCCGGATCCTCTCAGTTTATCGCCGTGGCCATGCTGAGCAGTGCCGCTGCGCCCCTATCCATCATTCTCACGACATTCATCGTCAATTTTAGGCATTTTCTGATGAGCTCGTCCCTGGCGGTTTATCTGCACGGTGAGAGCAGAGGATTCCTCTCCCTCTTTGCCTATGGCGTCACTGATGAGAGCTTCGCGATCAATCTGGTCAAGTTCAGGGAAGGACGATGGCATCGCTATCAAGCTCTGGCGGTCAACCAGATATCCAATCTCGCCTGGATCGGCAGCACAACTTTCGGTGGCTATGCCGGGCAGTTCGTTCTTGCCGGAAGCTTAGGGATCGACTACGCACTGATTGCCATGTTCCTCTGCCTGCTGACCTTTCAGCTCAGAGGGAGGATTTACCTTCTGACGGCCATCGTATCCGGAGCCGCGGCCATCGCCATATCATTTGTCGTTGCCGGAAACAGCTTTGTCATTATGGCTTCGCTCTTCGGCGCCACAGCGGGATTTGCCCTCAAGAGATATGCGAGAAAAAGGAGGAGCCACTATGGCGGAGACTGAATACCTGCTGCTGATTGCTGGCATGGGGCTTGTCACCTACATTCCCCGCTACCTTCCGCTATTCTTTCTGGCCCAAAGAGAGCTGCCGTGCTGGCTCATCGAGTGGCTGGACATGATCCCGGTGGCGATCTTGAGCGCTCTGGTATTCTCGGAGCTATTTCTCTCCGGCACCCCGCGCCATCTGGAACTGGTGCAAGCCAAATCGCTGGTGGCTATTCCCACCATTCTCGTCGCCCTCAGGACGAGATCACTCGGCTGGACGGTAATTTCCGGGATGATTCTATTCTGGCTGGCAGAGAAGATCATTTGACCACTGCCGCCATCCCTGCACCTGCAGCTATGAAAAGCTAAATATCTGATAATTGAGTTAGTAGTGAAGAGAAGCCTTCACCACGTTTTGATATGGAGAAGACCGGATAGCAGGAGAGTTGACAGCATGGCAAGAGCAATCGTGACCATCACGGGCGTTATAGGAGGATTATTTGGCATCCTAATTGGCGGCCTCGGGCTTCTGTGGTTTATTATCTCTGCGGTCTCTTCGCATATTCCCAGGAGCTGGATCGAAGGCCGCCTCATCTCACCAGAGACGGGAGCCATCCTCTTTATCCTGCTGGGGATGGCGGGAGCCGTATCCTCTATGCTCTATCCCATGAAGAAGGCGAATTTAGGCTGGGTGATAGTTCTATGCGGACTGGCCGGATTTCCGGTTGGCTATGCCTCAAGTTCTTACGCAAGCATAGGCTGGACAGGCTGGATCATCCCCGGAGTCCTGCTGACGGCTGCCGGGATAGTGTCGCTGGCCGGGCCGGATAGGATCGCTTCATCCTTACCACTTTTCAATAGTGATAATAGCCGGAGCCGCTTTCTGGGACGAGTTCTCTATGGCGTCCTCTTTGCCGGGGCGCTGGCTCTGATCATGATCGGCCTGCTCTTTGTCGGCTCGGTTCCCGATAAAACCCCGGATGGATTGGCCACGCAGGACCAGCGCGACCTGGAGAGCGCAGGAGTCACCCAGAGCATGGGGCTGTACAACGAGTCCCTGCCCATTTATGACAGGGTGATCGCTCGCAATCAATCTAACTTCATGGCCTGGTACTACAAGGGCACAACTCTCTCGAAGATGGGCAGATATGACGAGGCGGTAGCCTGCTTTGACAGGGCCCTGCAGATCAAGCAGAACCTCACGGCCGCGCAGGATGCCAGAAAGGAAGCGCTCCAGAAGCTGAACAGGACAGATCTCTATGATATCAAGGTCTGACAGGATCTCCCGGCAAGAGGAGGTTAACGAGCTGTTCGAGCAGCTCGGCCAGGTTCTGGAACATGGAGTCGAGGCCCTGCTCATCGGTGGAGCCGTTTTGCTGGAATTTGGGCTCAAGGATGCCACCAAGGATATCGATGTCGTCTGCCGGAGCGAAGAGGACAAGGAGAGGCTGCTTGCTGCCGCCAAGTCCCTGGGCTTTGAGATCGTCGGCCCGGAGAAGAGGCATGAGAGGCTGGGCGTTAGCTGGCTGGCTGTGAAGGGCGGGCGCAATCTGGACATCTTCGCCCAGCGGATCTCCTATGACTTTGATCTCTCCGAGGCTGCTCCATCCAGGTCATGGCAGGCCTGCTTCTTTCCTTCCTGGGCTATGATGCATTCTTCCTGGCGATTGCGGGAATGGTTGCCATTGGCGTAGTTCTGGTCCGCCGCTGGAGAGCGGGCGATCAGCCGGAAAAGGACGAGAGGACGAATAAGCTGGGCGCATTCAGCCAGGCATATTCCTATCTTGTGAGCCGTATCCTGGCACTGGCACTGTTCATCGCCGTATACCTGAAAATGATTGATAGCTATACAATAGCCGCCCTGCTGATTATCATTTATACTATGGCGGCAAGCGCCATAGCCTTCCTGCTGATCTTCAGAAGCCGGGCAGACATCGAGTGAACATGAAAACGCGCATCAAAGAGCTGCTAGCAAGACATAAACTCACTCAAGAAGAGCTGGCCCGCCTGGTAGGGGTGCGAAGGGAGACCATTCTCTTTCTGGAGACGGGAAAGTACAACCCTTCCCTCAAGCTGGCTTACAAGATCGCTCTGGCTTTGGAGGCCGACTATCAACGAGATATTCCTGTTTGAGGAAGAAGATCTGCAAAATTCATAAGTATCATGGGGGCTTGCCCGAAGATCTTTCTTTTTTCGCAATATCGCAGACTTATGTCATTCTCGCCCTGCAGTCTCCCGAATCGCCCAAAAAAATCCGCAATCCTTATATCGTCTCCTCTCACCAATCGCCCTGTGAAGATCGGCATTGGACGGCCTAGAAAAAAGAATCCCGCCGGTATCGGCATCCTACTGCTCCTGATCATTGTTGCAGCCGGAGGAGCGTATGCCTGGCATGAGTACGATGAATTCTTCTCCGTCCCGACCAGCCGCCTGGATGCCGGCGATTTCTACCAGGAGATGCCTCCGGATGAACACCATCACTATCTGCAAATCCCTCTGGATCATGGCAATCCGTCTCAGGGAAACTTCACCGCCTTTTACCTCCTCTCGCCGGGATTTTCCTCTGGAAGGGATGTGATCTTCTGGCTCTTCGACAACCAGCAGGAAAGGGTGGGGATGATCAACAGCTCCGCGGACTTCGAGTACTTCGAAGAGATCCTGAGAGGGCAGTCTTATGTCCTCATGGGAAACCGCGGCGTGAGTCCCACCCTCTTTCCCGAGGTCTTCAACAAAGATGGCTCCACGAATTATTCGCGGGCATTGAGGCTCTATGGCTCCCGGCAACAGGTGGAGGACATCGAGGCAGTTCGACAGGATATGCAAAGAAAGGGGCTTCTGCCTGAAGACGGCAGAATCATGCTCTACGGAGGGTCAGGCGGCGGCTTTCTGGTTCAGCAGTACCTGGACAGATACGGCGAGCATGTATCCAGAGCTATGATTGAGTGCAGCGGCGCCCCCGATCTGGCGGCACTGCACAACACAACATTCATGAAAGAGACATTTCTATCCGACGAGAGCCTGGCCAATTCCTATTTTTCCCTGATGCAGAATGGAAGCGATACCGCGTCTCTGGCCTTTATGCTCTACAAAATAGGCCTCGCCGGAGATGTGCAGCTTCAAAATCTAATCGTAAGCATTAGGAGCGGCACACCTTCGCTTGAAGGAGAGCTGGCCTACATTACAGCCTGGCTTAATCCCGCCAATAATTTTCCCCTCGTGCGCCGGATGCTTGACGCACCCAGGGAGCTGGAGGTCAAGGTGAGAGTATACGAGCTTGTCGGAGATGATCTTGAAAGCTACCATCCCGCCTCTGCTCAAAAGGTCTGTCTGGGCTATGAATGGATCAAGGTCATCCTGGCAGATTTTCTCAAAGCCCATGAGGGCGGCAAGATACCAGTAACGAAAATTCAGCTGAACCGTTCCAGCTATGACGGAGAGGTGATGATCTGGTCTGCTGCATTTGATCAGGTATTTTCTGAGCAGATGGGGAAATGGATGCGCGAGTTATATCCTCACGCCAGGCTGGCGATATTCAGCGACAGCCACGAGCGCAGAAAAGACCCGGAATACCGGCGAGAGTTCAGAAAGGCTTTCTTTCAGCATGGTTTGTACTCTCCAGAGGTCCAGGCCTATTTTGATGATCCGAGACAGCTGAACGCTGCCGAAAAGGTTTGATAGCGGCGGCCAGGAAATTACAGCCTCGCCGCCCTCTGCCGCAGCAGGTGATCGGCCAGCACCAGTGCGCCCATCGCCTCGGCCACGGGCACAATCCTGGGAGGGATCGCCGGGTCGTGTCTGCCTTTGATCTCGATCTCCGCCTCTTCGCCCTGGACGAGGTCCACTGTCCGCTGCCGCTTGCCGATGGAGGGCGTGGGCTTGACCGATATTGTGCAGACAATGGGCGCTCCGCTGGAGATTCCGCCCAGGATGCCGCCAGCATTGTTGCTCTCAAATTCGACCATTCCATCCCGTAGGAGGAGCGGATCGTTCATCTCGCTTCCCCGCATTGCGGCGCAACTGCGGCCAGCACCTATCTCCACCGCTTTGACCGCTCCGATGCTCATGAGCGCCTTGGCGAGGTCCGCGTCCAGCTTGTCGAAGACCGGCTCGCCCAGGCCAGCAGGCACGCCCGTGGCAGCTATCACCACCACTCCGCCCAGGCTGTCGCCCTCCCCTCGCACCTGATCCAGCCGCTCCAGCATTCTCTCCGCAGCAGCGGCATCAGGACAGCGAACTGCATTGCTTTCCGCCTGGGCGGAAAGCACGGACAGATCTCTGGAGGGTTCAATCTCCGCCACGATCCCGCCCAGCTCAGTCACATAGGCGGCGACAGTAATGCCAGCTTCGCTCAGCAGCTTCTTGGCGACAGCCCCGGCGGCAACCCGGCCCACCGTCTCCCGCGCCGAGGCCCGGCCTCCGCCGCGGTGGTCACGCACCCCGTATTTCATCTGATAGGAGTAGTCGGCGTGCCCTGGCCTGGGTCTATCTCTAAGAAGATCATAAGCGGAGGAGTTAGCATCCTTGTTCCTTACGAGCAAGGAGATGGGAGTGCCTGTGGTCCTGCCCTCGAAGATGCCGGAAAGAATCTCCACCCGATCCTCTTCCTTGCGAGCGGTGGAGGCGCGGCTCTGGCCTGGCTTTCTCCGGTCCAGCTCCTTCTGAATATCCGCTGCGTCCAAGGCCAGGCCCGCCGGGCAGCCGTCCACGACCACGCCCACGGCTCTGCCATGAGATTCACCCCAGGTGGTGATGCGAAATAGTGTACCAAAGGTGTTTCCGGACATAATTGAGCCTCAAATGCCAACTTTCGCCTTGAGCTTTGAGATATCGCTTTCTATCCGCCTTAACCGATCATCCAGAGACTCTTTCTTCTCAGAAATCTCATCAATAATAGCCTCGCGATTCTCGTCTAACTTGAGGATCACCTCATCTCGGGAGGTTTTTATCTCCTGGACGAGATCCGCTCGGGTCTCCTCCAGCTTGGCAATTGTGGCGTCCTGCTTTTCCAGCATCTTATCCTGCTTTTCCAGCATCTTATCCTGCTTTTCCAGCATCTTATCCTGCTTTTCCAGCATCTTATCCTGTTTGCGATCAATGCGCAGGAGGGCAGGAATGCCTTTGTTAAGCTGGTCTGCCGAAAAATAATGCATGAACGCATCCAAGGACATAATCTGCCCACCGTAATCCTCAAAAGCAATATCCACGACATCTGCGCCTTCGGGACTTTCGTTCTGGGCAAACACTTTAAATTCTGCCAGTTGCTGTTTCTCACCTTCGATAAATGCCAGTAGAACCTGATTGCCGCCATCGGACTGATTTCTAGCAAAAAACCTCTCGCAGCCCAATTCCATCGCTCTGGTGAAAAGGAAAAACCTGTAGCCCACCTCATGAACCCTATTGCCCTTAATGATCACCTTAAGCTTCATTAGCATAATTTTGTAGCCTGCTCGTTAATAAGCTCTTCCAGCATACAGGGCAGTTAGCAGCAAGATAGCTCCCGTGCTCATTCCTATGCCCAGATTAATGATTAATAAAAAAAGAGATCAATACGAAGATTGTACACACTCAAGTGTCTGCCTTCTCCGCCCATCGATCTTCTGATCACCCTTCCATCGATTCATCGCCGGCAATCCCTGTCTGGGGAAAGATGTAGTTCACCCAGCAGAGGGCCACCAGAGATGTCCCATACTTCTTCTCCACCTGGAGATAGTCGATGGCATAGGTTGGTTCAGAGAACTCATACTCACTGGCATTATATCTCCTGTTCACCTCACCCATCAAGGAGGTATGCAATGCATCTTTTGCCGCCGACCTGGCTTCTTCTTCAGCAACGGTCTGGTTCTCATATCTCTTCTTGTACTCAGCAGCAAACCCGCCGACCAGAGATCCATCCAGGTTATTTACCCATATCCTGCCAACGCCGGTACACAGGGTATCGCCCTGAACTCCATTGAGATCGGACATGATGGTCTCAATGGCCGCTCCATGATGGAAGTACTCCCGGGCTTCGCTCAAGTTGATCTCCTTTGATTCGGGAGGTAACACAGAGGTATACTTAAGCACATTGAAGTTCTCAATGCTCGCATTCATCAGAGCCAGGTCGTAAGATCCCGTCTCCCAAGGATCGTCGCCCGGGCCCAAATCGGTGTCATTGTGACCCATGGTGACGAAGTACTCGTAGGGTATCCTGTTTCCCAGGACCAGGCCGTTCATCATGCCCGTGTTATCGTCCGCCTGGTCCTCGCTGGCAAGAGCCGGGCCGGCCAGGGACGGAGCAAGCAGTACTGCCACAAGGATCAGTGGCGCAGAAGCTATTAGTCTCATAATATGTTCCCCTTTTTTCTAAAAAAGTTGCCTCCATATTATATAGCATTTCGGTAGCATGCCTTCATCTAATGGTTTTATGCCACTCAGCTCTGACATATAGCCCACGACTACCACAACCACGGCCAGCAGCCGCATCTCGGCGACCACTCCCGCAGCAACGCAACCAATCATTTCCCGGGCCGAGGCCGGCCACCGTCCAGATACCTGATAAAAAAGAATTAAGATTTCAGAACGTCAGCGATCAGCGACGCTACCGAGACGGTGCTTACACCCTTGTCCAGGGTGTCAGTGGCCAGCACAGCCTCAACTCCGGAGCGATAGAGCTTGATAACTGCAGACCCGGTGAGGATGGGATGGACCGCTGCCAGATAGACGCGACTGGCCCCCTGCTGGCGCAGCAGAGCTATGGCCGTAGCCATGGTGCCTCCCGTAGCGATCATGTCGTCGAAGATGACCACATCCCTGCCTTTAACCGCGATCTCCTTGGGAGCCATGGAGACCTCGGTTCCCGATAGCCTGGTCTTTTGCAGATAGTCGGAGTCGCAGCCCAGGCAGGCTGCCGCCGTGCGGGCCATTGCCATCGCACCCTTATCCGGTGAGATGACCACGGGATCCGTGAGCCCAAGGCTAGCGACTCGCTCCGCCAGCAGGCTTGTCGCATCCAGATTCTCAATAGGGCACTGGAAATGCGCCATAATGGATGGAGCATGGATGTTTATCAGATGAACATTACCATTCTTCAAAAACGGATTCAAGGCAGCAGCTACAGCCCTCGCAGTCATGGGCTCTCCCGGCTTGAAGATCTTATCCTGGCGAGCATATCCGAAGTAGGGTATGACCAATGAGACATGTCGATCCCAGCAGACATCCAGAAGCTGCAGGAGATAGACCAGGTCCTGATCGGTGGGAGTAGACTGGATTATTGCGATCTCATCATCGAGAGGCGTTACAACTTGCGAGTACGATTCGCCATCGGGAAATGTCTTGTAATCACAAAGAGCAAGCGTTTCATTTAAAAGTGCTGCCACCCGGCCAGCGAGAAGCTGGGAGGCAGGCCCTCCAATAATCATCAAAAATCACCTTTAGCTTCCTACTACCTTCATTCGGACCTTAACAGTGGGCGTGACAATTGCCCCCACGACCCGCACATCTCTGCCAACCTTGATATCCTTCAAAAGCTCAAAGAAATTTCCAGCCAGCATCAAAGAGCCTATGGGCCTTGCCACTTCGCCAGGCGCTATCAAGAAGGCATTTTTGGCCTCCACCGAAAAGTCGCCCGATATGGGATTAGCAGTATGAGCCCCAATGAGGCTGCCAACTACTATGCCATTTGTCTCCGCCCGAAGATCCCGGCTCTCTCTGGAGCCTACAATGAGATTTCGAACACCTACACTGGGAAGGCCGGAGTATCCGGCCCGCACGGCATTGCCAGTGGATTTTGTGCCCTCTTTGCCGGCGGTATAGCTGTCATAGAGATAGCCCTTTAAGATGCCATCCTCAATTAGGACCGTCCTCTGGGATGGCACACCTTCGCCATCGAAGGCTGAAGAATCTACACCCCCGGAAAGAAGACCATCATCGACGATCAGGAAGCTTTCGGCGGAGACGCACTCCCCCAACCGCCCTCGAAGAGACGACCGACCTTTTTGCACATTGTCGGCAGAGACTGCAGGCAGCAGGGTATAATCGAGCAGCTCGGCCACCGCCAGAGGGTTTAGGAGAACATCATAAGTTCCGCTCTCAGCCTTAACGGCACCCAGAGAGGAACAAGCCTGCTCCGCTGCCGCGCGCCCGACCCCCTCCAGCGATGGCTGGTAAGACCGGGAAAAAAGGAAATCACTTCCGGTAGCCACATCCAATCCTTTGGCAATGGTCTCTATCGAAGCATGCATGAGTGTTGAGGTCTCTACAAGCTGCATTCCCAGCGAGTTTATGACAAAATGGCTGCCACAGGCGCAAGCGACACTGCCGGATACTGGCTCAGCTCCCCGGACAGCCCTGCAGCCGGAGAGCATGCTCTCCGCCATGTCAAGGCATTCCTCTGGGCCGATCTCCTGCAAGCGAGAATCGAAGATGCCCTCCGGGTGCAATACCTTTCCAGGCACCGGAAGAGACCGCCAGGATTCATCTCTGCCTCTGGCCCGAGCGGACAGCACGGCGCTATTGGCCACATATTGCAATAGAGACATATCGCTGGTGCTGGAAAAACCCACACCGCCCGCGATGGCTGCTCGAAGTCCCAGGCCATGATGAAAGCTCTCGCTGGCCAGATCCACAGCATCCTTGCGCAAATCAATATCTACAGAGCGGCCCACCATGCCGTAGACCTCCGCCTGCTCTGCGCCCGCCTGCAAGGCCAGGGAGATTAGCTTGTGTCCGAAATTCAGGAGATCATCAAGACTATCCGATGTATCTGAGATCTTCATCCCCTATCGCCTCATATGGTGCCTGGGATCGCTCCATCTCCTGCAACTTGCCTATGATCTTCTCCATCTCCTTGGCCCTCTCTTCCAGAGCCTGCATACCAACAGCAATGCCCAGAATGCGGCAGAGAATTCGCAGAACCTCGGAGGCTGCTTTTGGATCTACCAGATAGCCGGAGGTTACTCCCATCAGACAGACAACATCGATACCGCGCAATGCACCCATGCCCAGGAGCAATCCTGAGACGCCGATTATTCCACCGCCAGGCTCGTTCTCGTGAAAGATGACCTCTTTTTGTTTCATCTCTTCCACAAGCTCCACACTTGTGGCTGCACCCATGACCGTCGGCTTGTCCACGAACTGTCCAGTGCCGTAACCACCCAGTGCATAGATCCTCTTTACATGGTAGCTCTGGGCAATATCCAGGAATATCTCGCAAAGCTCGTAATGTCCCTCATTGGTTGCGCTCTGATAGTCGCCGATGAGAATGAGCAGATCCGGCTCTCCCTCTTTGCCATGATAAGCGTAAATCTCATTTCGGACCAGCTTGATGGTGCCGTCTGATTTTACCATCACCTGAGGAGGAAAATGAGGCGAATAGATCTCGATGATCTTCTCGGCTTTCAGCTCTTCCACCATGTGATCGGCTACAAGCTTTCCCACGTGGCCCACACCCGGCAGACCTTCAACAAGAATCGGGTCCTTAAGGATTACTTCTTTGATACGGGAAACCAGGGTCTCTTTCATTTTGCCTCCAGGCCGAGAGCTCTCCGATACCTGCTGTAAGGGTCATCGGGAGAGAATCTGGCGGGCTTAGTAATGGCAGTATGGCCCCCACATACTGGACAGATATCCTTAAGGGTGTAGCGGCGGCAGGCCGTACACCTCAGGATTTTGCTTTTCATGCCTCTCGAAGGAAAGTGCCTTCCCCGCCGTGCTGTTCTATATATTTCACCACAGCCTGAGCTGACTTCTTGAGAACTGACTCGGCATGCTTGTAGTCCGGCGCAGTTACATGAATCCTATAGCGCGGCGCTCCAATATAGGTGATGAAGAGCGTAGCATCTTTGTCTTTTATGCGCTTGGCTTGTTTGAGGGCCTTCCTGATTACCTCTACACCGTCCGGAGCAGGAGAGGTAATATCCACATAGCCGCTTATATCAACCGATGGAATCTTGACATTATCCCTGGAGAGGCTCTCCAGAATCTTCAGGTCCTCTTCAGTCAGAACAGCATCCTTAAGAGCATCGGCACCACTGATCGCCGCCTCTTCCATAGCCAGATAGAGGCTGTCGTAGGCTGCCACCAGAGCATCAGCGACACGCTTGACGTCCTCGGGGCGATCCTTGTAAGCCATCTCCAGCCATTTCCAGGCTTTCTGGTCTGCCTTCCACTCCTGAATCTTCTCGCGACGTTGATGCTCATTGACATCTTTAAGAGAAAGATCGATATGATGCCTGGAGGTATCCACATTCAATACCTTGCAGACTATCTTCTGCCCCTCTCGAACATGGTCGCGAATGTACTTGATCCATCCGCTGGCCACTTCAGAGATGTGAATCAGGCCCTGCTTGCCGGCATACTCGTCCATAGAGACGAACGCCCCGAAGTCCACTACCTGAGTCACAGTGCAGACGACCAGAGATCCGACCTCAGGCCAGCCCTCACGTTGCATTATTGATCACTCTAAGACTTCTACGATGGTGGTCTTGATATCAGCCTTGCCGCCAGTGGGCTCAGCCAGAGTTCGCCCGCAGACCAGGCATTTGACAACCGTAGAGGCATGGGCGAATATTACCTGCTCGTTTTCGCAGTCGTTGCATTTTACTTTGACGAACTTGCTTGGCAGATCTATCCCTCCACCAGATCGAACTTGCCTGCCCTGAATCCCGGACGGTTATGGGCCTTCTTGCAGGTGCTGCAGCGGTAGCGCAGATTCAGCCTCTTGACCGGCTTGTCGCCACCGGGAACTTTAGAGAATTTGCCCTGATTTCCTATACCATTGGCCCGCGCCTTCTGCCTCGTGATATGGGTCAGCGAGGACGCCCGGCCTTTTCTCACTCTCTCCACAGTCTGAGGGGTATGCTTTTTGCAGAACGGACAATAAGCGTTAAGCTTTTTTGGCATCTTCACAATATATCATCTCTTAATCTTCACTTCGGACGCTAAATTTTTGTTGCACAGATTTCTGGCGTGAACAGCCGGGAGCACAGCCACATCATCCTTCCCGAGAAGGTAATTTCTCCCGTCAACTCCCACGAACTGAGGAACACTATCCAGCAACCTCACAATCACGTATTCCCGAGGTATATCTTTCTTGCCCATTAAAGGCCTTTCGGTGTGAGCTACCTGAGCTAATATGGCCTCGCGTCCTGAGGCGATGGCCGAGAGCATCTGTCGGTAGATCTCCTCCTCTTCCTCGGTCATGCCTGGGAGGGCCTCCTCCCGGGAAGCTGATCTGGCGCTGCGCAGTGCTCTTCGGACTATCTTTTTCACCCTCTGGTCTATGAGCTTGCTAACGCTGTTCTTCTCGGCCTTGAGGGTATCCTGCAGAATCTGAGCCTCTACGCTGAATGGATCGGCGACCTCTGAGAGCTCCTGCCCGAGGCCAGCCAGATAGACACCTACCTGGTGGTAGAAGTCCCTATCCAGATGCTGAAGCTCAGCGGATTTGCGTTCCTCTCGGAGCGCATTGGCCATATCCAATTCTTACACCTTCATGCCTTGTGCGCCTGTGCGGGCCAGATATCTGAGATCAAATAATATATAGATTAATGCTTTGTGCGAGCTTCTGCTACCCCCCGCGCCATGAGAAAGACCGCGACGCTAGAAGGAAGCTCCTCAGGCCCCTCCTCCAGATGGAAGCTCTCGCCCAGCATCTGAGTCTTGAATGGCTTAAGGATCTGCACGGGGACCGGCTCCCGCCCGAAGACCACGGCATCTTGCAGGGGATCAAAGTCCGGGAGGTCGCGCATAGAGAGCGGCGTCACGCGCATTCCCGAGCCCCCATGCAGGCTGCCGGGACAGCGGATCAGCCGGCGGACGTCGGCGGTCACCGGCTCATCGGTTTCGCCGCGCTCGTCATCCAGATTGAAGCCCACCTTCACTCCCTCGCTGTCCAGGAACTCGACCAGAAGCAGCTTCCAGATCGCCGCACTGCCTTTGAAGAGATCCAGATTTCCCCTGGAGATCTCATCCAGGACTTTAGGGGCCTGCAGGCTTCTGTAAAAACTGGCTGACCTTTTCGGTCCGATGCCTTTCCGTTTTGATAGAACTGCGATTGCATCTGCTTCGTTCAGGCTGCGCAGGTCTTTCACAAAGGAGAGGATGGCGGAATTGATCCGTCCCCCCCAGCCTGCTGCGCCAGCTGAGGGCGCACGCAGCCGAAAAGCCCGATCCTTTCCCCAGTCGCCTTCCATAGGAGCCATGTGAATGAACCGGTCCATTGCCAGGCCCCGGCCCGCCAGGTAGTCCACGATCTCACGCCGCTCGTCGCCGCCCAGACTGAAGATGCGCGGGTCCCGGACGTGAATATGATAGCCTCTTCCCCCGGAAAAGACCACGCTCATTCTGTCCTCGGAAAATCCAAAATCGGCTGTAAGAAACCCCAGCAGCTTCTGCGTCTCCTTCTTTACCAGGCTCAGCATCTCGCTGTAGCTCTTGGGCGCATTTCGGAGGTGATCGGCGTCCAGGTCGAAGATGAGGTCAGCGCCCTGCCAGAGCTTCTCTTTCATGGTGGGCGCGCCGGGCCGCTGATAGTAAGCAGCAGAGTGGTAGACGTGACGCGGCACCATGGCCCGCACATAATCGATAAGCTCGCCCGGGGAGAAGAAGGACTTATGCCGGCGCATGCCGGTGTCGTCGAAGAAGAGAAAGCCCCACTCGCGCGAAGCGAGGCTGGGCGGCGCGTCCAGGGAGGAAGCGAGGTAATAGCTCCGGAACCTTGAGACCAGGAAGTTATAGGTCAGTGCGTTCAGGGTCCCACCGCCCGTAAACCTCTGGTCGGCGATCGGCAAAGCAGGGAACTTCGCGACGGAACTGATCCCGATCTGCCAGGTCTATGTCGGCCAGGATGGCCGCCTGCCCGGATCCGGCTTCAGCCAGTACCCGACCACGGGAGTCGATTATCAACGATCCGCCCCCCGCTGCCCAGTTGCAGGCCAGATGCGGCATCTGATTCTCTATCGCCCGGGCTATGGCCAGGGCGCGCCATTGATCCCGGCGGAGCGCAGGAAACTGGGCCACCGTGACCAGGAAGTCTGCGCCCTGGAGAGCAAGGGAGCGCGCCATCTCTGGAAAGCGCAGGTCGTAGCAGATCTGTAGCCCCACCCGGCCCCACTTCGTGGCCACGGGTGAGATGAATTCTCCGCCATTAAAATGCACCTTCTCCTCACCAAAGGGGTGAATCTTGGGACGAATCTGCAAACGGTTTCCTTCAAGACAGAAGCCCAGGTTAAGCCGGCCATTGCGCAGCGAGCCGAGGAAAATGCAATTGTGCTCGCGGGTCAGAGCCCAGAAGGGATCAAACGAGGAATAGGGCGGCAAGTCTTGTGCAGCTGGGGTGGATTGCAGGGCGGGCTCATAGCAAAAGCCGGTCAGAAATAGCTCAGGAAAGACCAGGATCTCCGCCCCTTTTACCAGGGCGGCGCCAGCCATCTGCAGCGCTCGGGAGAGGTTTTCTTCAATTTTACAGGGCTCAACCTGAAGCTGAAGGCATGCAGCTCGCATAATAAAAATAGGGCAAGTTCGGATATATTAAGATAGACATTGCAGGACCAGATCGAAGAGTGGTTTCATGGCCAAGAGCACCAAGACCCGCATTTACGAGATTCTCGAGCCGGACAATCCCTACGACAGGACCGCAGAGGCTGTAAACCTCTTCATGCTGGTTCTCGTAATCCTCAATGTCGCCGCCGTTGTCCTGGAGACGGTGGAGAGCATTTATTCGGCCCACCGAGAGCTGTTCCATCTCTTTTCCGATATATCGGTGATAATATTTTCCATAGAGTACATCCTTCGCCTCTGGTCCTGCGATGTGGACGACAGATACAGCCGTCCGATCTCAGGAAGGATTCGCTTCGCTTTGGCGCCACTGTCCCTGATAGACCTCATGGTGATATTGCCCGCCTACGTTGCCCTTGTCTTTCCCGCAGATCATATTCTCCTGCGAAGCCTTCGCGTGCTCTGGACGATCCGGCTGCTCAAACTCAGCCGCTACTCAAAGTCCCTGCAGACCATAATGGATGTGATCTCCGCCCAGAAGCGGGAGCTTTTCATGAGCTTTTCGGCAATCGGCTTTTTCATGGTGCTCTCATCGACCTTGATCTATTTTCTGGAGCACGATGCTCAGCCCCAGCACTTCCCAGACATCCCCGCGACCATGTGGTGGGCGGTCTTGACCATGACCACCGTAGGAGAGAATTACTATCCGGTGACTCCGATGGGAAAGGTCGTGGGCGCATTGATCATCATCCTGGGAGTGGCCACCTTCGCTCTGCCCACCTCCATCCTCACCTCTGGCTTTGTAGAGGAGCTTGAGAAGCGTCGAGAGGAAAGGGAAGCTGCCAGGAGAGAAGAGACGGAGGATGGACCCTGAGAGGGCTCAGAAAAGAGCTTAAATCCATAAAAAGCGCTTGGCACGTTTTGAGATGAATACAAGCCTCAAGAAGCGGATCTTCGGCATATTGGAGCCGGGAGATGAAGACAGCAAGTACTTCGATCCATTCATAATGGCATTGATATCATTGAACGTACTGGCTGTGGTCCTGGAGACAGTGGATTGGCTCAATGCCAGCTATGGATGGCTCTTTCATGCCTTTGATATCTTTTCCGTCGCCGTCTTCACGGTCGAATACATTCTGCGCGCCTGGAGCTGCACTGAGAATCCCAGGTTCAAAGCGCCCGTTTCCGGAAGGCTGCGCTACCTGATCACGCCCATGGCGATCATTGATCTGCTGGCCATACTGCCTTTTTACCTGCCGTTCGTCATCCCGGACCTGCGCTTCATTCGAGCCCTGCGCCTCTTCCGTCTCTTCCGGATACTCAAGCTGGCCAGGTATTCCGATGCCCTGAAGACATTTGCCGAAGTTCTGAATCTGAAGAGGGAAGAGCTGGGTGTGACGCTATTTGCCACTCTGATTATGCTCACTGTCGCATCCAGCATGGTTTATGAAGCTGAGAATGCCGTCCAGCCAGAGGCTTTTGCGAGCATTCCCGATGCCATGTGGTGGGGGGTGGTCACCCTGACCACGGTGGGCTATGGAGATATCTATCCCAAGACGCCCCTGGGAAAGTTCATCGGCTCTTTTGTGGTGATCGCAGGTGTCGGCCTGTTTGCCCTTCCCGCAGGCATTCTGGCCTCGGGATTCAATGAGGTGCTGCAGAGAAGAAAAGAGAAAAAGAGGAAGAGGATGATCTGCCCGCACTGCCACAGGTACATAGGCGATTATGTGATGATGAAGGAAGAGGAAGACGAGTGAGAATAATATATTGATAATAGTCCAATCCGTCTGAGGTGAGATAATGAAGGCGTCTCAAGATATCGCTAAGATCCAGCTCACGGAAGAGTTCAGGATCTGCCCCAAATGCGGCTACGAGCTGGGATTTCACAGCTCTTTTCAGCGGGATGAGAACGGCTACAGGATCATCCTCATCTGCCCGGAGTGCGGAGCGAGGTACGATGTGGGATGGAGAATGTGATGGCTGCATTTACGACTGCTGAATACATGGCGGCCCTCAGCAGACTTCAGATAGCACCGCATCACTTGAAAATGCTACAAGCTAATTACTATGCGCCTGGTAAGACTATAACTGCAACGACGATGGCTAAAATAATGGGGTATCAAAATTATAATGCCGCCAACCTGCATTATGGAAAATTGGGCAGACTCATCGGTCAAGAGCTTCATTGGATCCCGCTCCCAAAATTCGCGGTCAATGTCTTGGTAGACTTTGACAAGCCAGGACAGGAATGGCTGTGGATCATGAAACCAGGAGTATCTGAAGCTCTAGAGAAGCTTGGTCTTGTAGGCGAAGAAGTACCCACCATTCCTGAAGAGATAAATGAAGCAGAACCCATTTTTGAAGGTGCACTGAAAAAAGTTATCGTCAATGCTTACGAGCGCAGCAACGCGGCAAGAGCAAAATGTCTTCATCACTATGGCTGCAAATGTGTAGTATGCGGAGCGATCCTATCAGAGATTTATGGTGAGATCGCACAGGGTTTTATTCATGTACATCATACAAAGCAACTTTCAGAAGTAAATGCCAAGTATCAAGTAGATCCTATATCTGACCTCCGACCTGTTTGCCCAACATGCCACGCAGTAATACATCTAAGGAAAACTCCGTATTCAATAGAAGAAGTCAAACAACTTATGCAAGCTCAGAAAAAGTAAACTACATCAAATCCAGTCTCAAATACGGATATTTCGGAGAATAAACATGGACAACAACTTGAAAACCCTCGCCGCGAAGGCAAAGACCTTTGCGCCCGAGATGATGCAGCCCCCTTACAGCGGCATCACCACCTTTTTCGGTGCACCATGCCAGCGGGAGACGAGCGGCCTGGACATTGCCCTGGTGGGCGTTCCCTTCGACCTGGGGGTCACCAACCGCAGCGGCACCCGCATGGGGCCGCGAGAGATCAGAAACCAGTCCCGTCTGGTGGGAGTCTACAACCATTACAGCCGCATGTCGCCCTTTGCCGACTGCCGCGTGGCTGATTTAGGGGACGTTCCGTTTCAGACCACATATGACCTGAAAGAGGCCCAATCTGACATCGAATCATTCTACAGGAGGATCTCATCGGCCGGTGCGCTGGCCATCTCCGCCGGGGGAGATCACTCCATAACCTATCCCATTCTCAAGGGCCTCGCCCCAAAGGAGAAGGTCGGGCTCATTCATTTCGATTCTCATTGCGACACCTCTCCCCCCTTTCACGGAAGCGGATTGCATCACGGCTGCCCCATGAGAAATGCGGTCGAAGCGGGGCTTGTCGACCCGGAGCGCACCCTGCAGATCGGCATTCGCGGCACAGCAGAGCTGCTCTGGCAGTTCTCATATGATAGCGGAATCAGGGTAATTCACATCGAGGAGCTTTACGAGCTGGGGATCAGGAAGGTCATCTCCGAAATCAGAAACCGGGTGGGTGACGGTCCGGTCTACATCTCCTTTGACATCGACTGCCTGGACCCGGCCTTTGCCCCGGGCACAGGAACCCCGGTGGTGGGAGGCATGAGCAGCTTTGAGGCCTTGCAGCTCCTGCGGGGCCTGTACGGGCTGCGCGTCATCGGCGGAGATCTGGTGGAGGTTGCGCCGCCCTATGACTGCGGCGGGATTACGGCCCTGGCGGGGGCGACGATCATGTTTGAGATCCTCTGCCTGGCGGCGGCGTCCCGGTCAGGTGCGGCAAAGTAATGCAAGCAATAGCGCGAAATGCAAGCGGCAAAAAAGCATGCGCTACGGCCCCGTTATCTCCATTTTTCCTTTTTCCTCAACTGATCGGCAGCGCTAATGCTTGGCCACGATGCCGGTGATATCCATCATGGGCAATATTCCTCCTGCATCGCCCATGATGATCTGGGGCATGGCCTGGCCATCCCACTTGGCGATCCAATTGTTGTAGGCTTCTACCTTGCGAAGTTCTATAAGCTCAGGCGACTGCATCAGGGCGCTCTTCTGAAGCTCCAATGCCTTGGCCTCCGTCTCCTTCTTGGCCAGTTCTGCTTTCTGATCGATTATGGTTTGCTCATATCGCTGCTGCGCTCTGAGCTTGTCCTGCATGGCCACGTTCTTGGCTTCAATGGCGTCGTTGAACTCCTTTGAGAACTCAAAGTTCTGAATGGGCGTGCCCTCCACAACGATATGGTATTCGGCCAGCTCCCGGCTCAGATTATCCTGAATGGATAAAGCCACATGCTCTCTATGAGTGATCAGCCCCTCGGCAGTGAACTTTGCCGTGGTCGCCTTCACCACATCCTGCAGTTTCTTCTCAATTATGCTCTCATATGTGTATCCCAGCTCGCTGTAGACTTTGGCAACGTCGCCGGGCACTAGATGGTAGATCACAGAGATCTTGGTGTGAACAGTCTGCAGATCGCTGGAGGCGCTAGCAGCATCGGCGTCTAGCGTTTGGGTCCTCACATTATAGATATTGATTCCATTGGCAATAGGGACCTTGATATGAAATCCCGGATTGACTGTGCCGCTGATTTCGCCAAACCAGGTCACCACCGCTCGCTCACCGGCATCCACAGTATAAAACGGATTCAGGACCCATACAGAAAGCAGTACTAATATTATTACACTTATTATCTTCCATTTTTGTAAAATGGGAATGTATCGGCCTCTGATTACTACCATTTACAGGTCCCTCAAAGAGGGTATCATTTCCACCAGTATTCAACTTTGCGGACATTGCTAAACCCTTTTGTTTTCCGCCTTAATGGCTGATGGAATCAGCAAGAGGGAATCGTTAACTATTTCGCCATCGCCTCTTTCTTCATCTCCGCCGGCATCTTTTCGATGGCATACCGCAGGGCGGTTCTCGGCATCTTCGCCTTGCACCGCATCACATAATCGAAGACCTCAGCCCGGTGCGCCTTGCTCGCCTCCTTGAGCAGCCAGCCGTAGCCCTTCTGGACCATATCGTCCTTATCCATGAGAAGAATGTCTGCGATCCCGAAAGATTCCTTCAGAAATGCCCCCTTCCTGGCAGGAAGGATGAGCGTCACCGCGGACGCGCGCCGCAGCCACCGGTTATCGGCATGAGCCCAGGCGATCAGCCTGTCGACGAACTGAGGATACATCTCCACAAAGGTCCCCAGGGTGTGATTGCAGAGGGTGTCGCACTTGGCCCAGTTGTCCACGTACCGGTCCACCCACCTCTCAAAGACGGCAAAGTCCTCAGGCTCATACGCCCGGCGAAGCGAGTAGGACCATTCAAAGGCTATGAAGGCCTCCTCTCCGAAGCCCGTCTGGAGAAGATCCTCGCAGAGAGAGAAGATCTCTTTCTTATCCCGGCCTTTTATCTCCCGGAAATATTTGGAGGCGATCTTCCTCACGGCAGCGCTCTTCACGCCGTGAAATTTAACCTCCTCTTTGAAGAAGCGCTGAGCGCTCTCTTTTGTCTTCTCGTCAATGCTCTGCTGCAACTCCTGCCGCACCGCTGCCAGGACATCATTTGCCATATTTTGCCATAGGGTTTATCTCCATCAAAAATTCTTCGCCAATGATATGGCACAATACCTTCTCACCGTAGCCGCGGCTAAACGCCTCATAGGCCGGGCCCTGGCATCTCACCCGGCCATCAGAGCCGCCCTTTCCTCAGCCACGATGGTCATCATCGCCGGAACCACCAACGGCTATGCAGCAGAGGAGATCCTGAAAGATCTTGGCCAGGGGGACGAGTTTTCCAGAAAGAGGTTCTTTCGCGGCATACTCCTGCCGCCGGGAAGAACGGACGAGACCGGAAGGCTTCCGGACGAAGGCGGTTTTCCCGGCGATGTGGTGATAGTAAGAGGTGTCTGGCAAAAGGGAAAGACCATCTTTGATGTTGCCGATAGCCTGAGAGAGGGCGACGTCATCCTGAAGGGAGCCAATGCCCTGGACCCGGCCAGAAAGCAGGCGGCGGTGCTCATCGGCCATCCGCATGGAGGAACGACCATCGCCGCCCTGCAAGCTGCAGCGGGCCGCAGGGTGCGGCTAATTCTGCCGGTGGGACTGGAAAAGCGCATTCCAGGAGACCTCATGGAGCTGGCCGCCCGGACCAATGCGCCGGAAGAGAGCGGCTATCGGCTGCTGCCCCTGCCGGGGGAGGTCTTCACTGAGATCGATGCCATCCGGCTGCTCACCGGAGCGGAGGCGGAGGTCATCGCCGCCGGTGGTGTAGACAGTGCAGAGGGAGCTGTCCTGCTGGCCCTGCATGGAAGCGAAGAGCAGCTGGCGAAGGCAGAGGAGCTGTTGAAGGAGGTTTCTCGAGAAATTTCACAGTCAGATGCAATTGCATAGAGAAGGAGGCTAGCCTTTACATGCCTCTTTCTTTCCTATTCTGGATTTCTTTGGCCATAATCCCGATCTTTTTCCACTTTTTCTTTTCGGCTCTCTGAAGATCAGGATTTTTCTTTCTCTCTATTGCCAGAAACTCTCGCTGAAGTTTTCTGTAGCTCTCAAATCTGACTCCAGGAAGAGTTCCCTCTGCAATTGCCTTTTTGATCATGCAACCTGGCTCAGTCTCATGCTGGCAATCAGAAAATTTGCATTGTGCTGCAAGTTCCTCAATATCCCGGAACGTATTATGTAGCCCATCGCTGGCATCCCATAGTTGGAGTTCTCTCATGCCCGGATTATCAATTATGACTCCGCCCTTCTCAAGCAATATCAGCTCCCGCACAGTCGTAATATGCCGGCCTCGACTATCATCTTCCCTGATCTCACCGACTTTTTGCCTTTCAACCCCGTCCAGTGCATTAATTATGGTGGACTTTCCGACACCGGATGAGCCTAGCAGCACAACGGTCTTGCCATCCTGAAGATATGGTGACAGAGCACCCATTCCGATACCTGCTGTAGCGCTAATTGCATATACCGGCACATCCGGCGCGATTGCCAACACATCATTTATCCTTGAGTTGATATCACTACAGATATCAGATTTATTTAATACAATGACTGGGTCAACGCCGCTCTGTTTTACAATGGCCAAGTACCTCTCCAGCCGTCTCATATTCAAGTCTCTGTTGAGCGATGTCATGATGAATGCGATATCGACATTCGTGGCGATCACCTGCTCTCCAGCCGCTCTCCCTGCATCTTTCCTTGAGATCTTGTTTTTCCTCGGCAATATGTCGTGTATGGTGAAGATGCCTGTATCATCCTCTGAAATTGCTACCCAGTCTCCGACCGCAGGATACTGGCCATCCCGGCGCAGCCTGCCGGAAACCCTGGCACTCACTTCGCCGTTCTTCGTATAAACATTGCAGCCATTTTTATTTACGCTGGAGATCCTTCCAGGCTCATGTCCTTCAACATGCTCTCGAAAATTTTCTCCAAAAAATGCGTTCCAGCCAAGCTTTCTCAACACATGATCCAAATTGTCATCTCCATTTAATCACGCTGCTTTGCGTCTACATGGCTTCATCGAACTCATTTCTGAATCTCGCAACGCCACACGCACCGAACAGTGCCTCCTCATTCAAAACCAGAATCATGAACGCCTCATCAGGTACTCCTTCCCACTGGCTGCCAATGCCGTAAAGCGATGCGCGTTCAAAGCCGAAGCGAGGATAATACTCTGGATGCCCGAGCACGATAATGAAAGGATCGCCCCGGGTTTTGAGCATATCAATGCCAACCTGGACCAGTTGGGAGCCGATTCCCTGATGCTGAAGCTCGGGCTGAACAGCTATAGGGCCCAGCCCCATGCCCTCTATTGCCTTATCCCCGTCAATCTTGACAGGACTTAAAAAGATATGACCCACGACATGATCATCTTGGATTGCCACCAAAGAAAGGATGTTTGCGCAGCTCTTACGCAGACTATCGATCAGATTTGCCTCTGGGGCTTGGCCGAAGGCCTGCATAAAAGTTTTTTCGTTCAGCTTCCTGATTTCTTCGATGTCCTTAGGTCCCTCTTCTCGAATGAAAATCACGCGCACACCTCTCTATTTTATCCATAACCCGAATCGAGCTGAGCCACATAGAATACGAAACCAAAGTATTCAGAATACCGCTTGAAAATGTCAATCTCTCTCCGATGATCCTGCAATACGGCAAGAGCGTCCGGAAGACCTTCATACTTCGGTCTTAGTTGAGAGATCTTTTCCTCCAATGGTGAATAATAGCACCACCACGCTGACTTTGGAAGGACGAAGTGACCGATATGGCGATAGCCTGCCGCTTGAATTATCCTGAGATTGCCTTCGATATCCTGCATGCCAGGATATTCTTTTATAAAGTATTCTGTTATCTCTTCCGGAGCATCGGCTCGAAGCCAGGTCAGCTCCGAAGCGACAAGATATCCCCTGTCCTTCAGGAATGGTCGCCATTGCATAAATCCTTTTTCAAAGCCTATGATGTAAATGGAACCTTCAGCCCAGATAATATCGAAGGTTCCTTCTTCAAAATGCAGATCGCACATATTTGCTAGAACGGGAGTTATCCTATCAGTTAGCCCGTTTTGCCTAATCTTTTGACCTAAATCCTCCAAAAACTGTGGGTGATTATCGATTGCTATTATAGCTCCATCGGTTAAATGGCTTAGATCTATAGTCTGTGTGCCTGGTCCACAACCAATGTCCAGTATCCTGGGATGGGATGGCAAATCTTTGAGCATATCAAAGGCCTTTTTTGTGAATTGAAACTCTCCGGGGCCTTCTCTTGGATTGCCGCTATGAATCTCCCAGAATAGATCCCCCATTTCTTGTCCATCCATCTCGGATCATCTTCTAGAGCAATGTTATCGCATTTAGCCTTTCTCATCTCTAATGGGACTGTAGTTTTATTCGAGACAAGAGAAGGTTAAAGTGCTTACCTTGACAATGCTATTCTCACCTGCATCCAGAGGACCGCTTCCTCCCCATCTTCACCCTGCAGGAACATGGCCAGCTCCCTGCCCCGCCATGCCCTCTGCCTCGCCTCATCCAGGCCGCCCCGCTGCTCGTAATGGCGCCCTGTATCCTCAAGAATGCGATCATAGCTCAAATTTTTCAGGTCATCGCCCATGAGCAGCCTCTCCTCGGCCTCTCCCTTCAAAAAGACGCACTGCACCTCCGGCAGGCCCAGGAACCGCCGGATCTCCCGCGCCAGCTCATAGCCCTGCAAAGTCGGCACCACCAGATCATAATCCGGAAAATGCCGCCGCAATATCTGCAAGAGCTCTGTGAACAGATGGATATCGATGTCCGCGTACTTGAAGAGCTTGTCCAGCACAATAGCTCGCTTCTTCCTGTAGATCTGAATAGAGATCTCAAACGCCACCTCATCCAGGCCGCACTGAGCTTTACCCTCCTTCCCCAGGCAGTCGTATCCCTCCTGCAATTGGTCGAAGAAATGGAATAGCTCCCGGCAGAAACCAGAGTCTTCCGCCGATCCACAAGCTGTTGGCTGGCTGCAATACGCAACGGAGGCACGCACTGCCGGCCAGCGGCCTTTCTCTTTATCCGCTAAATCAAGCATCAGGATAGAAAAGAGTATGCAGAGCTTATGAAGACAACGCTTCAAAGCTCAGGTCAATTCATGTCAATGATACTATACTCAAATATACCCAAATGAAACTGCACCCATTCTCAGATCATCTTCTGCATCCAGACCACATCGAAATCCTGGCCCCATTTCCGACCGATTTTCTGGAAGCATCCGCACTCCTGAAATCCCCGTTTCTTGTGAAAGGCAATGCTTGCCGAATTGAGGGAGGAGATTGCTGCCAGGATGGAAGATATGCCCTTCTCTCTGGCCTCGTGCAGGAGGACATCCTGCATCGCGCTTCCGATTCCCTTTCCGATATGCTCAGGAGCAATGAAACAGGCGATTTCCGCAGTCCGGTAGAAGACCGGCATGGGGTTATGGGGGCGGAGCAATGCAAAGCCCAGCACCTTTCCCTCTCCGTCCTTGGCCACCAGGAAAGGATAGCCTGCGGACAGATTCACCAGGAGATCAAAAGACTGAGGAGGAACCGGCCCTTCCGGATAAGCGGCAAAGCTGTTCTCCACGTAGTAGTTAAATATCCCAATTACCGCGTCTGCATCCTCTTTAGAGACAGGAACGATTGTATAGTCCATCTTATCCATCCGTCTGGCATCAATTCAGGGAGGAGATGACAGGATAATCATCCTTGTCAGGACCGCCCCCCATAATCCTTGGCTGGTCGCAGATCTTGTCCTGGTTGGTATCGTTGCAGCCTTCGGTCGCCTCATCGTAATCGCTGTAATGGTTTCCAAGTGGCTGCGAGCCGCCGATCATCGCCAGGAGGCCCTGCAATCCTCCTGATGGTGCGCTGGCATTCCATCGATTGTTAAAACCGCGGTCGCTCACTGCGATATCATTATTTAGCAGGTCGTTGGAGAGGAAGGTGTTGTTTTCACAGCCGGATTCAATATAAATACCATATTTATTCTTATAAATAATATTTCCTCGAACAATATTATTACTGGATTGAACCTTTATTCCAGCATTGCCGCAACCGCAACCGCCCGAGCCGGTTACGTTGAAACCCTCAACAATCGTATCATTGGAAGTTATGCTGATGACGCTTCCCGACCCACCGGCATCGACAACAGGAAGGCCGCTACCCGTATCGATTCCCTCCAAGGTAAGAGCCTTGTAGATAAAGACGTTCTCGCGATACAGTCCGCTCTGCACATCAATTATATCCCCCTGGCTGGAATTGTCTATTGCCTGCTGAATATGCGAATAATCCGCATCTTTCGGCCCCACTGTTACCTTAGAGGCATCGGCATAACCCAGGACCAGAATTGGGATTAGCATTAATATTAAGCATGCCCTCATAATTGTCCCTACAGGATTCTTTCTATTAGAAGGTTTTCACTATTATTCTGCAAAAAAGGGATTGGAAGATCCAAAGAAAATCTGCCGCGTCTTGCCTTTTGATCATATACGCAGATCATATATACTATATACACTATGTACATACAATACCGCGGGGCTATTTCAGCTGTATATTCTGAAAGATATTTTAAGATGAGAGGCAAGCTATGATAGATAGGAAGAAAACCACAGAAGATTTTACAGAAGCCCTGGGCGAAGAGGTTGACCCGGGCCTTCTGGAATCTGGTATCCTTAGCAATGAAAGACGGATCACTCTTGAACACATTTTTCAATGATTGAGAGGTAGATTAGGATGTCAGAAGGCATAAAATGCCAAAATTGCGGCAAAACAATATCAGAAGACGAAATATTTACAACAGACGGCAAGACCCTCTGTGAAGACTGCTACATCGACGTAGGCCACAGAATTCGCGTCTGCGATCCCTGGGGAGAGAGGTCAAAGAAGATATTCCGGAAAAGCCACGGCCTGGAAGGAACGGACGGCCTCACGGACCTGCAAAAAAAGATCTACGAGTACATCCAGGAGAAGGGCAAGGCCACCAGGGCGGAACTGATGGAAAACTTCAGTCTGCCCGCGGCAGAGATGGAGAACCAGTTCGCCATTCTCCGCCACTGCCAGCTCCTCAAAGGCAAGAAGGAAGGAGACACGGTTTACCTTGTCCTCTGGTGATTGCCTTGTCCGCCACTACCTGAACAGCATTTCCGGCCAGCAGGATGGAGCGTTCTGAGAGTCACCTCTGATTGACAGAAAAAAAAGATGCCAAACCTTTCCCCGCGTCAGACTGCATGCCCTTACAAATGAGCATAGCATCCCTGAATATGAGCCATGACCGTCGATCAGATTCCCATCACCAGGTTCTCAATTATTACGAGGATCACCCCCAAGGCCCTGCGTTACTACGACCAGTTGGGGCTGCTGGTACCGGCAGCTAAAGACACATTAACCGGCTACCGCTACTACACAGCGGACCAGCTGGAAAAGGGAGTGGCAGTAAAGACGCTGTGCTCTTTGGGCATATCGCTGGAAGAGGTAGCATGCTACCTTGATGCAGAGGCGAAAGGTGATCTGGATGCTTTGCAGGCGATGAGAGAGAAATATCTCTACAAGACCAGAAGCCAGATCGCAAGGCTGCAAAGGATCGAGGCTCTGCTCAGGCAAAGCGATAAGGAGTTATTAAAGATGGCATTAAGCGATCCCGTCATCAAAGAGGTGCCCGCCATGCGGGTGGCGAGCAAGAGGGAGAAGGGAAACTATGGCGAGACCATCGGGCGTCTCATTGGAGAGCTTTGCGAAATGCTTGTCCGTCCGGTTAACCAGAAAAATCATGTGAAGGTGAGCGGTCCATGCATGGCGATTTACCACGACGAGGAATATAAGGAAAATGATGCCGATATCGAGGTGGCCATACCCATAACCGGAAGAATAGAGGTGGATGAAGGCATGGAAGTCAAGACACTACCTCCTGCCCGGGTTCTAGCGGTCGTTCACAAAGGAAGCTATGATACCCTCATTCTGACCTACAGAGAGATCTGGGACTATATGACAAAAAATGGCATGGAGCTAGCCGGACCTGGCAGAGAGCTCTATCTGAGCGATCCCTGCAAGACCGCCCCTGAGGAGCTTTTAACTGAGATACAGCTGCAGATCAAAGAGGGACCGGTAAAAACATGAAGAAATGTACATATCAGGAATCCCAGACACAGAGAGGGGGCCGCAAGTCAGAGAAGGCGGCCCTATTTATACAAGCACTATATCAGCCAGGCCAACCTTGCCGGCATTGGGCGTCATCCTGTAAATTGAGCCATCGATTCTGACCTCGACATAGTCGCCTTTCGGCACCGCATCAAAGTTGTGGGTGACAAGCAAGAAGGCCAGGTCCTCAGCATTTATTCGCGCATCCTCATTTGCATTGCAAAGGCTCAAAAGATCCTGATAGCCGATAGAAGCGCTGCCGCCGGGTACCATTGATGCCATTATCCCCAAGAGGAGCAGAGCTATGAGACGGATGATGCCTCTCGCAGACATGCTATCACCAATAAACCTGATCCTCACGACCCCCTTCCCGATTGAATTTTATTGATCTCATTTTCCAGGTCAGGACTCATCCGAGTCCCATTGAGACGGCAAGAAGCGATGAAGAGAAGCGTTATCTGATCGTACTTGACTCCCACCATATTGGCACCGCTCAGATCGACATCTGAAAGATATGTGATTGTAAGGTTAGCCCCGCTTAAATCTGCGCCTGTGAGGTTGACGTTCTCCAGCGCGGACTTGCTGATCTCACAATTCATAAGGTCTGCATTGCTTAAATCAAGACCGTTCATGAGGACACCGCTAAATTTGGCTGAGTTGAGCGAAGCGTTATGAAAGGTCAAACCCTCTGAGCTTATTGCATAAAAGATGGCATCACTGAGATCTGCTCCTGAAAAATCGGCAGAGTTCATTTGATTGCCCTGGAAACTGATTCCTCTGAGATCGGCGCCTGAAAAATCCGCATAGGACATATCTGCATACTCCATTTTGCATCTGCTGAATATGCAACCGGATAGATTTGCCCTGGTAAGGTATGCTCTGGTAAAGTCTGACCCGCTCAGGTCCGACCGGCTGAGATCGGCAGCAAACAGCTCAGCCCTTCCGAACTGGCAGTTACGCAGCTGGCTATCACTCATATCGATCCAATTGAGTCTCGCTCCCAGTAAGCTGGAATTGATCAGTGATGCGTTCATTATTCTGGCGAGTGTGAAATCGGTCCCGACAAGCCTTGCCTGACTCAGGTCAGCTCCGGAGAGATTGGCAGCATTCAGATGGGCACTGGTCAGGTCAGACTCACTCAGATCGGAACCAGAGAGATCCGAGTTGTTCAACTGGGAACCAATCAGCTTCGCGCCTTTCAGATTGGATCCTATGAGGCTGGACCGATCGATCCAGGTATCCTCAAGATTGCACCTCGATAGATTGGCATTTGATAGGTCTGATCCGGAGAGGCCTGATGCCAGGAAGCTCGAGCCGGATAGGTCTGCTCTGCTGAGATTTGCCGAAGTCAAATTGGCGAATATGGACCTGATGTGATTCAACCGGGCAGCAGATAGATTTGCGCCCTTCATGCGTGACTCAGAGATATCGGCAAACGCCAGGCATGCGCCGGATAAATCGGCATCGATGATATTGGCTCCGATTAGGCTTGATCTGGATAGATTCGCACCATTCATTATAGAGTCCTGAAGCCTTGCCCGATTCATAAAAGCGCCTACAAATTGCGAGTCGCTCATATCGGACAGGCTCAGATTTGCAGCCTCAAATCGAGCTCCGCTGAGGTTTGTGCTTCTTAAAACAGATCCGGTTATCCGGGCTTGATCGAGATTCGATCCGCTCAGATCCGCGCCGCTTAGATTTGATCCGATAATATTGGCACCCGCCAGGTTAGCACCTTTGATCACGGCCAGATGCAGGTCGGCGCCGTGCAGGTCAGCCTCATCAAGATTAGCGTAACTGAGGTTGCTTCCTGCAAGTCGGGCATCGGATAGATTGGACCGCACAAGATTGGAATAACTCAGGTCTGTGCCCACTAAAACCGAATCCTGCAGATCCGACTGGCTGAGATCCTTTCTGCATAATTGCAGATGGCTGAGATTCTCGGATTCAAGAGAAGAGCGAGCCTGGAATGGCTGGTTGATGATGCTGCTGCCCGGCGGCAAGAGGTCGAGAGATATGCCGAAACGAGTCAAAACAAAATAGTCAAACATATAGCGATTTAGGCACTCATTCATCACGGGAATCTTGTCAGCGGATTCGCCCTGAAGGATAGAAAGAGCCATATCTGCAGCCTCATCTCCCTGGAAATAGCTGCTGATCATCTTTCCGCCCACGACTCCATAGCCCAGGTAGAAATCGTATATGCTGTAGAATGGAACTGGGCTTGCTTCCTGGACGAGCTGGGCCGCGTCCTCATAGGTCAGGAAGACCCCGGATCGATCGCGGTTCATGGTCATGAGCAGCACAAGGCTGTCATTGGACAACGATTCAAGGCTCTGGCGAAGCTCCACGGAGGTGAGGTTGTCCAGATACTGGAAGGAGATATTGCTCTCAAAGCGAGGGATGACGGCATCCAGAACCTTTCGGGCAGACTGACCGGTTGCAGTCTGATCGGTTACTATGGCAATATGCCTGCTTTGAGGATGAAGATTGAGCATGAGGGAGATTGTGCTTTCCAGATCATACGCTTCCACCACACCTGTAAAGCCATTCATTCCGTTTAGCATCTCGTCCTCGAAGTACACTACACCGCAGAAGACCACAGGTGTTCCAGGAAAGAGATCATCCCTGTTTTTCAGCAGGAAATTAAACGCATCCGTATCTACAGAGATGATGAGATCAAAAGGCCGATTTTTATATTTCTTTTGATAGAGATCCTTCAGATCGGAAAGACGGGCTGGATCGGCGGCGATTCGCTTTGCGTCCATGTATTCCACGGAAAAAGTCGCGGAGGGCATCTTCATCGCGAAATGCAGCTTGATCTCCGAGATAATGCTATCCTCCCAGGTCATGCCGGGATGATAGGAGGCAAGGATAAGGATATTTCTGGGAGTGCTTTCCGGGACTGCAAACGAAGGTCCGATGCTAAAATAGACGAGCATTAAAATCAGGCATATTTCAATGGCAATTCTCATATCGATGGCATCCCTCTGTGAATATGCGGACCAGTTATTAATAATCTTTTGTATGTCTCTTCGTCCCTACAATAAGAGATAAATAGTCAGCAATCTAATATGCAAAGTTGCATCTCAGGTGATGAATCTATGTCTGATAAAAAAATGTATTCTCTACCACAGCTTCCCTACGCCTACAATGCCCTGGAGCCATTTGTCTCAGAGCCGCAGCTGCGCCTACATCATGATAAGCACCACGCCGCCTATGTCAATGCAGCCAACGCCATACTGGAGAGGCTGGACAAAGCCCGCCAGGCGGGAGCGGATGTGGACATGAAGGCCACCCTCAAGGAGCTGTCCTTCCAGGTGGGAGGGCATGTTCTGCATAGCCTGTTCTGGGAAAATCTGGCTCCGGCGGCAAAGACGGGAAAGGAGCCGGGCGGCGCTCTGGCGGAAGCTCTGAAGAACGAGTTCGGATCCTTTGAGCGCTTCAAGAAGGAGTTTTCCGCCGCAGCTGCAAGCGCAGAGGGCTCGGGCTGGGCGGCACTGGCCAGGTGCGGCCTGACCGGCAGACTGCTGATCATGCAGATTGAGAAGCACAATGTAAACGTCTTCCCTCATCTTCGCATCCTCATGGTCCTGGATGTCTGGGAGCATGCCTACTATCTCGACTACAAGAACGAGAGGCCCAAATTCGTGGAGGCCTTCTGGAACATTGTGAACTGGGGGGAGGTCAACAGGAGGCTGGAGTCGATAATTAAACAGTCGTAAATAATTAATAATTTTTTATATTATTATATTCAATATTACTACTACAATTCTGTGATGCAATTAGACTGCGAGACTACCTCAGCTCTGAGAAACACTTTCACCTCGCACACATTAAGATTATAGCCGCAAACCCAGAAGGTCAATCGCATTCTTTATTAATCAGGTCGGACATAATTGCTAAAAGATTTTGATGGAGTTAATGAGCGAAACTCGAATAAACCCAGGATGAAATACTGTATAATAAGTCGATCGCCGAGAGGATGAGTTATGTTGCTTTATGGTAGAGGGGATGGGCTTTGAGCAGCAGAATTGTGCAGCAGACCCTGGAAGGGCTGGCTGTCTCTGCCATGCCCAGGGTTAGGACCACAGACGGCCATCTGCTGGACTGGAATAGAGATGCCATAGCCAAGCAGCTGCTCAAGGAGACAAAACTCTCTGAGCAATTTTATAAAGAGCCAGGCATAACCCCAGAAGAGGCTCAGGATATCGCAAGAGAGGTGGAGCGCCGAGTGCGCTGGATGAACGTCCAGTACCTCAGCGGCCCACTTGTGCGCGAGATCATGAATGTGGTCCTCCTGGAGAGGCATCACACTGAATGGCGCAACATCTGCACGCGCGTGGGAACTCCGGTCTTCGATGCCCACCTCATCGATATCGGCACGGGCTTTGAGTCCAAGGAGAATGCCAACCTCCAGGAAAATGCCGAGACCAGCCACAAGAAGAAGGCGGACAAGATCAGCAAGGAGCAGTACCTGCTGCTTCTGCCGCCCCATCTCGCCGACCGCCACCTGGCCGGAGACCTGCACATCCACGATCTGGAATATTTTGGAACCAGGCCATTTTGCATCGATGGGTGCACCGCCGTGCCCGTGATCGATAAAGGCATAAGAGCCATCATAAGGCCAGACGAAATGCCATTTGATGGCGACTACTACTATCCAGAGGAACTCTATGCCATATCGCCACGCGGACCCAAAAAGGTGATAAAAGTCTCACGCCGCCCGGCAGACAGAGATCTTCTGAAGATAAAAACCACCAGCGGCAAATCTTTGAAAGTCACGCACGAGCACAGGATACCAGTCATCGGCCAAGGCATAAAGAAAGCTGAAGATATCAATCCAGGCGATGTATTAAGTGGAGCATTTGAGAACGGACTGAACCTGCGCGCAGAGCCCATTGAGAGCTTGGACCTGATAAATGAGTTCGTGGATAAAGTGCCTGCATCAGATCTGGAATCCATCTTCGTGAGAGGCGCTCGCCCGCTCTTCCATAAGGTGATCGAGGAAGGAAGATGCCAGTCGTTCTCGGATATATCCCTATCATTGGGCGTCGAGCATCATAAAGAGTGGTACACCAGAGGCATAATGCCCATATCGCTCTTCAAGAGATTTGCAGATTATTTTGGCCTGGACAGCTGCGCAGAGCTGAGGATAGGCGCAACCGGAAGCGAACACGATCTGCCTTCCGTCTTCACCCTCACAGCAGATGTCGCGAAGATGCTGGGCTACTTCATCTCCGAGGGCAACTACAACATCCAGCAAGGCCATAACTACAATCTGGTCATCACCGGAAGTAAGCACGCAGAAACGGTAAAATGCTGTGCAAATGGCGCACTCAATACTTATGCGACGACGACGGAGGGCAACCCTTCCACCAGGACGATTTACGGCATAGAGGGCGAGTGGGAGAGAGCCAAACAGGTTTATTTCGGAGGCAAGCTCATTTTCCTGCTATTCCGGTACGTCTTTGGCATAGCCGGAAAAAGCTACAAGAAGAGGATTCCCAGCATCGTCTACCAGATGAGCGACGGTCTCCTGCATCACTTCTTGAGTGCATTATTTACCGGAGACGGCTCCGCATTCTACCGGCCGGAAAAGTCCGATTGCATCGTCAATTACACTACCGCTTCAGAGATGCTTCGCCAGGAGCTATGTCTTCTCCTCACATCACTAGGAATGAATCCTCAGGTTGTGGAGCTGTACGAGGGAGAGGAGAGACGGACACTCTACAGGATACAGCTCAATGGATTCAGAAACATTTTGGCTTTCAGCAAGGTGGCCGGATTCCTTGACAGCCGCCAGGAGCACATCGATAGGTTCCTGTCCGAGGTCAAGGAGACTCACATGATCCCGAAACAGGAAGTGGTCAGAGAGATCGTCTCCGCAAAGCCGTCAGGCGAGTATGTCTACGACCTGTTCTTGGAAGGCGATGACGAAGAAAGCCATACATACTTCGCCTCAGACGGCTTGCTGATACACAACTGTCAAGATTGGGATCTGCGCTATTTCCTCTACTACGGCCTGATGCCCGACGGCCTGGGCACCAAGGCCAGCGTTGCGGGACCGGCCAAGAAGCCGGAGGTGGCCATGCTGCACGCCGTAAAAGCCCTGGGAAGCGCCCAGACCAACTTCGCGGGTGGACAGGGCTTTTACAACTTCCTGACATTCATCGCTCCATACTTTGAGGGCAAAGATTACGGGGAGATAGTCCAGCTCATGCAGATGTTCGTCTACGAGATGACACAGATGATGGTCGCTCGCGGCGGACAGCTCGTCTTCTCCTCGGTGCAGCTGACGCCCGGAGTTCCCAAGCTGTGGAAGGACAAGCCCGCCGTCTTTGCCGGCAAGGTCTGGAACGGCTCATCGCCCGAGGCTCCGCTCAAGACCTACGGGCAGTTCGAGCGCGAGGTCCGTCTGGCCTTCAAGGCCCTCATGGAGGTCATGCTCGCCGGCGACTACTGGGGCAAGCCCTTCAACTTCCCCAAGCCGGAGATAAGCATCGAGCCGGACTTCATGAAGGAGGATGAGGCCTTCAATGCAGCGCACCCCGACCTGCCCACCTACCAGCAGCTCTACCTCATGACGTTCAAGCTGGCTGCTGAGTACGGCACGCCGTACTTCGACAATCAGCTCCCCGCATATCGCGGTGCAGGAGAGGGAATATCGTGCTATCAATGCTGTGCGTATCAATTTGCCGCCACCTACGACAGCGACAGCCTGTTTGAGGACAAGCTGTACTTCAAGGAGGGAAAGCACTTCTCAATGGGCTCCTGGCAGGTTGTATCCCTCAACTGTCCTCGCGCCGCTTACCTCGCGAGGGGCGACGACGAGCTTCTCTTCGAATATCTCCGAGAGCTGATGGACACATCGGTTGAGATCTTCAAGGTCAAGCGCCAGTGGATGAACCAGGTAATCAAGAACCACCGCATGCCCTTCGCCACCCAACAGCCGCGCGACCCGCGCACGGGCGAGAAAGGCAGCGTCGCCGTCGACCTGGAAGGGCTCGTCTATACCATCGGCGTGGTGGGCGTCAACGAGATGGTGCAATTCCATACCGGAAAACAGATGCATGAGTCTAAGGAGGCCTGGAAGCTGGCCGTGCGGGCTATGACCGAGATGGAGATCTACGCTAAAAAGCTCTCCATGCAGCACGGCATGACCATCGCCCTGGCGCGCACGCCTGCGGAGACCACCGCCCAGAGATTCGCGGTATCCGACCTCATCCATGAGGAGTATCGGGACTATGCCGAGAAGGTTGTCAAGGGCGACCTGTCAGCCGTAAATAAGAACCTGCACAAGACGCGCGATCTGCCGGTCTATTACACCAACGGCACTCACCTGCCGCCCAGCGCCGACGTGACCATATTCGAAAGGGCAAAACTCGAACATGTCTTCTTCCCGATAGTCGATGGAGGAAATATATTCCATATCTTCATGGGAGAAGCTACCCCTGATCCCCAGGGCCTGATGGACTTCGGCATGCGCCTCTCCCGAGAGACACAGATCGGATACTTTACCTTCAGCCGAGATATGACGGTATGCCTGGGATGCTCTCAGGTATCAGGAGGATTGAAAGAGCAGTGCCCTAATTGCGGGTCGAGCGACGTGGACCACATAAGCAGAATTACCGGGTATCTCCAGGCGGTTAGCGGATGGAACAACGCCAAACGCCAGGAGCTGAAGGACCGAAAAAGGTACAACGAACTGGCATAAGGAAAAATAGCCTAACGAAAGGTATATATCAGATATACTAACAGTGAATTTGCCCTAGTAAGGCAAATTGGAGGAGTCTATTAATGCCCGCAGTTGTTAACAGAGAAGAATGCGTAAGCTGTGGAACTTGCGTCGAGG
Source organism: Methanosaeta sp. PtaU1.Bin112 (assembly GCA_002067705.1). Lineage (GTDB taxonomy): Archaea > Halobacteriota > Methanosarcinia > Methanotrichales > Methanotrichaceae > Methanothrix. The sequence continues at coordinate 94,879 of MVRL01000086.1, forward strand.
AGTGCCCAGAAGAAGCCATCACCCTGGACGACGAAGAAATAGCAGTTGTAAATAAGGAAAAGTGCACTGAGTGCGGAACGTGTGTTGAGGCTTGCCCATCCGAAGCAATCACCATGGAAAAGTAATTGCACATTCCGTGCCTTTTTTGTATTTTTTATCATATTCTTCTCAATTTCCTGCGCCATCCTTTTCGGGCAGCGACCTGCAATGCGGTTCTATCTCAGTTAGAGTCTCGTAGAACTGCTCCCAGTCCAGTGTCGTGGCCACACAGCCCGCCGTCAATAGCTGCACCCCTCGCGCCGGAATGCCGTAGCGATGGCAGAGATCAAGGCCCTCTTTTATCTCCATATGGCATCCTACGCCCACAATAGCTCGCGGCTGATATTTCTTGATGATCCTCTTTATAAAGCTGGATCCAGGAACGATGAAGAATCGGTAACCTAACCCCTCTGCATATCTCTTGGCCTCGCCGACGCCACAGCGCCCGCAGTTCACGCACATTATACCCTCCGGCGTGAGCTTGGCAGGACACTCGGTACTGCGAACACACTGGGGCATGAAGATGAATCGCATGGAAAAAGGTACCCTCAAAAACTTCTTGCTGTTTATGTAATTGCGAAGCCGCACACCCACATCATCTACTATGGAATCATCGGCGCGAAAGATCCAGAAGAGGGCCGTGATTACATTTTCAAGAAGAACAATACCTAAAAGCATATATCTAGCCGCGAAGAAATTGCCCGTCTTGAAGGAATAAAGAACAAGCATCGATACGATAAGAGACAGTATCAAGATCAAAGCGGCCAGAAGTACTACGACCTCGCCCACCAGATAAAACAGCTGATTTACATACTCAGGAAACATGACAGTAGCATAGAAAATCCTAATGCCTATAAATCAGTTGCCTACAGCCTGAAGCTCGCCGGGCGGCGCAAGTTTTTTATTCCACGTGGCAGTGAAGATTCACACCTTCGCCTTTATGAAATTTAATGAGGACTATTAAGATGGCTAAAATTCATAGCAGAAAAAAGGGCTCCTCCCGATCCAGACCACCTGCGAACGCAAAGGTGCCAGCATGGTCTGATGTCTCCAAAGAGGAGTTAGAAAAGACAATCATGAAGCTGCACGAGAGCGGGATGGCTCCCAGCCGCATTGGCCTGACTCTGCGAGATCAATACGGAGTGCCCAGCACCAAGCTGCTTTTAGGCAAGAACATAACCGGCTTTTTAAAGGATAAGAACGCCCTGCCGGATATTCCAGAGGACCTCGCCAACCTGATGAGAAAAGCTCTGCATGTGCGCAGACACGTCAAAGCCAATAAAAAGGATATTCACAACAGGAGATCCCTGAATCTCACAGAGAGCAAGGTCCGCAGATTGGTAAAATATTATCATGACTCAGGAAGATTGGCACCGGATTGGACCTACTCGCCTGAGACGGCTGAGATTCTCATCTCATGAAGCGGCTGGACAAAGCCGCAGAGGCCATTGCCAGGTCGATATTGCAATGTGACAGCATGCGTGTGATCTCGCATAACGATGCGGATGGGATCACCTCCGCAGGGCTGATCTGCAGCGCCCTCCTGCGCGCGGGCATACCATTCCAGGCGAGCCTTGTAAATCGGCTGGACGAGTCCGTGCTTGTCGAGCTTAAAGGGCCGGTGGTATTCTGCGATATGGGCAGCGGCAAGCCTGAGCTGGTATCTCGCATAAAAGATGAATGCTTTGTACTTGACCACCATCGGCCCATAGGGAAATTGGACTGCATGCACCTCAACCCCCATCTATTCGGCATAGATGGGGCCTTTGAGCTGTCAGCTGCGGGAACGGTCTATTCTGTGGTGCGTCATATGGGCGAGAACGCAGACTTAAGCGGTCTGGCACTGGTAGGGGCCATGGGGGACCGACAGGGCATGGTCGGTGCGAACAGGACCATTCTGCAAGAGGCAATAGCTTGCGGGGCCGTCGAGCTGAGGGACGGGCTGAAGATGTCGCAAGACGGCCCGGTCGAAGAGGTCTTTAACAGCTGCATAGAGCCGCTCCTCGACTTTACCGGTGACGCAGAAAAGACCCGCCGATTTTTAGACGAATTAGATATCAAAGGCAATGTAGAGAGCCTGGCTGGCGGCGACCTGGCCAGACTGTGCACCGCCGTCACACTGAAATTGCTTATGCAAGGAAGCTTTGCGGCAGATTCAATCATAGGAGAGGCTATCCGCCTCAAGCACGAGGTGGTGGAAAACTCCCTGGAGATGGTGGAGCTGCTCAATGCCTGCGGCAACAGGGACGTTCCCGGATTGGGCCTCACACTCTGCCTGCGCGATCAGGGAGCACTTGAGCAGGCAAGAAGCTTAGCTAGGGAATACAAAGCCCATATTCGAAGAGAGATCGGATTGCTCCGAGAGCAGAATAAAGTGCTGAAGAACATCCGCTACCTAAAGATGGAAAATCAGGAAGCGGGCGCAATTGTATCAGGACTGGGGATCAGGTATCTTTATGCCGATCTGCCGCTTGTCACCCTCAATCACAAGGATGATATGGTCAAGATCTCTGCTCGCGGAACCAAGCCCCTCATCTCCCGCGGCCTCGACCTGTCCTTTGCCCTGAGAGAAGCCGCCGGAGCTGTCGGCGGCGTGGGCGGTGGGCATACCATCGCCAGCGGTGCTTCCATCCCGCCGGGCACCGAGGATCGGTTCCTGGCCATTCTCGATGGGATTGTAGGCGGGCAACTTCATAAGCCTGAAGAGGAGATCCCAGCGGCAGAGGATGCGCCGTGATCCGGACATGTTTGACTTTTTGGGGTGAACAGGCCGAAACGGTGGCCGAGGCGGTGAGGCCCGATAACCTGCCCAACATGAGCTTGCAGATAGATGCCGACTGCTTTTGCCTGCAATTTTCAAACGAGAAGATAGGCACACTGCTCTCCACAGTTGACGATTTATTGATGAACATTAAAATAGCGGAAGAGATACATTCTTGCGCGGAGGAAAGATGAAATTTCATTTGGAGGCCAGCTTTCGGCTCAGCGCGACCGCTGATAAGGCCGAGGCGGCCATTTCGGACTTCTTTAAAAACGCCGGCCCAATGCTGCAGAAAGGAGCGCCTGAGGGTCAAGGTGCCAGGATTTCTGCCTGGAAGCTGGACGGCAACAGGATCGATCTGGTCATCGATAGTGACCGGTTTGTGCGGGCCCACGATGCACTGCTCAGGCTGCGCCGACCGCTGTCTGAGCTTTTAGGAAAGGGATTTCGCATCGGCGTGCGCGGCATGGATATCAGCAAATTCGAGATCGAAGTTGAATCGCAAAGGGCTATCGATCACAAGATACCCTATGTTCGAGATATAAAATTTGAAGATGGCTGGCTGCTGCTCTCTCTGGATGTGGGGCCAGAGGGAACTCTGGGCCAGTCTGAGATGGAAAACCGCATCCCTGACAGGATAATCAGCCTTCTGGAAGAGAAGCTGCAAAGCGGCTACGGTGGCAAGACCGAGCACTGGGAGCTGCTCTGGCAGAGCCCTGATCGCCCGCCAAAGTTCAACCGCGATCCCACAGAGGAGATGCAAAAGGCTGGCTGGATCAAGCACGGATCGAGCCGCGGCCAATGGATCTACGGGCCTGAGGCGACGCACATATTCCGCACCTTCGAGAAGATTGTGCTGGAAGAGATCATAAAGCCGCTGAGCTATCGGGAGATGATCTTTCCTAAACTGGACACCTGGGACGTCTGGAAGAAGAGCGGCCACGCTCAGGGCGTCTACCCGGAGATCTACTTTGTCTGCCCTCCCAAGACTCGCGATCCGGCCTTCTGGGAAGAGGTCATTGATTACTACAAGGTCACCCATGAGGTGCCACTTGAACTGGTCAAAGAGAAGATCGACCTGCCCATTGGAGGCATGTGCTATGCCCAATGCCCCACCTTCTGGGGATTTCTGCAGGGCATGACGCTGCCTCGCGAGGAGCTGCCGCTCCGGGTTTTCGATCGCTCCGGAACCTCTCACCGCTACGAATCAGGTGGAATTCACGGCATCGAGAGGGTGGATGAGTTTCACAGGATAGAGATAGTGTGGCTGGGAAGCAAGGAGCAGGTCCTGGAAGAAGCTGAGAAGCTGAAGGCCTGCTACAAGCACATCTTTGAGGATATATTACAGCTGAATTGGAGGACGGCCTGGGTCACACCCTGGTTCATGGCCCAGGAAGGAAAGACCGGCCTTGCCGAGATGTCAGGTGCAGGAACTGTGGACTATGAAGCAGTGCTGCCCTACAACGGCAACTGGATTGAGTTTCAGAATCTGTCGGTCAATGGTGAGAAGTATCCCAAGGGCTTCACAGTAAAGTCCCAGTCAGGCGAACCCCTCTGGTCGGGATGCAGCGGCGTGGGCCTGGAGCGCTGGGCCTCGGCATTTTTAAGCCAAAAGGGCCTGGATGCATCCAACTGGCCGGAAGAATTCCAAAAACGCATAAAAGAGATGCCAAAAGGGATCAGGTTCCTCTGAACCTGACCCTAAATTCCCTCTTTTCCGCTGGCAAGGTAATCCTCAACGGTCTTGCGCTGCGGCGCTTGCTTTACAGCAGTCTCTTTAGGCCCTGCTCTGGCGTAGGCTGCATCTGCCTTAGCAGTTTCTCCCAGCTCAGTGTAGACATCGCCGATGCTCTCCCAGGTATAGGTATTATCAGGATTCTGATCCAATGCCTGGGCTAAGATATCCAGCGCTTCATCATATTTGCCCAAACGGGTTAGAGTTCTGCCCTTGCTCGTCAGAATATTGGAGGAATCCGGCTTGAGATTGAGTGCCATCTCGTAATATACCAATGCCTGATAATAAAATCCAACATTGTTCATGACGTCCCCCTGACCAGCCCAGTCGTAGGCAGAGGTTGGGTCATCCTCTATTGCCCGCCCAAAGCAGCCAAAAGCTACATCGTTCTGGCCTGCGGTGACCAGATCGGCACAATCGACACCCTCGCTGCTCTCCAGGGGGAAATCATATGCAGTGCAAATGCTCACGCAAGATAGACATAAAAGACAAAGTATAATTCCCATTGAAAGAGACTTGATCCGGCTTTTCATTCCCAACACCTTCAGCGATTTGTTCCTACAAATTGCTTTATACTATTTAGTGCTCTCTATATATCAATTCTCTCAAAGACCGAGAGGGATCTATCGTGGCCGGCTACAACCAGATGCCAGAGGATATTCTCCAGGATCGCACCCGCACCGCTCTAGCCCAGCTGGAGGCCTGCGAGATCTGCCCGCGGCGCTGTGGGGCCAACCGCTCCTCCGGAGAGGTGGGCTTCTGCCGCAGCGGGCGAAAGGCCAGCGTGGCCTGCTTTGCCCCCCACTTCGGCGAGGAAGCGCCCCTAGTCGGTGTTAGCGGCTCAGGGACCATATTCTTTTCCGGATGCAACCTCTCCTGCGTCTTCTGCCAGAACTACGAGATCAGCCAGGATGACCGGGGGACGGAAGTCGGCGCTCAGGCCCTCGCCGCCATGATGCTGGACTTGCAGGAGAGAGGCTGCCACAACATCAATTTCGTAACCCCCACGCACGTCGTCCCTCAGATTCTGGAGGCGCTGGTCCTGGCCAGAGAGGCGGGCCTCGCCTTGCCTCTGGTCTACAACAGCGGCGGCTACGACTCGGTGGAGACTCTGCGCCTGCTGGACGGAATATTCGACATCTATATGCCCGATGCAAAGTACGGTTCAGATGGGCCGGCTCTCCTGTATTCTAGCAGCCCTGGCTACACCGCCGTAATGAAAGCGGCAATCCGGGAGATGCACCGCCAGGTGGGCGACCTGGTCATAGATAAGGACGGCATCGCCCGGCGCGGTCTGCTGGTGCGCCACCTGGTTCTGCCCGAAGATGCTGCGGGATCCGCCGAAATTATCCGATTTCTCTCCGAGGAGATCTCCACCCAGACCTATCTGAACATAATGGACCAGTACCGCCCCGAGTACCACGCCTGCCGCTTTCCCGAGCTGTGCAGACCCATCAACCGACAGGAGTATGCGCGGGCTCTGCAAATGGCAGCAAAGGCAGGACTGATCCGGGGATTGGCAATGCTTTAAGTCCTGGCAGCACCAATACTCCTGGCAGATGATTGCTTTCGAGTACCTGGAGCACACTGCCGACATAAAATTTCGAGCCTACGGAAAGACACCGGAGGAGATGCTCTGTAACGCCGCCGCAGCACTTTTTAACTCCATGGTCCAGCCGGAGACAATTGCCGCAAAAGAGAGCTGGAGGGTAGAGCTAGAGGCCGACGATCTTGAGGATCTCGCCTATAAGTGGCTCTCCGAGATTGTATTCCTCTTCGAGACGGAATCCAGTGTATTTTCCGCCTTCTCAGTCAAACTGGATCAAGATGCAGCGGGATTATGGCGTCTTCAGGCAGAGATTGGCGGGGAGAGGATTGACCTTAAGAGGCATGCCTTTGCAAATGAGGTCAAGGCCATTACCCGGCACAAGTTCGGCATCAAGAAGAATGAGGTGTGGTGCATTCAGGTTATTTTGGACGTGTGATTTATGGCAGATATCAGCAAGATCGACGATAACATTTACGAGGTGCCCATTGGCTACCGACCCGGGATGCGCGTTCCAGGGCGAATCTATGTCTCTTCAGTGCTCAAGGAAATGGTAGAGCCGGGTACAATCGACCAGGTGGCCAATGTTGCCTGCCTGCCAGGCATTGTCAAGTACTCCATGGCCATGCCCGATGCCCACCTGGGCTACGGCTTTCCCATCGGCGGAGTAGCTGCCTTCCGGGAGGAGGGCGGAATAATCAGTCCGGGAGGGGTGGGCTTTGATATCAACTGCGGTGTGCGCCTGCTGCGCTCCAATCTGCGGGCCGAGGCGGTTGAGCCGCGTATAAATACCCTCATCGATGCCCTCTTCGAGGCCATCCCATCCGGCCTGGGTGCCACTGGCCGGCTGCATGCCACCGACCAGCAGCTCACCGAGGCCTTTGTGAATGGCTCACGATGGGCGGTGGAGGAAGGCTACGGGGTGGAGGCCGACCTCACCCATTGCGAGGAGAGCGGATGCATGCCAGGGGCGCAGCCTGCTCAGATAAGCGCGAAAGCAAGAAAGCGAGGCAGGCCCCAGCTGGGAACCCTGGGCAGCGGCAATCACTTCCTGGAGATTCAGAGGGTAGAGGAGATCTATGATGAGGCCAGAGCAAAGCAGTTCGGCCTCTTCAAGGGCCAGATAACAGTCATGATCCACTGCGGCTCACGGGGAGCCGGCCATCAGATCTGCACCGATCATCTGGAGGTTCTCAACAAAGCAGTGAAAAAGTACGGCATCGATATTCCTGACAAGCAGCTGGCCTGCGCGCCTCTGGGCTCGCCCGAGGCGAACAACTACTTCGGGGCTATGGTCTGTGCAGCCAATTATGCCTGGGCCAACCGGCATATCATCGCCCACTGGACGCGAGAGGTCTTCGAGAGATACTTCCCAGGCTCAAAGCTCGACCTGGTCTATGATGTGGCCCACAATGTGGCCAAGATCGAGGAGCACCTGGTGGATGGAAAGCGCGAGCGGCTCTATGTACACCGCAAAGGAGCCACCCGGGCCTTCGGACCCAGCAGAAGCGAGGTCCCCCAGGCCTATGCGGATGTCGGCCAGCCGGTGCTCATACCGGGCAGCATGGGAACGGCGTCCTACGTTCTCTGCGGATGCGACCGGGCGCTGGAGCTGACCTTCGGATCTGCCTGCCACGGTGCCGGCCGGGTCATGAGCCGAAGCCAGGCCCTGAAACAGTTCACCGGTCAGAATGTGAAGGCTGCCCTGAACCGGGACGGCATTGTGGTCAAGGCGACATCGCCGGGAATGCTGGCCGAGGAGGCCCCCCAGGTCTACAAGCCCTCCGGAGATGTGGTGGATGTGGTGCATAACCTGGGCATTGCCAGCAAGGTAGCAAGGCTGGTGCCGATGGGCGTGTCAAAGGGATAAGTGATAAGTTCTGACGAACCTGCGCGTCGTCCTGGTAGAGCCCCTCTACGATGGCAATGTGGGCTCCGTCGCCCGTGCCATGAAGAACTTCGGCTTTTCTGAAATGGTGCTGGTCAACGCATGCAAGATAGAAGACTTCGGACTGGCCATGGCTTCACACGCCGGAGATGTCCTCATGATGGCCCGCAGGTGCGCCGGCCTGGACGAGGCCCTCGATGGAGCCGACCTGGTGGTGGGCACTACCGGTAAGAGGCTGGATCTGGCCCAGCATCACCTGCGCCTGCACCTGCGGGTGCCCTGCCTCACCCCCAAGCAGCTGGCGAAAAAGCTCGCGGGAAAAGAGGGGACAGTGGCCCTGCTCTTGGGCAGGGAGGACTGCGGCCTCAATTCCGAGGAGCTGGCTCTCTGCGACATGCTGGTCTCCATTCCCACGAGCAGCGACTACCCGGTAATGAACCTCTCCCACTCCGCTGCCGTGCTCTTTTACGAGCTGGCCCAGATTGAGAGCGAGCACGCGGATGGCTGCAAAGTGGAGATGGCCAGCGGAGAAACACAGGCTCTGCTGCGGGAAAAGAGTGTGCAGCTTCTCAGAGAGACAGACTACCCGCCGCACAAAGTGGATTTTACATTGATCATGCTGCGCCGAATCCTGGGACGGGCTGAGCTTACTCAGAGGGAAGCGCGCACATTGCTCGGATTGATCAAGAGAATACTATGGAAAATAGTCAGCGAAAGAGAAAAGAATGAAGGGTCAGGACCGGAATGCGATTGAGAGATTATTAAAGAGTCAGCGTCTGCCGCACCTGCCAGCCTTCCCCTCCAGAGCATGATCGTATGCTTTGAGAGCTTCCTGCCCCTGCCCGCTGTTGCACAGCTCATTTCCTTTCTCCAGCCAGTAGCCCGCATTCGAAGTCTCGCCTGCGGATGGAATCATGAGAACGGAAAAGCCAGAATTGAAGAGAACGTAAAAATAGAACCAGTTGGGCGAGGGCACGGGCATGACGCCCAGGGCACCGAAGCGCGGAAGGTCTGCGGGCGATACGATCACCGCATGAGCAATCGGATCTCTTGATAATCGTCATTTTTTCTATGAGAATTTGCCACAAAACAATATAAGACTTCTGAAGTCTCATGGTTGGACAAAAAATTTTTCATTATGTGAGCAGAAGAGTTTCTAGCAAACTCAAAGGGAGATGGATGGTGCGTAGACATCTTGCAGCATTCTTGCCCTCTGCCAGGATTGCCGCGCAAGGTATGCACTCAACCGATAAAGGTTTAAATCAGATCGACAATGTTACCGGACGCCAACATGGCTTGCCAAGGTGGCGGAGCGGCTACGCAAATGCCTGCAGAGCATTACCACTCCGGTTCGAATCCGGACCTTGGCTTAACTCGCCTTTTTTTGATTCCAGCGGAACTACTTGCCCATTATATTTTTAGGAGTTTAGGCTTTTAAACGGCAAAGGACTCCTCGAATGGCAGACGGGTCAATCCCAGAGACAACCTCATCATTCCGTTATGGGGCATTGCATTAAATGTTTTGATAAAAATTTAGATATATTAGGGGGAAAAGCTTATATCGTCTCAGGATATTTAGTTACAGTCCTAATTATTCAGGAGGCTTAATCAGTTTTGAGCAAAGCAACGAGCTACGATGCAAGCCAAATTCAGGTTCTTGAAGGCCTTGAGGCAGTCAGGCGCAGGCCTTCAATGTACATCGGCAGCACAGATATCCTGGGGCTGCACCATCTGGTCTACGAGGTTGTGGACAACAGCGTAGATGAGGCTCTGGGAGGTCACGCCAAAGAGATAAATGTGATCATCCACCCAGACGGCAGCGTCTCTGTTGTGGATGATGGGCGCGGAATTCCCGTCGATAATCATCCTCAGTTCAACCGTCCTGCGCTTGAGATCGTCATGACCGTTCTGCATGCCGGCGGAAAGTTCGACCATGCATCATACAGCGTCTCAGGAGGGCTGCATGGCGTGGGCGTCTCTGTGGTCAATGCTCTCTCAGAGTGGATGGAGGTGGCCGTCCGCAGGAATGGTCGTGTTTATTGGCAGCGATATGAGCACGGCAATGTGGTCTCGGATGTGCAGGTCCGAGGTCACTCAGATCACACCGGCACCACGGTCACCTTCAAGCCTGATGGGACCATCTTCGAGGAGACGGAATTCAGCTTTGATACACTCTCCTCCAGGCTGCGGGAGCTGGCCTTTCTCAATCGAGGCCTGCGGATAACGATCAAAGATGAGAGGTCAGAAAAGGAGAATGATTTCTGCTATGAAGGTGGAATAAGCTCCTTTGTGGAATTTCTCAATACCAACAAAGAAGCTCTGCATAAACCGCCAATCTTCTTCTCGCGAAGCAAGGATGCAACTTCTGTTGAGGTCGCCCTGCAATACAATAACTCCTACAGCGAGAGCATCTTCTCTTATGCCAATAACATCAACACTCGCGAGGGTGGAACTCATCTCATGGGGTTCCGCTCCGCCCTGACCAAGACGGTCAATGAGTACGCCCGGGACAATAAGCTCTTCAAAGGCGAGGTAAAGCTTGGGGGAGAGGATCTGCGCGAGGGACTGGTGGCCGTCATAAGTGTAAAGCTTCCCGATCCGCAGTTTGAGGGCCAGACCAAGACACGACTTGGAAACAGTTCCATCCGGGGCATAGTCGAGTCCATGGTCTCGGAGGGCCTGGCCGAGTTCTTCGAAGAAAATCCCACGGTTGCGACGACCATTGTGGAGAAAGCAGGCGATGCCTTGCGGGCCCGTGAGGCGGCGAGGAAAGCCAAAGAGCTGACTCGGCGCAAGAATGCCCTGGGCTCTGGAGGGCTGCCGGGAAAATTGGCCGACTGCTCCAATAACGACCCATCCAAGTGCGAGATTTATATTGTCGAGGGCGAATCAGCAGGCGGAAGTGCTAAACAGGGCAGAAACCGCCATTTTCAGGCCATTCTCCCCTTACGCGGAAAGATCCTCAATGTGGAGAGGGCCAGGCTGGACAAGATCCTCAAGAACGCCGAGATTCGCAATATGATTGTGGCTTTCGGCACGGGCATCGGCGATGATTTCGATATCTCTAAAGCCAGATACCACAAGATAGTAATAATGACCGATGCCGATGTGGATGGCTCTCACATTCGCACCCTGTTGCTGACGTTCATCTATCGATACATGAAGCCGCTCATAGATGCCGGGTATGTCTTTATCGCCCAACCTCCACTCTACCAGGTTAAAAAGGGAAAGGCGGTCAGCTATGCCTACTCGGGCGATCAGCTAAACAAGCTGGTCAAGGGCCTGGCCAAACCGGCCATTCAGAGATACAAGGGCCTGGGTGAGATGAACTCCGAGCAGCTTTGGGAGACGACTATGGACCCCGAGAAGAGGACCATGCTGAAGGTGACCCTGGAAGATGCTGTGGAAGCCGATCGCATCTTCACCATCCTCATGGGAGACCAGGTGGAGCCCAGGCGGGAGTTCATAGAAACGCACGCCAAATACGTAAAGAATCTTGATGTTTGAGGTGGCCTTGACAGAAGTTTTGGTTAACATCACTGAGGAGATGAAATCCTCCTACATTGATTATGCTATGAGTGTAATCGTGAGTCGAGCCTTGCCTGACGTTCGCGATGGCCTCAAGCCCGTTCATCGGCGCATACTCCATGCCATGAATGAGCAGGGCATGACCCACGACCAGCCTTACAAGAAGTCGGCTCGCGTGGTGGGAGATGTCATGGGTAAGTACCATCCCCACGGAGATGCGGCTATCTACGAGACCATCGTGCGTATGGCCCAGCCGTTCTCCATGCGATATCCTCTCATCGACGGCCAGGGCAACTTCGGTTCCATAGATGGAGACCCGGCTGCTGCCATGCGTTACACCGAGGTTCGCCTCTCCAAGATCGCCGGGGAGCTGCTGGCAGACATCGAGAAGGACACGGTGGACTTTGTTCCCAACTACGACGGCTCTCTGAAGGAGCCCGTTGTGCTGCCGGCCAAGCTGCCCGCTCTTCTCCTCAACGGCTCAACTGGCATCGCGGTCGGAATGGCCACCAATATTCCGCCCCATAACCTCACAGAGCTGTGCAGGTCCATCATCCACCTGATAGACGAACCCCAGGCGCCACTCTCCGATCTGATGCGCATCATGCCGGGGCCGGATTTTCCCACAGGGGCCTATATCGTTGGCCGGGCGGGAATCGAGGCTGCCTATCAAACCGGTAAGGGCAGCATCTTGATAAAGGCCAGGTCTGAGATTGAGGAAGGGACGAGAAGCACTAAGATCGTGTTCAAAGAGCTGCCCTACCAGGTCAACAAGGCCAAGCTCATCGAGGATATGGCAGAGATGGTCAAGGGCGGTCGTCTGGAGGGCATATCCGATCTGAGGGACGAATCGGACAGAGACGGCATTCGCCTGGTGGTGGAGGTTAAAAGCGGATTTAATGTTCATGTGGTACTAAACCAACTGTACAAACACACCTCTCTTCAGACCAGCTACGGAATCAACAATATGGTCTTGATAGACGGCCAGCCCAAGACTGCCTCTCTGAAGGAGACCCTCGAGCAGTACATACACTACCGTTCCCTGGTCATTGAGAGGCGCACCAGATTCGAGCTAGATGCAGCTGAAAAGAGGGCCCATATCCTGGCCGGTTTGCTCATTGCTCTGCGGAACATCGATGAGGTAATAAGAATAATCAAATCGGCGCGCTCTCCAGTGGAGGCAAAAGATGGCCTGATATCTGCCTTCGCGCTGAGCGATGAGCAGGCCAAGGCCATTTTGGATATGCGGCTGCAGCGGCTGACCGGACTCGAACAGGAGAAGATAGTCTCCGAGGCCGCTGACCTCGAAAAGCTCATTGCCAAACTGAGGAAGATCCTCTCCAGCAACCTGGAGATCCTGAGCATAATCAAGGAAGAGCTGACATATCTCATCAAGACCTACGGGGATGAGCGGCGCACGGAAATCATCGAGGCAGAGGGCGAGGTCTCACGGGAGGATCTCATACAGGAGGAGGAGGTAGCAGTGACCATCACCTCTTCCGGCTACATCAAACGGCAGCCTCTCACCGCTTACCGCAGCCAGCGGCGCGGCGGGCGTGGAGTCATCGGCGCTGAGACCAAGAGCGAGGAATTTGTAACCGACGTCTTTACCGCTTCCACCAAGGATTATCTGCTCTTCTTCACAGACAAGGGCAAGGCCCACTGGCTAAAGGTCTACGAGGTTCCTTCCCTGGGAAGGGCAACCAGGGGCAAATCCATAGTCAATCTTCTGCAACTGGAGCCGGACGAGAAGATCACCGGCGCAATACCGGTGAAGAGCTTTGAGTCCGGCTTCATAGTCCTGGTGACCCGGAGCGGAAGCATTGTAAAGATGCCTTTGCAGGCATTTTCCAACCCCAGGAAGGGAGGCATTAAAGCCGTAAACCTCAAGGGAGACAGCCTGGTATCCGCCAAGCTTACGGACGGAAGCAAGGAGCTGCTCGTGGCCACAAAGTTCGGCAAAGCCATCCGCTTCAAGGAGGATGATGTTCGTGCCTCCAATCGCGGCACTATGGGCGTAAAGGCAATAAATCTGAACATGGGAGACGAACTCATCAGCATGGACGTAATCCAGCCCAATGCAAATTTTACTCTGCTCACCATTACCAATCAGGGCTACGGTAAAAGAACAGAGCTGGAGGAATACCCCCCCCAGAGGCGCGGTGGCAAGGGCGTCAAGAATATCGATGCCAAGAAGGGCTTCGTCTGCTGCACGACCACGGTCTCTGAAGACGATGAGCTGCTTGTCACCACCAAGGAGGGGGTGGTGATCCGAATTTCGGCCAGCGAGATACGGGTGCAGGGCCGTTCCACACAGGGCGTACGCATCATGAATGTTAAGCAGGGCGATGAGGTCTCGGCAGTGGCCAGAATTACCTGAGGCGATGAGAATGCAGAGGCGGGACAAACTGGATATCATGAAAGACATTCTTTCTCTATGCCTGGGACAGGACATGAAAAAGACGCAGATAACCTATAGATCGAACCTGAATTTCCAGAAGGCCAGCGAATTCGTAGAATGGCTGAAATTTCACAGCCTTGTCCAGGAAGCAAAGAAAGGCATCTACAAGACGACACCGGCCGGTGAGAGATTACTTCACAGGCTTGAAGAACTGACTGCACAATCCCATGAATGCGGAAAAAAGTGAGGCTAGAATCGATTGCTTTTTATCCATCTTGGTCTTCATAGCAAGAGGTTGATCATCAATGTCTGGTTACTGGGATCCGCATATTGAGCGCATGCCTCTTGAAGACTTGCATGCTCTTCAAGAGGATCGGCTCAAATCCGTAGTAAGATACGTTTACGATCATTCTGCATTCTACAGACAGAGGTTCAAAGAGGCCGGCGTGGAGCCGGGCGACATCCGCACTCTGGCCGATGTCACCAAGCTGCCCTTCACCAGGAAGGTGGACCTGCGAGACAACTACCCCACAGGCATGTTCAGTGCTCCCAAGAGCCAGGTGGTGCGCTACCATGTATCCAGCGGAACAACAGGAAAGCCCACCGTGGTCGGATATACCAAGGGCGACATCGAGACCTGGTCCGAGTCGCTGGCTCGGGCCCTTACCTCTGTTGGCCTGGGTCGAGACGATGTAGTGCAGGTGGCTTACGGCTATGGCCTTTTCACTGGAGGCCTCGGCCTGCACTATGGCGCAGAGCGCATCGGAGCGGCAGTTCTTCCGATTGGCACTGGCAACACAGAGCGCCAGATCGAGCTGATGCAGGACCTGGGCACTACAGCCATCGCCAGCACTCCCTCATACTTCCTGCATATCATGGAGGTAGCGGAGAAGATGGGCATATCCATCAAGAAGGATACAAAACTCAAGGCAGGCATCTTCGGGGCTGAACCCTGGTCTCTGGAGACCAGGAAGCGGATCGAGGATGCTACGGGCATCAATGCCATCGATATCTATGGCACCAGCGAGATTTCCGGCCCACTGTTCACAGAGTGCTATCTCAAGAAAGGCATTCATGTCTGGGCGGACATGTTCCTGATAGAGGTGCTTGATCCCAAGACGGGAGAGCCTGTCGAGGACGGTGAGACCGGCGAGCTGGTCTTCACCACCTTGCACAAGTACGCCCTGCCACTCATCCGCTACCGCATCGGCGATCTGACAATCATGGACAGCGAGCCATGCGAGTGCGGTCGAACGCACCCCCGGATCATGAGAATTCTGGGCAGAACGGACGATATGCTGATCATTCGCGGCATCAATGTCTTCCCCAGTCAGGTGGAGTCGGTCTTGATGAATATACCGGAAGTTGGTGACCACTGGGAGATCCTGGTGGATCGGCAGGGGCCGCTGGACAATATGACCGTGCGCGTCGAGCTGACGCAGGCAGGCTTCTCCGATAAGATCGGGGACCTGATGAAGCTCAAGAAGAAAATCTCCAAGCAATTGAAAGGCGTGCTGAACATTGCCGCAGAAGTGGACCTGGTCGAGCCGGGCACCATTCCTCGCTCCATGGGCAAGGCCAAGAGAGTAACAGATAACCGAAAGGTATAGGAGGCATTTAAGATGTCGGAGATCAAACAAATATCCCTTTTTGTGGAGAATAGACCGGGCAGAACCGCCAAAGTTGCCAAGACACTATCCGATGCGGGCGTGAATATCAGAGCGCTGACCATCGCCGAGGCCGGCGACTTCGGGGTCATCCGCATGGTTCTGGATGATCCGGATAAGGGATACAAAGTACTCAAGGAGAATGCTTTCACGGTCTCAATGACCGATGTCCTGGCGGTGGAGATGAAGGATACTCCCGGCGGGCTTTATGAGATTGTGAATACTCTCGGGCAGAATGAAATTAACGTGGACTATGCTTATGCCTTCGTCACTGCCAAGGCACAGAGTGCTATGCTCATTGTGAGAGTAGACGATATTGCCAAGGCCAGGCGTGTGCTGAGTGAAAAGAAGGTCAAGATCGCCACAAAAGAAGAGATCCAGGCGATTTAAGACCGCATGTACCTATTTTTTGATGCTATATTTGCCAGGATCTTTTCGCATTTGCAGTTTCGCTCTCTCAGGCCACAGGCTGACTTGAAGCGGCTTGCTGTGCCACTACAGTCTGAGCAGCCGGAACGGTATGCTGGGCAGAAGCCGTGACCGGCAGCGGTGACAGAAGGCTGCCGAAGGCTATGCCTGGTTGGGTTATTCCCGGTGCTGTGAAGACGTACTCTCCATCCATGGAGCCCGGCTTAATAGTAAGGCTGAAGCGATACATATTTTGACTGCCGGTCGGTACCACAAACAGCGCCAGCCTGTCACCCAGAATGCTGCCACCTGCGGTAACGGGCGTGACTGCGCCGCTCGCCGCCAGCTCTCCAGATCCGAATACTGCATCAGTGGTCTGGTAAAGATCCAGCTTGAGGTAGCTCTTGACAACATCGTTAAGGGTAAAAGCCCAGCTTCCTGCAGCCGATGCAATGCCCACTGCGACCACCGGGGTCCTCACGCCTTTGCCAGGAACGTTGGGGCTCATCCCTGTATCCTTTCGGATCACAAACAGGTCCTCATTTCGAAAAGACAGATCGGAACCTAACGAGTTATCATTAGTCCCTTCTCCCTGAACATCCTGAGAAATCTGGTTTCCAGACATATCCTGCGTAGAATAATCCGCCTCAACGCCCAGGGCGAAGGCAGTCAGGCAGAGAGATGCCATAAAAGCCAGAGCTATTACTGAACACTTAGATCCCATTCTCCTAATACCTCCGCATCCTAAAGCAAGCGCCGAGGTCTTAAAGTTTGCCCCTCTATTTCGAAAATGAGAGGATCAGATTATCTCGTAATGATCCACAGGCTCCATCAAAGGTTTTTCATCGATATCGGTGCCTATGTTGTGACGCAAATCGCTGATGCCGTCATTATTGTCGTCCAGCATTCGTGTCCCATGCCAATGATTTCCCAGGATGCTCTTGAAGATTTTACCCTGGAATCGATAGGAAAGTGCCTGAAGAGTGTTCCAGGAGTTGGTGGAAATAAATGAACTGACATCACGAGAGTTATTTATAAACGAATTTAAGTATATTTCATTTTTACTGGATTGCTGAGGATATATTCCCTCATCCAGATAAAGACCTTCCGTGTTCTGGCGAATATCATTGAAGAATAGCCGATTTAGGCTGCAATTGACCAATTTTATGCCCTGACGAGAGTCATGGACACGGTTTCCGGTGATATTGCAGCTTTTGGAGTCAATTAGTCTGATGGCCGTATCCTTGCTCGAAGCTATGTTATCCTCCAAAGTATTTTGCATGGACGAAACAATGATTATGCCATCGTTACTCTCAGACAACTCATTTGATTGCAAATTATTATAAGATGACCGGTCCAGATTTATGCATTTATTGCTGCGGAGAATTTTATTTTCCCGGAAGTTGTTGCGGTTTGAGCCCTGGAGCAGGATTCCATTGTCATTATCATGCAAGTGATTGAGGGAGAGGCTGGTATTCATGCAATGCTCCAGGAAAATGCCCACGGCGCAATCAAAAATATGATTTTTTAGAAGGATATTGGATTGGGCGAAGTTTAGATATATGCCTCGAACATTACTGTTACTGACCGCATTCCCTGCAATGGTATTGTTGCATGACCCAATGACAAAGATGCTTAAATTGCCGCCGCTAACCGCATTCCCTAAAAGCTGATTTTCTTCGCCGGTGCCTGTGATAATAATTCCCGTGGGATTATTCAGGATAATGTTATTTCGTAATATATTTAGGCCAGAATTGGTGATCTGCGCCCCAATATAATAATTGGAGAGAATCTGGTTTTCAGTAAAGTTATTCTGAGATGATTCTTCAAAGTATGCACCGCTGCCGGTAGTGATATTGCAAAAGGAATTTCTTGAAATGAGGTTGTTATTGGACGAGATAAGGTGAATTCCGTATTGCTTGTTGAGGTCTGCATCATTATTTTCCAGGCAATTGCCATGAGAATAATATAATGTGATTCCGCTGCCATCATTATTTTCCAGGTTGTTGCCATTGATCCTATTGCCGAGGGAGTCCCAAAGGTAGATGGCATAATCGTTTTTAAATGCGATGTTATCGGAGATCTCATTGCCCTGGGATAGATACGGATAAATGCCGTAGTCGTTATTAACCGCGGTGTTGTTATGTATTGAATTATTATCTGCGTTTGATAAAACAATCCCATAGTCGTTGGTGATCACCGCATTGCATTCCACCAGATTGTCTCTGGACTGGTACAATTTGATGCCTATTCCCATGTTTTCGCTGGCATTATTCCCAATGATTATATTATTGAAAGAATTGATTAGCATAATGCCCACCTGATTGTTCTCGAAGAGGCTGTTATGCGAGATCGTGTTATTCGCAGCTGAAAATACTATCAACCCGCCCAGATAGTTGTCATCCATCTCATTTGAGTCGATTGTATTATTTTCAGAAAATACAAGAATGCCGATTGCATTGCCATTCAACGTATTGTTTGCTATTATATTGTCTCGAGAGTGTACCTGGACGGCAGCCATCGACCAGTCTTTGGCACCGGTCAGGTTCAGGCCGTCCAAACGCGATCTATTCGCAAGAATTTCTACCGTGCTGCCCCCCTCTCCTGCAACCAAGACGGGCCGGTCCTTTCCCGGAACACCCCTTATGATCAGGCTCTTGGAAATAATGATGCTCTCATTATAGGTTCCGGGCAGTATCTCAATTATATCTCCCGCAGATGCGTCATCGATTGCTTTTTGGATGCTCTGGCCAGGCTGCAGAGAGATGAGCGATGCCTGGGCGAAAGCGACAAGCATAAGCGCTGCCAGACACCCGGAAAATATGCAAATCCGCGACCTGTTTTTCATCATGGCTGTTAGCATCTCCTGTATGACATCATCTCTGCCGGCAATATCTGCTAGCAATTATTATGAGGATACCGAAGACGAATCTTCCTGGATAGAAGAGAGGTCCGCCTTCAAATCATCGGATATCTTTGCCCCATCCATCCTGGCGTTAGAGAGCGAGTAGAGCGTAAACTGATCATACTTGATTCGCTGTAGGTTGGCTCCGGTAAGATCTGCACCTGTCATCTCCACCCTGTCCAAGGTGGCATCTCTCAAATCGGCCCCATTCATTTTAGAATTGGCCAGATACACAAGATCCAGATTCGATCCCATGAATGAGGCCCCTGTAAGATCCACCCCTCTCAGATCCATCTCAGATAGCCTGGTTCGATCGAACTTGGCTCTTCTGAGGATTGAACCGGTAAGCCTGGCCGAGGTCAAGTCTGCATCGGAAAGATCGGCTCCCGTGAGGTTTGCACGGCTAAGGTCTGCAAAAGACATCTTGGCGGAATTCATGTTTGCGTTCATGAGCTTTGCCTCTGTCAAATCAGCATAAGAAAGGCTGGTCCACTTCATGTTGGCCCCGGTTAGGTTGGCACTCATGAGGTAAGCTCGGGTAAAATCAGCCTCCGAGAGATCGGCGTTATGCAGGTTGGTGCTGTATAGCTCAGATCGGGAGAATTGGCCTTTCGACAGATAGCTCTCGCTCAAGTCTGCCCAGCTCACATGAGCGCCAATCATGTTTGCTCCAATCAGATAGATGCCTGTAAGATTGGCACCGGAGAGGTCGGTTCGAAACAGTCTGGCATCGGTCAGATCCGCTTCCGCCAGATTCGAATCGGAGAGATCTGCTTCTGTAAGGTCAGTCATCTTCAGGACGGCATTATTGAGTTTGGAATTGGGCATTAGAGAATAAGCTAAAACCGCTAAAGAGAGATCAGCGCCGCTCAGATCAGCGCCACTCAGAACCGCTCCGGTTAAATCCGCATTGGCCATCTTTGTTCCCTGAAGACAGGAGTTTAAGAGCCATGCAGAACGCATATAAGTGCCACTTAGATTAGAACCGGACAGATTTGCGCCGGATATATTCGATTGATTGAGATGCATGCCGGCGAGGTTCATCCAAGAGAGGTCCGCATTGGCCAGATCAGCTCGATCTACTACCCTGTTTAGACTGTCCAGTGGCTGGGCCGCAGAGAGGCAGCATACCGCCAACAATGCGCCGAGCATCAACATGCCAAATACATGCCAAACCATGAGATCGGTTTTCATATATTACCTTTAATTATCATGTGTTGCCTTTATTACTATTCTCTGCCTAATGACATTTCTAGTTTCTGGTGATACTCTTTGGAGCTATTGAGCCTCAGATCAAGTGCCTTGTCGATGGTGGCCCCATCGAGCGGAGATGCGGCCAGATAGGGCATAGTGAATTGATCGCACTTTATTCCCTCTAGATTTGCTCCCCTCATATCTGTGTCGGAGATCAGCACGATGTCCATGCTGGCATCTCTCAAGTCGGCTCCTGATAGATTCACATTCTCCATTAGGGATACGGATATAATTGCATCTCTAAGGTCGGCTCGGCTCAGGTTCGTATCCCGCATGGCCACACGACTTATGGTAGCTCTTTTCATTATTGCTCCATGCAGGTCGGTTCCGATCATCTCCGTAAACATCAGCGAGACTCCAGTCAGATCCGCACCAGATAGATCGGTTCTTGTCAGATCCAGGTTGGGAATCACTGCTCCTTTTAGGGAAGCAGATGAGAGATTGGCTTCGGTGAGATCTGCATACGCCAGATCTGCTCGATCCAATTTGGTTCCGCTCAAGTTAGACATCATCATGTAGGCTCTGGTGAAATCCGAACCGCTCAGGTCGGAAACACTAAGATCGGCTCGATAGATCTCAGCTCGCGAGAGTTGGCTGTAAGACATTTTACATTTTCTGAGATCTGCTCCGCTCAAACGTGATGCAATCAGATTTGCACCATCCAGCAATGCGCCCCTCAATCTGGCGTTCATGAGGTTCGCAGAGAACAGAAGGGACCCGGATAGATCTGCTTGCTCTAAATCTGCGGAGTCCATATCCGCACCGGTCAAATCCGCATTGGCAAGGTTAGCACCCGTCAGAGTAGCACCCATCATCCGTGATCCTGCCAGCGAGGCTCGGCTCATATCCGCATCGGTAAGATCTGCGCCGGTAAGGTTGACATTATTCATAATCACACCCCTTAGATTTGCGCCGGTCAGATTTGCGCCAGACATTCTGGATTCCTGCAGAATCGCATTAGAGAGATCTGCACCGCTGAGATTTGCATTCATTATATTTGATCCTCGGAGGTCGGCACCGCAGAGGTTTGCATGGGAGAGGTCTGAACCATACAAACGAATCCGATTCATCTTAGCGCTGGAAAAATCAGCACCCTTTGCAATGATTGATGTTAAATCGGCACCGATCATCTGGGATAGAGATAGGTCTGCTCCCTGGAGATTCGAGTAGCTCAGATCAGAGCGGTTGAGATGAGATCGAGAGAGATTTGCACCTTGCAGATCCGAATGGGTGAGGTTTGAGCCATCATGCAGTTCATTTATCAGGTCGGATGCAATCAGATCGGCTGAGGCGACAGCTGCTAAGAGGGCCAAGACCGCGAATGTCGATATAAAATATCTGACAGTATCGCATACCACCTCATTGATGCTCATATTCTGCAATCTCCCTATTCGCTCAAGCATGATTTCAACTCCAAGACAATACAGCGCAGATTAAGCGAGCCTCCATTGCGGATTGATCGCATCGAGGTACTGAAATTCGTCGAAGCTGTAGGGTGCAAAATAGTACTCAGGGTCCTTCATTACCCCATAGTAGCTATCAATTGCAAGCCAGGCATTGAGATGGTCTTTATCCTCTACAGCTACCCAGATATGACCCTGTGAGTCAAATCCGCTGGGATTATAGAGGAATATTACCCGATATCCAAAATCCCTATAGGTGCTATCGAGCTTTTGGGAACCGTCATAGCACATTCCCAGAGGGGTCACAGGAAACATGGTATATCTGCTTATCTTCTTGATAAAATCCGCATTATCGGTCATGTTATAGGTAACATTGATGCGGATGGCATCGCTGGAAATCACCTGGACCGGTCCGGCCTTGGCGGTGGGAGCAGTCATCCACAGATCAGCAAGTCTTGGCGATGCGCCGTTAGGTGTTAGATAGACTTCTTTGCCAGCCTTCAGCTTGACGATGACATAGGATTGATCCGGCGAAGGCTGTGCGTCAAAGCCATGTGTTGCAAGAAAGAATGCCAAATCCTTATTAGTGATGCCCATATCCTCATAACTGGAGAGCAGCAGCCAGAGATCATTTTCTTCAGACGCCTGGCAGGCTGAGGGGAGGTGAATCAGTATCAATGATATCAGAAGAAGATATCTTCTCAAATCTACCTCTAATTGCCTATATCATGGCGGCGCTCTTTTGTTTTCTTGGTTTATGTATGGGTCCGCGTCTATAAAGATTTATTGATTTTCCATCAAGAGAGAAAATTGGCGGACTGGGGGAGTTAGTCGATGAGCGCACCAGAAATTCGGGGATGATATAAGAATTTTTGCCACTTATAAATTCGCAGGCAAATCAATATCTACAAGCAATGCTATTAAAACTAACTGAAAAATAAAAATGCCTTGCGGCACCCTTAGACATTGAACAAGCTAGTCAAGAAGGTGAGAGGCACTAAGAAGAGTACTACGAATCCAATTATCATCAAACCGATTGCCAGCCCATTTCCACCTGCCATGAAGATCCTCCTACTGCATATTCGTTGGTAACTCCTTGGAAGAGGTAATATTAATTACTATCGGACATCGCCAGCGGACTTTGCAGGCCGAGATTACAATCGGACCGCAGGCATAAGGCCAATAGATTTAACTATCAATACCGGCAAGATTTATACCGTGCGATCGATCCAAAAGAGCCAGAGCAAGGCGCAGGGAGCCAAGCAAGAGAAACGGAAAGCAATCGGCGCAAGGTTTGTGCTCCTGCGCCCGGCGGGCTATCCGCTGAAGAGCGTCTTTCAGGAGCATCCCGTCGTCTCTGATTCCAAGCTTTTCGAGCGTTATGCCCAAGAACAGTGGTACGGAGAGAAACTGCTCACAGGCAGCTATCTATTTGATAGCAGGCTCTATCCGGACTTTGCCTTCCAGGTGGTCAAGGTCTATCCCAGGCATTCGGTGATGGGCTCACAGACGGCCGTCAAGGTGGAGCAGAAGCCGGAGCCCAAGAATTCTGTTGTCTACGACGTCAGCTTTGATGATATTGTAGGCCAGGAGATAGCCAAGCGCAAGGTCAAGATTGTGAAGAGATTTTTAGCTGATCCG
This sequence comes from Methanosaeta sp. PtaU1.Bin112, assembly GCA_002067705.1. Taxonomy (GTDB): domain Archaea; phylum Halobacteriota; class Methanosarcinia; order Methanotrichales; family Methanotrichaceae; genus Methanothrix. The sequence goes on from MVRL01000086.1 coordinate 118,055, forward strand.
GAGAAATTTGGGCGATGGGCACCGCGCAATATCCTCTTTTACGGCCTCTCCGGGACCGGAAAGACCATGATCGCAAAAGCGCTCTCAGCCGAGACAGGTGTGCCGATGCTGGCGGTAAAGTCCACCAGCCTCATTGGAGAGTTCGTGGGAGAAGGTGCCAGGCAGATTCACAGCCTGTATGAAAAAGCTGCGGAAAGCGCACCGTGCATCATATTCATCGATGAGCTGGATGCGATAGCCCTCGACCGAAGGTATCAGGATCTGAGAGGCGATGTCTCGGAGATAGTCAACTCTCTGCTCACAGAGATGGACGGCATATCCAATCGAAAGGGCGTCTGCACCATCGCGGCCACCAACCAGATCGAATTTCTGGATGCATCGGTCCGTTCCCGTTTCGAGGAGGAGATCGAGTTCAAGCTGCCGAGCCACGAGGAGCGGCTGGCCATTTTGCAAAAGAACGCCGCCACCATGCCTCTGAAGATGGAGACTGTGTCTATGAGCGAGGTCGCCCGCCAGACCGAGGGCTTCTCCGGACGGGACCTGGTGGAGAAGGTTCTCAAGGCAGCGCTGCACCATGCCATCATGGATGATTGCAATATCACACAGAGACATCTGGAAGAGACCATTTCCAGGGCCAGAAAGGAGTATCGTCAGCCTCCCAAAGAGATGTTCTCCTAATTTGGGGAAGAGGACCAACCATGTGGCAGGAGATTTTAGATAAGTTCAAGAGGTTCCCCGCTCAGGAGAAGGTTATCCGTCTCATCCTGCAGAGGGGCTTTCAAATCAATGATGATTCTCGCGTGGTATCGGGAGGGATAGAGATTGCCCATGCCCAGATCGCCAAGGAACTGGACGTGGACCGCCGGGTGGTGGACACCACTGCGCAGGCCATTCGCGATGACGAAAAATTGTGGCGGGTCTTTAAAAACGTCCGCTCCATGACCTTTCTGGGGGATGTGGCTCCCATCCTGGGCCTGGGTGTGATAGAGATCACCCCCGTCAACGCTGCCAAGACCGGCCTGCTCGGCGCAGTGGCCAGCGCTGTAGCCAACAGCGGCCTGTCCATCCGCCAGGCTGTTTCCGACGATCCCTATTTTGTGGAGAGCCCAAAGCTGACCCTCATCACCGAGGGCAAGATTCCCGGTGACCTGGTGCGCCTGCTCATGGAGATTGATGGCGTGAAGAGGGTAACGGTGTATTAGCGAGGCTGGTGGCAAATCCATTCACGATTCCCCAAGCATATTCTCAAGATCATTGCAGACAACTGTTTTACTGGTTTGATCCTGACCTCAGGCTTCCAAGAAGCTCGCAGGCCTTGCACAGCTCCTTGACACAGGGCTCGCCGCACCTCTGGCAGGCGGCCAGATCCATCTGGGAATAGCTGCCCTGCGCCATCGCCACGATCTTTTCAAATCCCTGCACCGCCGACAGCTTCGTTCCGGGAGCCTCTCTCTCCAGGCCGCTGAGCATGTCCCTCACATCCGCTCGCAGAGACAGGTTGGCATAAGGGCACTCTCTCGACTGGACAAAGACATCATTTACCATGCAGTAGAGGGCGATCTCCTTCTCAGGAATCTCTTGCAGAGGCTTGATGCGGGGCACAAGACCCTTCTGGGCCCGCCAGGGACGGAAGCGGAGGAGCCTCTCAATGTCGCCTTTAAGATAATTCATCATCACTGTCTGGGCTTCATCGTCCAGGTTGTGGCCGGTGGCGACCTTGTCTGCGCCTAGCCTTTTGGCAGCCCGGTTGAGGGCGCTCTTTCGAAAGACACCACAGTAGGTACAGGGTGCGACCCTCTTTCCTGAAACCATCTCGTCCAGATCAAGACCATACTCCTCGCGAAAGGAGACGATATGATGCTCGAGGGAAAGCTGCTCAGCGATCGCTTTTGCGGCAACTATTGTATCATCCCGGTATCCGGCGATGCCCTCATCAATGGTCACCGCCACCAGCTCGACGTCTATTTCCACCAGCACCCGGCTCAGGCTGAAGAGGAGGGCGGTGCTGTCCTTGCCGCCGCTCACAGCCACAGCAATACAATCGCCCTCCCGGACCATGTTTCTTTTCTGCAGAGTCTCTGCCACTCGTCTCTCAAAATCCTGGATGAAATGCTCCCGGCAGAGATGCAGCCCGGAATAGCGCTGGGAGAGGATGGCCCTCTCGCCGCATAATGAGCAGATCATGCTCGTCCCGGAAGCCATTGATGCCGCCTGCCAGGCTTTGCCTTCCTGCTGCGTCTCATTGACCCTGCGCACTTGCGGCCTGCTGCATCGCGGCCTTCCTCCCAGGGGCTGCCTTCAATCAATGACAAATCTCTCCCGGCAGGTATAGACGGTGAGCCTCTTTCCCCGCAGGAAACCGATGATGCATAGACCAGTCCTCTCGGCAACGGAGATGGCAAGGCTTGTAGTGGCTCCCCTGGAGACGACAACGGGAATTCCGGCCACCGAGCACTTGAGAGCCATGTCTGAGGATACCCGTCCCGTGCAGGCGAGAAAGGCCCGGCTGAGGTCCTGCTTCGGCCTCTGGAGAAGCGCAAAGCCGATGGCCTTGTCGAGAGCATTATGCCTGCCTATGTCCTCAATAATCGTGATCGGACCGTCTTCTGCAAAGAGTCCTACGGAGTGCACACCACCCGTGGCTATGTGCGTCTCGGATAGAGAGATGGCTCCCATGGCCTGCTGGGCCTGACTTCTGCGGATCGTCAGATCCGAGATGATCTCGGAAAGCTTTGACTCATCCAGAAATGAGGCAATACCTCCGCAGCCGCTCACAATGGGCCGGCGGGGGATCGCACGCATGGGATTGGCGACGATCGCCCGAGCCACATTGCCCTCGATCTCCAGGGACTCGATCTCCTGCGGACCGGCAATTATCCTCTCGGCAAAGAGGTGGCCGAAGACGAACTCCTTTCTCATATGGGGGCTGGTCATGGCAGTAGCGAAATGCCTGCCATTGATGAAGATGGAGAGCGGCACCTCTTCTGCCACCGGGCAGCTCTCTTCCCTGGCATCGCTTCCATCCAGCTTGAGACAGCTGTACTCTTTGATCATCGCAATTCCGTTTCCCGCTTCGCTCAGGCCATCCTGGCAATCTGCTCCAGACTCGTCAGCAGCTTTTCGATATCTTCCTCGGTGTTATAAAGGTAAAGCGAAGCGCGCACTGTGCCGTTTTTCAATCCAAGGTGCTTCATCAGGGGGATGCAGCAGTGATACCCGGAGCGAACGCAGATGCTGCTTGCCTGGTCCAGCATGAGGGCCACCTCATGAGGCAGGAGGCCTTCCACTGCAAAGGATACCACACCACCCCGTGCCATTCCGCACGATCCCGGGCCATAGACCACCACACCCTTGATCTGCTCCAAGCCCGCGAGCAGCCTGGCAGTAAGCTTCTGCTCGTGGCGGTGAATCTCCTCCATGCCCACCTGGCTGAGGTAGTCTGCAGCTGCGCCCAGGCCAATTCCAGCAGAGATGTCGGGAGTGCCGGCTTCAAAGCCCTCATAGCCCTTCTTAATCTCATATCCATCTTCGCCGACATCTGCCACCATGCCTCCCCCAACCAGTAGCGGCTCGACCCCCTCTTCCTTTCTCATCCAGAGGACGCCGCTGCCCATGGGCGCGAGCATCTTGTGACCGGAGAACGCGAGAAAGTCGCAATTTATGTCCTTGACATCTATGGGCATATGGGGCACCGACTGGGCGCCGTCAACCAGCAGGGCGGCTCCCTTTTCATGACAGATCTTGCAGATCTCCTTTACAGGTAGGACCGTCCCCAGGGAATTGGAGAGCTGGGTTACTGCCACCAGCCGAGTCTCTTTGGTTATTGCCTTTTCAAAATCAGCCGGATCGATCATCCCCATCCTATCCGGCGTTAAGATCTGCAGGTCCAGGCCTTTTTCTCTCAGCCTCATCCAGGGCAGGAGATTGGAGTGATGCTCCAGAAGGGTGGTGACGATGCTCTGGCCTTTCTTCCAAGTGAGGCCGCGGGCAACTATGTTGATGGATTCGGTGGAGTTTCTGGTAAAGATCGTTACACCTTCCTGGCTGCCTATGAAATTGGCAGCTTTGCGATGAGCATCACGATAGCGCTGGTCGGCCATCTGCGCCATGCGATAGACTCCCCGGCCCACATTGGCCTTGTAGCCATGATAATAATCGGAAATCGCATCCAGAACGGGCTGCGGAGTCAGGCTGGTGGAGGCGCTGTCCAGATAGGTTACATCCTTCAGAATGGGAAAGTCCGCTTTTATCTTTTGGACGTTCATAATGCTTCCTTTGCAGCAGCCTCTTTCTTAAGGCTCTCGTTCATGCTACCGCTGCGAAAACCCACCAGGTCCAGAGCCACATAGTCAAACCCGATGGCTTTGAGCTTTCCAGCGATCTCATCTCCGCAGATCACTGCCCGGCTCATATCCTGCTTTTGCAGCTCTATTCTGGCCAGGCATCCATGGGATCGCACCCGGATCGGCAGGAATCCCAGGCTCATCAGGTATTGTTCCGCCTCATCGACCATTTTCAAGCGCTCCCCAGTAATCGGCTGGCCGTAGGGAATTCGGGAAGCCAGGCAGGCCGCAGAAGGCTTGTTCCAGACGCGCAGGTCCAGCTCTTTTGCCAGGGCGCGAATATCTTCCTTAGTGATGGCGGCATCCACGAAGGGGTGCCAGATCCCTTCTTCATCGCAGGCGGCGATTCCGGGCCGATAATCATCATAATCGGAGAGATTTACACCATCAGCGATGCAGCTGATGCCTTCCTCTAGAGCGATGCTTTTCAAAATCGCGGCAGACCTTTTCTTGCAGATGTAGCAGCGCGACGCCGGATTGCTGCAAAATTGCTCGTCCTTCAGAATCGAGAACTCTGCCACTCGATAATTGAGCCCCAGCAGGTCCGCCAGCGCTCTTGCATTCAATAGCTCGCTTCTGGGCAAGGTCTCGCAGTCCAGTATAACCGCCAAGGCATTTTCGCCCAAAGCATCCTGCGCTACTGCCGCAAGAAGGCTGCTGTCCACACCACCAGAGTAAGCTACCAGAATTCTTTTCTTGTCTGAAATACGTTTCTTAAGATATTCCAGTTTGTCAGGCAGATTCATCTCACAGACCTTTGCATTTGGTGGAAATACAAGCCGATTCATCATCCTGCAGCATTCTACAGATCTGGCAAATCCTCGGCACGAGTGCATTGCCTTCCACCTTTTCTGCGATCAGGTCCTCTGCCAGCACTGCTATGCACTGGCGGATGTCTTCCCTGAATTCTATATTGTAGCCTCTTTTCTTGGATACATACTGGGACACGGCGGGAGGCGTGATGCCCAGCATCCTGGATATTTCCTTTTGGGTTATACCTCTCTTGACCAGCTCTTCGGCGATTGCCGCCCTGATGCTGGGCAGGACATCCCATACGATCTGCTCACATGGCGATTTCATTATCATTTGGCCCTCAAGTTCATTACCATTCTTCTAATATCACAATCGTTAATTTGGTACTATGTGCATATAAATCTTGCCGCGATCATATGAATCTAATCCTTCAGAAATTCGCGCGGGAATGGATACTTATGCATTTCCCGAGATATTTCGTTTCTAGCGAGAGCATAGTCGACAACGACTCTGCAGATGCTAAATCATTCTTGCCGAAAAATCCATGAACAAAGAAGTGAATATTAATAAATGATATATATGAAGGAACTAAACCAAAAGGACATCTCGATACTAAGGAAGCTGGCGCCATGCAGCGATTCTGAGACCGCAGGGGGCATTCTTACAACGCTCTCAAGATACTGCATAATCGATAAGGATGACTTCTTGTCCCGACTCAAGAAGCTGTCCGATGAAGAACTGAAATATCTGGCTGAGCGAGCCATGGACGGATCGGAATGCCTGCTTTGCATTGCCCCCCAGTGCGCAGAGACATTTCTTGATGCGATCGAAAAGAGGCTATCCCCTCGGACGGCTGGAAGGCTGCGAGAGATATTTGAGAGCACAACAGGCCACGAGAAGTGAGCATTTCGCATAACTGCAAGGCAGTAGGAAAGATGCGTGATGATAAGACAAGAGTCGCTTGATCTGCAGCAGGCTTCAGGATACCGAAGAGTGATTTCGTTACAATAGTTTAATAGATCTACTGCAATGAAATGTATCATATCAGCTTCAAAATGCTCACCAGCATCAAAATCGAACCGATCAGACAGCCGATCAGGCCCATTAATGCTAGTGCATTTTCTGCGTAAATTGATAGCCCCATATAACACCCACATAATTTTTTGAAATACATACTCCGCCGCACTATTTAAATCTTTTTACTGCAAGAAGTAGTGACATAGATCCCAACCAAGTCTCTGTCGCTAAACAGCAAGAGATCCACGACGTTGATTGCTCCGTCCCATCTAATCCAAGTAGTACGGGATTTGCATGCGCTCTGGCAAAGATGCCTGAATGCGTATACTTAGCGAACATGAACTACGTCTCCGATCCCCTAGCTGCAGGAATGGCGGGAGTTCCCGGAACGGAAGGCCCTCTTGTGGTTAGTGTTTTTGTTAGGGCATCTGACTGCTCATCCTAGGGTATTTTGCGCTTTATCTCGGGCATGTCCTGAGAATGCCCCTCATTTCGGTTAGCCTTATATTTTATCAATGAAGTACACTCCGCCGCACGAGGTTTAAGATATGGAGAGGATTAGATGGTAAAGTTATTTAATGGGTTTGTTGTTTTATTACTGATAGCCATAATTAGCGTCTCGGCAGCATCTGGTATAAGTATCACAGCTTCTATCGGCGCCAATGGTGATAGTTCCTATGCTTTTACACAGCACGGCGCAACGACCAATGACCACGTAAAAGAACAGATACAACTGAAACCTGAGGATAACACGTTATCCGACATTATTTATGGAACGGGCCCTCTGCCTTACAAAGCCATTGCTATCAAAGATTCTAAAGGAAATTATGCACAAGTCTATCGGAGCGTCACTGGGACAGAAAAGACAACATATAACTATGATTGGAATACACAAAAGGTCTCTTCTGCATCAGGTTCCGGCGTAAGTGCTTCTTTAACCCTAAATGCAAACAACGCGAATACTATAACCGGTGGGTCATCTTCTTATAATCGTGAGGGGGATAAAGCTAGTGCTGATATCGAAATCAATTCTGACTCATCCGAATCAATCCTTGATAATTATCAAACAGTAGCTACTGCATTTGGCAATTCTGCAAATGCTTATCAAAGTCTGGGCTTTGCAGCTGGTGATGTGGTGGATGTTAAATCTCATGCCCAAAACACTATGTTGGCAAATGAATACTTATCTTATTCTAACGGACGAATCCTAAATATCCGCACTAAGTATGGTGGAGCAGATTTTTGGGTTCAAAAAGGATCATTATCTAACATAGAAACAACAGCAACAGCAACATCAAACAATGCTGTTATTGCTCCGATCCTGCCCCAAGATATTAAAACTGCGATTATATTAGAACCCTATAAAAATGCTTTTGTTCTCGCTGGGGCAACTGATTTAGGTTCTACTGTTTTCCCTGACTTGGTGGCAAGCGGGTATGCTACATTGCGTTACACGGATTCAGGTGCTTCAAGTGATAAGTTCCAAAATTTAGGCGGTTATGACGTCGCGCTGGTCAATTCTCACATGAATTCTGAGTTTATTGGCTTGAGTACGGGGTCGGGGTATATCTCTGCAGACCAGCTGAATTACGCGAAGAATCCTTTAAAGGGTACTTTAGTGATCCTTAGTGGATGCGGGAGTTTCGCGGGAATTGATTCTAATTCTGGTCTCTCTGCCGCCGTAAGCGGTGCAACTCTCAGCGGAGGATTTGAATCAACAGTTGGTACTCTTTGGTCCAGCGATTACATTTCATATTTCATTGATGCGCTAAGCCAAGGCAAAACCGCACAAGATGCCAATGAATATGCAGAATCAACGGCATCGAGCGAATACGCCCCCAGCGTGTACAATGTGCCTCTGACTCTTCAAGGAGATCAAGCTTTCAAGCTATAGATTCCACATAAAAGCCTCAAGCCGACCAGCTTGAGGTATTCTATATTGAGATGTTCTATATATTACGTAGGATTAAATTTTAAAAAATTGGTCTCTTTTTCATATAAGATGACAAAACTAATAATACTAATATTGGAGCGATCGCTTTGCACACTCCTGTTTTTGTATAATTTATGCTCTATCTGCAAAAACGCATTCCAATCAATGAGTGCGGATGAGACGGACAACTTATCACCGCGCAGCAAAAAAGTTCATTATATTCATGCAAGACCTAAAAATCAATGAGCACCGATCACTAAATGGAATAAAGGTTTGCTATCGTTGAAAAATGAGTGGGTCGGGACATGAGCTGATCCCGGCTGTCATGCAAGTGCGAAGCTTTTAGGCCAGATCGAATCGATCAAGGTTCATGACCCGCGTCCAGGCCGACACGAAGTCCTGGACGAACTTTTTCTGCCCGTCTGCGCTTGCATAGACCTCCGCCAGAGCCCGGAGCTGAGAGTTGGAACCGAAGATCAGATCGACGCGCGTTGCGGTCCATTTCAGTTCGCCCGTCTTGCGATCCCTGCCTTCGAATACTTCCCGGTCATCTGATAGCGGCTTCCAGGTCGTTGCCATATCCAGCAGATTCACGAAGAAGTCATTGGTCAAAGCCTCTGGCCGCTTCGTAAAGACTCCGTGCTGGATCCGTCCGCAATTGGCATTCAAAACCCGCATCCTACCGACGAGGACCGTCATCTCCGGTGCGGTCAGCGTCAACAATTGCGCTCGATCGACCAGAAGCTCCTCTGCAGGTACCGAGAACCTGGTTTTAAGGTAGTTTCTGAAACCATCAGCAATTGGTTCAAGCACAGAAAATGACTGCACATCGGTCTGCTCCTGAGAGGAATCCATGCGTCCGGGAATAAAGGGAACCGTTACATCTTCACCGGCATTCTTTGCCGCTCGCTCGATGCCGGCGCAGCCGGCAAGGACGACCATATCAGCGAGGGAGACCTTCTTGCCATCGGATTGGGCGAGATTGAACTCGCTCTCTATTCCTTGCAAGGTTTTGAGGACCTTTGCTAGCTGAGCGGGCTGATTGACCGCCCAATCTTTCTGCGGCGACAGCCGAATGCGTCCGCCATTGGCACCGCCACGCTTGTCCGAGCCACGGAAGGTAGATGCCGATGCCCAGGCGGTGAAGACCAATTCGGACACGGACAATCCTGAAGCCAGGACCTTTTCCTTGAGGAGGGAAATGTCCCGGTCATCTATCAGCTTGTGATTGACGGCGGGAATGGGGTCTTGCCAGATGAGCTCTTCGGCAGGGACCTCCGGGCCGAGGTATCGTGTGCGTGGACCCATATCCCGGTGTGTCAGCTTGAACCAGGCGCGAGCGAAAGCATCCGCAAACTGGTCCGGGTTTTCATAAAATCGCCGGGAGATCTTTTCGTAGACCGGATCAAATCGCAAGGACAGGTCTGTGGTGAGCATGCTTGGCCCGTGACGCTTTGAGGAATCATGAGCATCCGGAATTGTGCCCGCACCTGCGCCACCCTTCGGCTGCCACTGATGGGCCCCTGCCTGGCTCTCTGTTAGCTCCCATTCGTAGCCGAACAGGATTCTGAAGAAATTTTTGCTCCACCTCGTCGGCGTGTTGGTCCAGGTGCCCTCCAGGCCGCTGGTGATTGTATCCGCACCTTTGCCAGTGCCAAAGCTGCTCTTCCAGCCGAGACCCTGCTCCTCGATGGGGGCAGCTTCTGGCTCCGGGCCTACATGGGATGCGGGAGCGGCTCCATGAGTCTTTCCGAAGGTATGGCCGCCAGCTATGAGCGCAACCGTCTCTTCGTCATTCATCGCCATGCGAGCGAAGACCTCGCGGATATCCTTCGCAGCAGCTATCGGATCCGGATTGCCGTTTGGCCCCTCCGGATTGACGTAGATCAGGCCCATCTGCACGGCAGCAAGCGGATCTTCCAGGTTTCTCTCTTCCGAGTAACGCCTGTCACCAAGCCACTTGTCTTCAGAGCCCCAATAGACATCCAGATCCGGCTCCCAGACATCCTCACGGCCTCCAGCAAAGCCGAAGGTCTGAAACCCCATCGTCTCCAAGGCAACATTGCCGGCAAGGATCATGAGGTCAGCCCAGGAGATCTTCCGGCCATACTTCTGCTTGATCGGCCAGAGCAGGCGGCGCGCTTTGTCCAGGCTGACGTTGTCCGGCCAGCTAATAAGCGGCGGGAAGCGCTGCTGGCCCCTGCCTCCTCCGCCACGACCATCCCCGACGCGATAGGTTCCGGCGCTGTGCCATGCCATGCGAATGAAAAGCGGCCCATAGTGGCCGAAGTCTGCCGGCCATCAATCCTGCGAGTCGGTCATAAGCGCTGCCAGATCGCGCTTCACTGCCGCAAGATCTAGGCTCTTGAACTCTTTTGCGTAGCTAAAATCCCTGCCCATCGGATTGGACTTGGCGGAATGCTGGTGGAGGATATCAAGACGCAGCTGGTTAGGCCACCAATCCCGGTTCGGTGTTCCTCTGCCGGTCATGCTTGCTTTTTCCATATCATTTGCACCTTCGATTATACAAACTATTATTCATTATCATTAGAATAAGCGTATTTCCCTTTGCACGAATTCTTTTTGATCATCTCATCGGTCCGAGCGATTTTCGCATTAGCCATGCAATTTGGCTTCATGAGAGATCATCTAAGATTATTTTTAAGCTGATTTAAGTGATAATTAGTGATTTAGTAATATTTATTCATATTTCAACTTTATGAGTTGTCACAAATGCCTGCCCTCTTTCTTTCTAAACTCCGCCTCTTGCAGTAACCATTTTTTAAGAGCAGCCGTATAGCATCCTGCTTTGACCGAAGGATATATA
>MVRL01000087.1 GCA_002067705.1 Methanosaeta sp. PtaU1.Bin112
TGTGTCCTCCTTATTCCCAAAGTAATGATGGATACAGGGCCTTAATAACAATTTACAGAAAATTAGCTACACTGCCTGTGGCTCTAATTAATGTCAGTCGAAACACTGCGGCAATAGAATGTCTTAATCGGGCAATTGATCTAAATTCTTCAAACTCTGAAAGCTGGAATAATAAGGGAGTTGCACTTTTTAATTTAAAGGATTATTATGAAGCCATTAAATGCTATCGTCTGGCTACGTCTCTAAATCCTAGATATATAGATGCGTGGCAAAATCTGGCTCTCGCCTACTTTGAGATAGGAGAGACTGTTGAAGGAAACGCAGCTCGAGTCAAAGCCGATCAGTTGAAACGACCCACATCTATCTTCCGTGGCACGTGGCAGGTTTCGCGTGCTTGAGGATCTGACATTCAGGCTGGCGAAAGTGGCCAGCATAATTTTATAAACCTGCTTTCGCCCTTGTGAGGTTCCTGATGTCCGGAGAGCTTCAGTCAGCAAGAGACTCCTGGGTCCCTGTCACTTATCCGCTTTCATGATGTCCTACAGCGTTGCTAGCCTTCTTGTACTTGAGAGCCTGAGCAAACTGCGATTGGTGAATTGAATTCTCAAATCGTCTCTCTATGATTATGTCAAGGATCTCAATGTCAAATCAGGCTTTTTTACCCGGAAGTCGATGACCACATTATATCTGTGAGGAGCATAGCTTCTTACCGTATTTCTGTACAGCATCTCTACCTCAAGGCCAATCTCATCAGCCTCACTCTTTATCAGCGCCAAGTCTCTGTAAAGGTCAACTTCAGGCGCTATGCAGTAGTAGTGGATTATTCCCTGCTGCTTTGCAGCCCTCAGAGCGGGATTGAGAAACTCTGAGGCGCTGTGGGGAAGGTTCATGATCACATGATCAGCCTGATTTTCGGAGCGAATAGCAAGTTCAGCCGCATCGCCTTCCTGAATATCTATATCGACTATTTTGTTTAGACGCGCATTTTCTCTCAGGTATTTCACAGCAACGGGATTCTTGTCTATGGCAATCACCCTTGCCCCTTTCCTGGCGAGGAGCAGAGAGAACGGACCCACGCCGGCAAACATATCAAGCACTACTTCACCAGCCCTGACCAGGCCGGCAATGCGCTGCCTCTCCGTGCCCAGGCGAGGAGTGAAATAGGCTCCTTCCAGGTCCACACGGTAGCGCAGACCATTTTCTCTGTGAAGGGTGACAGTGCGAGCTTCTCCGGCCACATGACGAAAGCGGCGGGTACGAAATTCTCCTTCCACATCGGATACTGGTGAAATGACGGTCTTTATGCTCCGATTGGTGGACATGAGGGCAGCGGCCACGCGCTCTGCATCGCGATCTTCTACCATCGCAATGTCGCCTACTATCTCAAAGCTGGGCCGAAAGCCCAGGATATCTTCCGGGTTGATTGCTTTCTCTTCCGGCTGGAAATTGATTTCCACCATTTCAAACTGCCCAATTCTGCCAAGCTTTGCTGCCAATCTTTCATCAATCTCCAGAATGGGCAGAAAGACGTGGGAAGCATCCGAGGAAATCTTGCGGCTGCGATCGAAGACGCCCGCTTCCACGAGAGCCTTGCGAATCCTTTCGCCGTCTTTTCGCTCAACTTTCAAACCCAGGGTTTTTTCCGGCATCCGAATATACTAATGAGGGGCTTGTATTAATATGATATTGCATCGCCGTTCTTGCTCACAGGTTGCCTGGCATGAGGAAGAAATAGTAAGCTGCTTTGCGATCTCCTTTTATCAAGTATCTTTCGGAATGCGACCGTTTTCATCATGCGGCCCATAGTTTTAACTTCTTTGGCAGCGCCAGGAGCGCTCGATGCTCACTCTTGAGGTGACGAATGGAGCGCGAATGGTCCCGGCCTTCTTGGGTTTTATCGGGGGCGCGGCGGCTATTGCCGTGGGCTTGATATTTCTCCTCTTTGCTTTTCCCTCACTGGGTCAGCCGGGTGAGCTGGACTTTTTCTTCTCTCAAGCAGCCGGCGGTCTTCTCATCATTCTGCTGGGGCTGGATGGGATGATGGCAGCTGCTCTCGTCTGGCCCGGTGGCAGAGCATGGCGAGCGCTGCTCATCCTGACAGGGCTGTATGCTCTCTCTCTCCTTGCCGCTCTTGGATATTATCATGAATGGAATGCCTGCATAGCGATCCTGGCAATTTCTGCAGTCACTGCCGCAGCCCTGCGCTTTAGCAAAAATGCCGCCTGCCATCTCCTCCTCTTGGCGGGACTCTTCGGGTTTGCTCTCTGCCAGGCGGCCATAACTCTCCTCCCTTACGGCTGGAAGGCCTGGTCGGTCTCAGGGACTCTTTTCCTCTATAGCGGTCTGGCTTGCTCTTTTCCTGAGCACCTCCGCCGCTTGCTTCTGCCCTCAGGTCCGAAAAGCCGAAGGTGGAGCTACCTGGGCAATGCTCTCGGAAGCCTGGCGTTAATTGTCCTGGCCATAGCCGCTCTTGCTCATCTTCCCGGGCCGGCTGGTCCCGGGCAGATGGAAACCGGGGCATCATTTGAGCCGAGCCTAAATGTTGCGGCAGAGAAGCCGGATGTGACGGAGTGCGGCTGCGGCGGCAGATCTCCGGAGGACCGGCTGGTGTTGCCGATCGAGAACGTGAGCCTGCCGGGCGGAATTTCGGAAGAAGGTGCCAGCAGCATTGAGGGGGATATGACGAATGGCCAGCTCAGGGCACGGATTCACACCCCAGGAGACGTCCGCACCTTTCCTCATGGCGAGAGCGTTCTCTTTTCCGCCGGAACCTGTGGAACAGGTGCTCTGGATTATTTGTGGCGATCGAGCCAGGACGGAATCATCGGCAGAAATCAATCATTTCGCCTGAATAACCTCAGCTTAGGATGGCATAATATCACCCTTACGGTCAGAAACGCCTCCGGCTCTTCGGACCAGGCGTATGCAGAGATCGCAATCGCACCACCCTGGGTTTGCGGCAAAGTCATTCCAAGGCCGAAGTACTATCCTCCGGATACGCCCTGTCAGGACATCTGGCCCAATGCGTCGGAGCAGTGCCAGGAGATGGAGGTCTGCCACCCTGATCTGGACTGGATTGTCGATGAGGCCATCAATGCCTGTGCCGGCTACGACGGGGACCGGAAGAGATGCCGGGGGCTTTACATCATTAACTCCTTCGGGCCGCAGGCCCGCTATATTCAAGGGTATGCGGTCTTCAAAGCCTGCTGCTCAGGCTATCCGGAATGCATCCGCATCTGTAGCCCGGACTTGGCCGGTACCTGCTCCTTTAGGGATGGCTTCAACGATAATGTGGCGAACCTCTCCTGCCGTCCAGAGGAGTGGGGGGTCTCAGCTTGGCGTTCGGACAGCAACATGAGCGAGAACAGTGCTGTGCTGGGCATGTTTCCCACTCATGCCACTGTCAACATCCTGCAGACTGGCGTATGCGTGGATTATGCGGCGGCTGTGACCACGATGCTGCGAAAAGCAGGCTACAATAAGAGCGAGGCCTTCAGCACCTTCAGCACGGGGTACGATCTGCCTCTGGTTGGGGAGCATCCCGGTCATGCCTACAACCTAGTGATCCTGCCGGGGGACGCAAAGTATCACATCGTGGATACCACTGGAAATGGCGACGGCATCAATCTGGGCGACGTTCCCGGATACTTCCGCTTCACGGGCTGCTTTTTGGGAATGCCATCCCAGATTCGGGTGATGGATTGGTGGGTGGGCTACTGCAGCAGGATATCGCCTATGAGCTACAACGATGCCGGTGAGGCCAGGACCCCGGAAAAAGGCAAGATCTATGGGTGCGCTGGATGAGCTACCCAGGCCGGAATGAGTAGGGGGGGCGAATTGTCATTGTCCTGCCTGGAAAAGATCAGGCAGGAACAGCAGCAGCAATGCATTGAAGCATGCTCTTCTCTATCGTGGCATCAAGGGCAATGCGCATCTCCTCTTTTTGCGCCTCCTCGAAGCTGCCGTTTTCCAATAGGTCTTCCATCATGCCGCTGATTATATCATCCATAACCTCCATCTTGAAGTAAAGCCGCTGCCTCTGTGCATAATAGGAATTCATCTGCAGCTGCAGAAAGGGATTTGCAGAAGCTTGCTCGTTACTGATGAGAACGGCCAGATCGTCATCCGTCTTCTTGGCTTTATCCTTGATCTTATTGTAAAGGTCAAACCAGGTGAGAATTGCAGAGGAATCGAGTTTGGAGAGCTTGGGCATCATGCGCCCAAATCTCTGAGATAGCTTGATGAGGTCCTCGTTTGCGGAGCGAATGACATCCTGATGGCGGGCAATATCGGATCCGTATTTTGCGAATTCTGGATTCTTGGACATCTCTATCACCTGAACGGAGATTATTGCAAAGCAGTCAATTATGAGATAGAATAACATAGGCAAAGCAGATAATTAAAGCAAAGCCGTGCGGGGCGAAAGTGATTGTATGATACGCAAATCGTATTCGGAGCTGCAATATGAGCAGTAGTAGCAAGATCCGTCAGGTTCGCCGCCTCTGCCATCAGCTCTGCTTCGCCTCCTGCGTGGAGGAGAAGCGACAGGGCCGGCATGTTGAGCTATTGCGCTTGCGGCCCCACTGGTCAGTTTTGAAGAGAGAGGAGCAGGTGGCAATCATCGACCGGGGAGCGGCTATTCCCTTCGATATCTCTCTGCCCTTGCCAGCCAGAGACGAGCGGGAGGGCTCAGATTCTGGAGTTCGGCTCTTTTGGGAGCATTTTAATTGTCAGCAGTGCGGCAGGTGCTGCTATACCCCTGGTGCGGGCCTGTACCTGGAAAAAGAGGATTTTGAGAGAATTGCCAGGCACGTCGGAAAGAAGAGGCTCAAGAGCCTCTGCCGGTACGACAAGGGGCTTCATGCCTGGGTGCTCAGGCAGCCCTGTCCGTTTTACGATAAGGACCGGAAAGGATGCAGCATCTATGAGATCAGGCCTCTCACCTGCGCCAAGTACCCGCTTCACCCGCCGCTAAATGAGATGCCCTACCATTTGGCGGTCGATGCCTTCTGTCCGGCGGCGCGCGAACTGGCCAAGGAGTCGCTGGGATGGTGGATCATCTGCGAGAACAACTGGGCGGCGATACTGAGAAAGCTCTCCCCGGATTAGAGCATTCCTTTCTCAGTCATGTAATTCACAATCTCAGCGAATCCGTTTCCGTATTTGGCTTTGGCCACATAATCGGAGATCTGCTTCAAAGCGGTTGTGGCGTTTCCTACGGACGCCCTAAATCCGGCCAGCCGGTACATGGGCAGGTCGCCGTTGCTGTCGCCGATTGCGGCAAACTGGGATAGGTCGATCTGCATGCGCTCGGCAATGCGGATCAGGCCCGTTCCCTTATCGACCCGCCGGTCTTTGATGTGTATGGCATAAGTGGTATCGATTATCTCCACCGGGAGGCCTAGCTCCTGAGCGCGCTTGTCTGCGGCCTTTGCATCGAAGGTGCGCTGCAGGGCAATATCTGTATAGCGGTAGCGTGCGGAGTTGTACCTATGCATGGGAAATTCCGCCGAGAGCTTGCTGAAGGCATCCTCGCAGACCTCTAGGTCCGCCAGGATCTCCATCTCCTCTTCGGAATAGGAGAGGACACCTCCGTTCTCGGCGATGTAGATGCGAGGAGTGCCCAGGAGAACAGAGACTGTTCTTGTAAAGCAGTGGGTGTTGCCTGTGCTCAGCACCACAGGGATCTTCTGCCGGCGCAGCTGCCTCAGGGCAATGATGGCAGATGGGCAGAGCACCCGGCTCTCGTCGCTGAGGGTGCCATCGATGTCCACCACCAGCGCGCGGATCATTGCCGCCTCCTCTGTTTTTCCGGCAGCATAAATTTCGCCCCTTGATCGTCTTTTCTTCTATCTTCTATTTCCAATGCTTTTTGGCAGATGCAATTGAGTGTAAAGTCCAACGCCTCCAGAGTATGGTCATAGCGATTTCAGCACAAAAAAATGTTTCGTCTGCGAAAGGAATCTGCAAATCCGCTAAGGTAAGACTGGATGTATCTGATATCATATGATTGCTCATATTCTATTACTCAACAAAAATCTTTAAATCCTGAAAATAGCTCAGTACTTAAAATAGGTGCATTGAAAAATTTATTTAGGCTGATATAAATGTCATTTACTCTCATCAAAGGAACCTTCCATGTGCAGGGATACAGCCCAGATGGCGATTCCGTCCGCTTTAAGGCAAAGGACTCCGCGCTCTGGAAGAGGCTCTCCGGTCCGGCTGTGGAGCTGAATGCTCGCGGCCATGCCCAGTTGAGAATCGAAGCGGTCGATGCTCTGGAGACACACTACCAGGGGTGCTGCCAGCCTCTGCGGCCCGCGCGGGCAGCGGCACGCTTCCTCCTCTCCCAGCTGAAAATCTCCGATGTTGTCTGGAATGGGCCGCACAGCACAGTGACCAAGGCCCAGGATGCAACTGAGGGATATATCCTGGCGCGCTCTACGGAGAGCAGACGCCGACCGGTAGCCTTCGTTTTTCCCGGTGAAACCGAGGAGAAAGATGGAGCTGAAATCAACCTTGATCAGTCGCTCCTCAAAGAGAGCTACAACTATCAGCTCCTCGCTCAGGGCCTTGCTTATCCCATGTACTACAATGGCCTCTTCTCGGACCTGCGCCTCTCAATGACCGCAGCGGTAGCATCCGCCCGGTCGGCAGAAAAGGGACTGTGGCTATACGATCGGACCACGCGAGGATTCTCTGCCTCTGGCCTGAAGAGCATTACAGAGGATGTGGCAATCCTGCCCAAGCTCTTTCGTCGAATTGTGAATTATATGGGTGAGGGCGGGAGGATCGAGGGCTTCAAGGAGCACCTGCAGAAGAGCTGCGAGCCACTGGTGCGAATCCCGCAGGTCCACTTCACGAGATTTGATGCCATCGTTGAGACGAGAGGAGAAAAGGTGAGGCTGGCCGAAGCTCCTGAGAATCTGATATTCATGGACAGGGTGCTCTGCAAGAAGAGCTGAATTGCTTGGTGGTCCCTTTTAAAAGTTCAACTATTTATCCAAAGAGAACCATTTATCATTCATGCCCATTCTTCGCGAAGATGAGGACTTGAGAAACGCCCTGACAAGTTGCCGAACCATCTGCGTGGTCGGCATCTCCCCAGATCCATACCGGCCCAGCTACTTCGTCTCCGATGTCCTGAAGAGCCACGGCTTCAAGCTCTATCTGGTCAATCCCAATTATGCCGGGCGCATAATACTCGGCGAAAAGGTCTATGCCTGCATGGATGACATACCGGATGAGATAGACATTGTGGATGTGTTCCGAAGGCCTTCCGTCGTGCCTGCTCTGGCGGAAGAGGCCAAGCTTAAGGGCTTCAAGGTCTTCTGGATGCAGCCGGGAACAGAAAGCCCGGATGTCATAAAGAAGCTTGATGAAGAAGGATATGACGTAGTAGCTGGAAGGTGCACAAAGATAGAGTCCAACCGACTATTATAATTTAAAGTTATTCGATTTATGCTCTTCTCCACAACTGCCTCCAGAATATCCTCTTTGGAGCGGAAGAAGAGGTAGCAGTAATAGAGTTCCATGAGCAATATTAAGCTCTTTGACGATGCCGCTGATTGCTGTATGCTCATATCCCCTTTCTATGAAGAGTCGCTCAGCAGCATCAATCAATTCAAGTCTTCGCTCTTCCGGATCATTGCTGATTCTTTTCATATCTCGTCTTCGGCCCTTGCAGGAACCACCAAAACAGGAATATTGGCATTTCGCACCACCCTCTCGGCAACGCTGCCAAGCAGAAGCTTATCCAGACCGCTCTTTCCGATGCTGCCAAGTACGATCAGGTCGAATCCCTTGTCGCGGCAGAGCTTGAGCAGCTCTTCGCCCGGATCGCCCTCCGCAGTTCCTCTCTCATAAGCCACCCCTGCATCGCGGGCTTTGTCTCCGATCTCTCCCAATGCTTCCTCCCCTTCCTTGATCATAAGCTCCATGAGTCTGTCCTTTATTCCAGGCATTATCGCATATCCGGGAAGCTGAGCCAGTCGATGAACATCGATAACATAAACGGCTGATAACCTTGCACCTGCCCTCTTGCCAATGCTGAGGGCTATATCCGCAGCTCGCATGCTGCTCTCGGATCCATCAGTAGCTATCAATATCTGTTTCAGCATTATAATCCGACTCTGGTATTATCCAAAGTGAGCTCTCTTTTCTCTTGATCGCTGAGCAGACAGCCGCAGGAGCCTTCCTTGGACAGGGCACAATTGCAGGGTTCGATATGAATGGTAACTGTCGTCCCGGGATAGTGCTGCTTGATTGAATCGGCAACCATATCGGTAATGCGATGTGACTCGTCCACAGACATCGATGCATCGACGCGGATGTGAAACTCAGCAAAGCGGCTGGAACCAGCTTTTCGCGTGCGCAGACGGTGAAATCCTCTAATGGTTGGAGCAAACGCGCTGATATGCCTGCGAATATCCTCCACCTCTTCAGGAGGAAGGCCTACATCCACCAGATCGCGGGCAGATTCAACCGTTAGACGATAGGCAGCTTTTGCAATCAGCAGGGCGACAGCGATCGCAGCCACAGGATCTACCCATCGCAGATCAACATCCGGAATGATGAGCTCTCCTGAGAAGATTACTGCCAGACCACCGAAGACACCCAGTGAAGTATAAATATCAGTTCGCAAGTGCCATGCATCCGCCATAAGGGCAATGGAGTCGGTCTCTTTGCCAACTCTGAAGAGATTCCTGGAGACGATGATATTCGCTATGACGGAGATCAGCATTACAGCAATCCCGAGCCAGGCATCATCCATCGGCTCAGGATATCTCAGCTTTTCGATTGCCTCAAAGATTATCCAGCCGGCAGCGAGAAAAATGAGCAACGCTTCAATGGTCCCGGATATATTCTCGACCTTTCCGTGCCCGAAAGGATGGCCCTCATCAGCCGGTTTGCCGGATTTCCTCACTGCAAGCAATGCGATGGTCGCTGCCAGCAGGTCCACACAGGAATGGATGGCCTCGGATATCACAGAGACAGATCCGATCGCCGTCCCCACAGCAAGCTTGAGAAGCACAAGGGTGGCATTTGAGATTACGGAGAGCAGAGCCACTCTTGATTTTTGCCGATTTTTTTCTGCTAGATCAAGCTGCATAGCCTGTAACCTTGGATCCTGTATATGACTGACTGTCAGTCACAATATGTCGGTACGACGATACTATTTGTCCATTCTGGCATGACCCGGCTTCCTAGATTCTTATGAGGCCTTGGCTTTCAAAGTCAACCTGGCAAATGTGGCCGCATCGTCATTAATATTGTCTGGCCATGTAGGTTCGACCCGTGCTCTTCTTGCCGCATACAGCGCAGGCCGCCTCAGGGAAGTTGAGGTACTGCGGCTCGCCCAGCATGTTCGCTTCCACCTGATCCTCCAGATTGTGGCCGCATTCTATCTCTCCGCACCAGGGCACAAGAGCCACGCCCACCAGCGTCTGCGCCTTGGCCTGCTCGATGCTGGCAACCTCTTTTACCTTGGATTCATGGAAATTGCCGGCCTTAGTGTAGAGTGCGGTCTGCAGCTCATCTGCCTCTTTGTTGATGGCAGAAACCAACTCTATCATGGGCACCGCTTTCTTGACTTTGTCGCGACGCACTAATGTGACGACCCCTTTCTCGATGTCCTTCGGCCCGACTTCCAGTCGAATGGGAACTCCCTTCATCTCCCACTTGTAGAACTTGGCGCCCGGTCGCTCATCGCTGGTATCAAGCTGAACGCGCATCTGGGCAGAACAGAGCTCCTTCTCTATCTGTCTGCAGACTGCTACGACCTTCTCCTTGTCTCCCAGAAGAATGGGTACTATTACCACCTGAGTGGGGGCTACGGTCCAGGGCAGAACCAGGCCGGTTTCGTCTCCGTGCACGGAGATGAGGGCGGCAATGCAGCGCTCCGAGATGCCGTAGCAGGTCTGAGATACCAGCTTCTGCTCACCGTTTTCTGCTTCATAGGTGATCTCGTAGGTCTTGGCGAAGGTAGAGCCCAGATGGTGCGCCGTGCCCACCTGAAGCGTCCTGCCATCAGGCATGATGACATCAATGGCTGTGGTGTAATCCGCTCCGGGAAACTTATCCCAGCTTGGACGGCGGCTCACCAGAAATGGCAATGCCAGCCGGCGGTAGAACTCCGAGTACCTGGCAATGGCCACCTCAACCTGCTCTGCCGCATCTTCCCAGGTGGCATGAACGGTGTGCGCCTCTTTGAAGGATGTGATCTCCCTCAGGCGAATCAGCGGCCTGGTGTGCTTGGTCTCATAGCGGAAGGTATTGACGATCTGATAAATTCGCAGCGGCAGGTCGGCATGAGACCTGATCCAGACTTTGAACATGGGATAGATCGCCGTCTCGCTTGTAGGCCGAAGGGCGAGCTTGACATCCAGTGGCGATGTCCCGCCGCTGGTCACCCAGTAGACCTCCTCCTCAAAGCCCTTGATGTGCGCCGCCTCTTTCATGAATTCGTTTTCCGGAATCAAAAGAGGAAACTGGGTCTCCTGATGATCGGGGTCCAGAAGCTGCCGAATGATGGCATAGACATTCTTCTTGATGGCGTAGCCGAAGGGGAACCAGACGCACATGCCCTTCACTGGATAGCGATTATCTACAACCTCCGCGGTCATGAGCAGCTCGTGATACCACTCGCTAAAGTTCTCTTTCGCCGGAAGCTTGGCCTGCTGCTTAGCTTGTTGATTGGCCTGTTGCTTGCTTTGCTTATTGTCCTTTGCCTTGGATTTTGAGTCGAACATAATCTTGGAATCGGTCATGTAACCACCGAAATTGCAATGGGGGTGATAAAGGTTTCAATGGCCGCCGCCAGGAAGAGCAGCGGCGCAACATAGCGCTTGAGGAAATGGATAGCGACCCGTGTCTCGCCTGAGACGTCTGCCTTCTCCCTGGCTAAAGTGAGGGCCAAAAGGTAGCCCAGACGGAAGCCGATGGCAATGCTGACCAGCACCACCGGCAGCTCAATAATGCCGTGAGGCAGGATGCCTGCCGCCAGGAAGAGCGGGCCAGCCTTCTGCAGGGAAGCGTAACCTACTATGCCCAGCAGAAAGCCGTTGCTGGTGACGACCATCAAAGGAACCAGACCCAGGCCGAGTCCCAGGAGAATGGCCATAGCCGAGGCCAGGAGATTTTTAAGGAATATTATCAGCATTATGAGAACCGGCGGCTGATCCAGGATCCACTTGAGCATCTCCAGCTCTTTCGTCCATTCGGATGCCAGCTCAGGATCGACCGCTGCGGCATAGTAGCCCATCACGGTCGTCAGAGCGAAGATGAAGACGGACAGGCCGATGAATATTCGAATCGACTTCAGATAGGCCAGATCATCCTTTATTGACAAGCAATATCTCCACATTAGCCTCGTTCGGCTTTTATATAAGGATGGCGCGATTTTGCTGGGGTCAGGCGTTCAGGAAATAGAGGCCAAAGCAGATCAAGAAGACGCCGCATACTCCCAGGACCCTTCGATAATTCCTCTTGGACAGAATGCTGCGCCCCCGGTCCAGGCTTATCGAGACCAGTGCCAGCCAGCCGAAGTCCGCAAGCCAGTGGCCGATCATGAAAACGCCGGCCATGATCGCTCCCGACTGCAGTCCGGAGAGGACCAGGGCGCCACCGACTGAGAGCCACCAGATCCAGAAGTAGGGATTGGCTGCACTGGTGATGATTCCTGCCAGGAGGGCGTTGTCTGCCATCTTTCCATCCGATATGGTCATGGTGGCATTTCGGCTGCCCAGCAGAGTCATAAATCCAAATATCACCAGAGCCAGGCCGCCCAGCAGAGCGATGGCGCGGGAATATCCTTGCATGGCATCGGCCAGGCCGCCGATGATGAGGAAGAATATCAGGGTCTCAACCAGTGCGTGGCCTGCTGCCACCTTTGGCCCTGCCGTCCAGCCGTCTTTAAGGGAGATGTTGATGGTCGCTACTAACGTCGGCCCTGGCGCCAGAGCCCCAGTAAGGCCGATGGTAAAGGCCATCGCAAGCATCTGGAGAATCTCGTACATCTCTTCCTCTTTTGCCGGATCTTCAGGCAAGATAAGCCTTTGCTTGGCTTATTGATGCATTGCTCATTGGTGCAATAAAGAATTGAGCAAAGATGGATACAAGGAAATTAAGCCTCAGAAAAGCAGCTCGAAATGGACAGGTCGGGATTTGAACCCGAGGCCTCTACCATGCCAAGGTAGCGATCTTCCAGCTGATCTACCTGCCCAGCAGGACTGAAGGTAAGCCGTACCCCATTTAAACATGTCGGTAGGATGGAAGATGACTGGCTCTGCTCCAGTCCAATTCACCCAATACATGTCGCTGGAAATGATGCCTCCTGCACTTAAATGTGGCCAAGAGATGCGGTTTTAATGTCGCCGCCATCGTGCGCGGAATGCAGGTGCTGCTATTTGCCTGCACAAAGATGCCAATCATTATATCCATCTTATCAGAATTGTGTCGACTATCATGAAACACCGGACACTGATATCTCTCCTGATCATATTTCTGGCAGGCAGCAGCGAGGGGACGATGTACCTCTACGGCGGCAGCGATGCCTACGGCAAGGGACTGAGCTATCCTGGCTACGGCACTCCCCTCACCTTCAGCGCCATTATTCCCGGCAACAATACCACCGCAGTCTCCCCGGTCCTGCTGATGGCCACCATCTACCGGCCCGAGACAGGATTCGGAAGAGACGGGAACGCCACCGGCTATTACCATCCCCTCCTGCCCCTCTGGAATCAGTTTACCTTCTATCTGCCATTTCTGAGCGGCGAAGACTGGTCCTTCGGCAGCTACAATGGCTATGCTCCGTCGGTCAAGAATTTCCTGAAAGACGACTGGGGCCCGGCGGGCGCTGACTATGAGACCTCTGCGGTAAGGCGGTTTATTCAATCGGACAGCTTTCATGAAGGGGTAGAGCCGCATAACGATCCGACTCGCCTGGGCATCAATCATTTTCTGGATAGCGATGAGCCGCCGGGCAGACCGCTGTTGTGATATGATGGATCTATGAGATCTCGAAGCGGTCTCCTCTCGCCGGAATCGCGACGTTGCCGAAACCATTCCTGCTTAGCCCCGCGGCCAATGCGGCTGCAGCATTCGTCTCGCCGTGGACCACAAAGATCTTTTCAGGTTTCTTGGGCATCGCGGAGATGAAATCGAGCAGCTCGCCTCCGTCCGCATGGGCGCTGTATCCATCGATCTCCTCGATTCTCGCTCTCACGACGTACTCCTCGCCGTATATGCGAGCCGTCCTGTCTCCGGAGAGGAGCTTTCGTCCCAGAGTATTCTCCGCCTGAAATCCTACGAAGAGAATCGTGGTCCTTGGATCTCCAATATTGCGGCGCAGGTGATGCAGCACTCTGCCGCCCTCGCACATACCCGAAGCACTGATGATAATAGCAGGCCTTGGTGCATCGTTGAGCCTCTTTGAATCCTCAGTGCTATGGGTATACATAAGCCTGGCAAAGCCAAAGGGGTCCCTCCCTCCGTCTTGCAGCAAAAGGCGCTCTGTCTCCTCATCATAACACTCTGGATGCTGCCGGAAGATCTCCGTGATATTGGTTGCCAGGGGGCTGTCCACATAGACAGGAACAGAGGGAATCTGCTTTTCTTCCATCAACTCGTGCAGATGATAGACCACATCCTGAGTTCTGCCCACGGCAAATGCTGGAATTATGAGCAGGCCTCTCTTAAGCGCAGTTTCATTTACGATTCTGGCCAATTTCTCTTTGGCCTCTTCCATCGGACCATGATAGCGTCCCCCATAGGTCGACTCTGTGATGAGGACATCGGCCCGCTCAAAGACCTCGGGGTCCCGAACCACGGCGGCGCCTTTTCGCCCCAGATCTCCGGTGAAAGCCAGCCTTGTCACCTTCCTTTCCCCCTGCCCTTCGTCAATCTCAAGCATAGCCGTGGCCGAGCCCAGGATGTGTCCTGCATCTCTGAAGGTGAGCTTGATTGCTGGAAGAATCTCCGCAGTCCGGCCATATTCAAGGGTCTGAAAGAGGCGCAGACAATCCCTGACATCATGCATCGAGTATAGCGGCTTGAAAAAAGGCAGCCCCATCTTCGCATTCAACTTATTTACATATTTTGCGTCCATCTCTTGAAGTGAGGCAGAATCGAGCAGCATGGCGCTGCACAGATCACGCGTTGCCGACGTGGCAAAGATGCTGCCGTCAAAGCCATTTTTAACCAGCATGGGCAATTTGCCGCTATGGTCAAGATGGGCATGAGATAAAACCACGGCATTGATGCTCTTTGCGTCAAAGGGAAATTCCGAATTCAGCTTCCTGGATTCCTGTCTTCTCCCCTGCACCAATCCGCAGTCCAGCAGTATATGATGACTATTTGCCTGCACCAAATGCATAGATCCGGTGACAGACTGTGCAGCCCCAAAAAATTGCAGTATCAATGTACAACCACCCATTCTCAAATTCTTCCTCATGATAAATATTCTCTGCCAGGCAAATCGGGAAACTATTTAATGAATAGAAGAAACCGGTAGTAATTAGCTGGTGAAGATCATGATTCATCCTGAGCGCATATTTTCCTTCAAGGAGCTGGAAAGTGAAGATGATCTGGTAGAGGCTATGATAAATCATAAGTGGCCGATATGCTACGGCTTTTACTACGGCAACCTTCTCTATCTAGGTGACGGAGACAGCGAAGATAATCCCGAGTATGCGATCATTACCATCGACAAGATGCAGGGCCACCACGGAGTCATAGGCCGTGAGGTCGGGAGAATCAAACCTCTTGGCATGTCTGCGGAGCAGGTCCATGAGTTCATCCAGAGGATGATGGCAGGCCGCTACGATCGCGAAAATCCCATTCAGGTAGAAGCAGAGCCTATGTGGCATCATAGCTGCCAGTACTGCCGGCTGGAGGAAGATTGAAGAGATCTTTCAGGTCAACCGGGTGTTTTTTAAGCCAATTGGCAATTATGGCGGCAAGAGTCCCCATTTTAACCTAATGGTCGGCAATCAGGTGTGGTTCCGCATCGCCTTCAATGTTAAATCCCAGGCAGAGCCATCGACTCTGCTCTACGACGCAGATGATTGCTTCGATCAACCCATACTGAAATATCTGCAGCAACTTCCCTAATGGCTGCCCTGGTAAATCCCATGGGACTTGACAGGGGACTGGAGAGCGTTACCCTCTTCCACATCATATCTGAGCCTATTATTCTTAAGGGCTGGAACCTGGCAGATAGCGAGAAGAAGAACGCGCCCAATCCGGAATTCTGAAGGCGGGACAGACGATGACGTTTTCTCTCCCGGTACGGGAATTGATTGGGCGAGTCACTGGATTTTTTTCTTCCTATCTTCCACTGTGTTTCTATCAATACTGCAAAAGAGAGACTGATAGAAGCATGCAGATATCTTCTCCAGTGGATACGGATTGCGCGCATGATAAGAGCTATGCCTGAGTTCCGGGCTCTGCTTCGGGCATCTATATCTTTTTTGAGGAAATATTCAGAGTAAATCGCTTGCCATCAAGATAAAATTAATATAATGGTATTCTGTATAACAATAATTCAAATATCATCGGTCCGAATGGGAAGCACGGAGGGAATGTTTTATGGCTGAGACAAGGAATTTCGCCCTCAGGGACAAGAAGGGCAATGAAATTGGAGTATTTACAGGAAAGCAGCCTAGACAGGCCGCATTGAAAGCGGCCAACAGAGGCATAACGGACATACGGCTCAGAGAGCGCGGCACAAAAAAGGTGCATATATTTGCAGGGGAGAGGGTCCAGGTAGCAAAGCCCAAAGGAGCGCCCGCCTGGATGCCGGACAAGATCTGGAAGCCAAAGGTCAAAAAAATGGGCGTAGAGAAGCTGGAAGAGCTTTGAGTGCGTATTTGTCAACAATGAGACCTGTACGTTCTTGTCTGTGAGCGAACAGGAATCATTATGCAATTTTTATAATTAACTACCTAATCGCTTTGATTTATCATCTATTTCCAGATACAGCTTGGCGGCGATTATGTTCTCATGCACACATGATATGGAAAAGAACGCAACTGCAGAAAAACCTCGCGAAGTCTGGATGCGAGAATCAAGTTCATTTAGACGAAACAGATGATGGGGTCGATGAATTCATAGCGGGCATGAATCTCGTGGCAGGGAAAGACGCTGGACTGCAGTATCCTGATTTTTCCGCCATTTCGCAGAGAAATGAAGCTGCCAAATGCCTGAATGCCGCCGCCCAATAGGCGCAATCTATATCAATTTTGACACTCACCGGAACATGGTAATTATGGCAAAAAACAATAAGAAGAGCAAGGGTCCCCAAGATCGCAATAGCAATTTTCAGATGAAAAACGGCAATTCCGTCTCCAAGAGGAAGGAAAAGAAACCAAATGCTGCCAAGTCCGTGGAGACGAAATCAGCAGCTCAGATAAAGCCCGCAACCGGGCAAAAGAGCTTCCTGTCAGGGATCTCCAGCAGCATCAGCAGTGCCACAAACAGCATTAGCAAGATGTTCAAACGATAAAAGACGCTTATCTCCGGTTGCCTTGGAATGATGGGCGCTGGATTTCATTGTCCTTTTTTTCCAATTAATATCAAGAGCATTCACAGCCCTGCCAAGCAGCCATCCCGGTTGAAAGGAGTCTGTGCGGAGATGTATTTTAGCTGCGGCAGCAATTGTTATGTACGAAGAGACCGCTTCTAATTGCTATTATGCATTTGTGGGGATTTGCCATGAAGTTGATTGCTCTCATAGTATGCTTTACCCTATCCGTCTGCCTGATGCCTTCTGTGGTTGCAGCCGAAGAGATGGCGTCAGATCAGACGTATGTGCCGCCGGTTGCCAGTGAAACCGACCGGATGGATCTTCTTGCCTTTTTGGAAGACGCCCGAAATTTTGCATTGAGTAATGGAACTGAGGATGCGCTCAAGGCCTTTAACGATCCGAATGGTGAGTTTGTCAAGGGCGAGAGGTATATCTTCGCCTATGATTTCAAGGGGACGCTTCTGGCTCATCCCTATCTGCACAAGCTGATCGGCAGAAATAACCTCGATCTGGCGGATCCAAACGGAGTGCATTACGTAAAGAATCTGATGGAAATAGCAAAGACAGGCCAGGGCTTTGCTTTAAATGTCTATCCCAATCCCAATAAATCAAACCAGACTCAGCTCAAGCTCCTCTATGTAGTCAAGATTGATGACAACCTGTGGATAGGCTCCGGCATTTACCTGCCCGGACAGGCTCCCCTCTTCAGCTTTGAGGACCAGCGTGCTTTGAGGGAGTTTGTAGATGAGGCAAAAGACTATGCGCAGCAGAACGGCAAGGAAAAGGCGCTCCAGCTCTTCAATGATCCGTCAGGCCAATTCATCAAGGAAGATCTGTACATATTTGCCTATGACTATTCTGGCAATGTTCTGAGTCTGCCATTCCAGCCTGAGCTGTTGGGCAAGAATCGGCTGGATGCCAGGGATGCCAATGCAGTTGCCTTTGTCAGGGACAATCTCCAGCTTGCGGCCGCCGGAGGAGGACAGACCTATTACCTCTATCCCAATCCTGACAAAGATATGAGAGAGGAATTGAAGCTGAGCTATACTGCCAAGGTGGACGATAGCTGGTGGCTGGGATCGGGGATTTTCAGCAGCTCATCTTCATCCCATAATGCTTCTGCCATGAAGCCGACCAGCAGAGAAGAGCTGAAGACCTTTGTGGATGAGGCCTACAGCTATGCTCTGGTGACGAGCAGAGAAAAGGCACTCAGCGATTTCATGGATCAGAGCGGCAGCTGGGTGAGAGGCGACGTCTACATCTTCGCCCAGGATTTCAATGGAACATCTCTCTGCCTGCCTTACCTGCCCGATGCGGTCGGAACCAACCGGCTGGACCTTCAAAACGACCAGGGCGTTTACATCAACCAGGAGATGCGGGCCATAGCTATGAACGGCAGCGGCTATTACGAGTACACCTGGACCAATCCGATCACCAATCAGAGCGAGCCCAAAGTGAGCTATGTTACCAGAGTAGATGATAGCTGGTGGCTGGGAGCGGGTATCTATAAGACCTGAAAAATGTTGAATTTTTTTATTTTTTCCACTCACCGCACCTTATCCCAGGCGCGCAGCACCTCAGCTACCGACCAGGCCTGAGAGATGCATCCTCCCGGACGGTGGGGGCAGTCTCCGTCAAAGACCTCAGGGATGGTGCCAATCCCGCCGGATTGCATCTCTATGAGTGGCCGGAGAAGCTCCCTGGCCTGAGCGAGAGCCGCCTGGGATCTGCCTTGTACAATGAGCAGAGCATCAATGTAGGGCCCCATGAGCCAGGGCCAGACGGTTCCCTGGTGATAGCTGCCATCCCGGTGGCGCATGTCGCCCTCATATCTACCGATATAGCGGGGATCGCGAGGGGAGAGGGTCCTCAGACCGAAAGGCGTGAGCAGTTCCCTGGTAACGACATCAAAAATGCTCATTTTCATGACATCCGGAAGCAGATCCGCGATTCCTGCGGCAATGATCTGGTTGGGGCGAATGGAGGCGTCCTCGTGATCAATCACATCAAAGAGGCAACCGGTTTCACTATTCCAGTATTTCAGATAGCTCTTTTTAACCTCTTCTGCAAGGCTGGCAAATTCGATATCCTGGGATCGGCCCAAAGCATCGGTCAGCTTCTGCATATCTCTCAAAGCCGAATACCAGAGGGCATTTATCTCACAGCATTTTCCCGAGCGGGGCGATACCGGTTGGCCATCCAGTCGCGCGTCCATCCAGGTCAAGGCCGGTCCGGATGCGATGAGGCCGTCCTCCTGGCAGGCAAAGTCCCCTCCAGAAATCCCTTCCGGCCGGGAATAGCGAGTGAATACCTCCACCAATCTGGGCCAGATCTCCCTCACAAACTCCAGGTCTTTGGAATAAGCAAAATATCTGCCCAACGCTCGGACAAACCACAGGGATGCATCTACCGTATTATAGGATCCCGCTCCCAGATCGTTGGGTAGAACCCCCTCTTTCATGGCAGCGGCGAAGGATCTCAGGACATGCTTCGCATCCTCAAAGCGCCCTGTGCATAGCAATAGTCCGGGCAGTGAGATCATGGCGTCTCTGCCCCAGTCATCAAACCAGTGGTATCCGGCGATGAGGCTCTTGCCTTCTCCCCTTTTTGCCAGGAATGTGTCTGCGGCGGCTGCCAGATCAGGAACGGGGGCAATGAGCCCTTTCAGGCGTTCCTTCTCTTTCTCCTGCTCTGCTCGCCAGTCAGGCATGGCGTTTCTCCAGGTGGAGGCGGCTATGGCAAAACAGGAATCTCCTGACAGCTTGATCTCGAAGCTGCCCGGACAGAGGAGGTCCTCCTTGCTGGCCAGGCCCCGCAGTCGCTCCGCCTCGTACTCGAAGTTGTAATAAATCGTATCCTGTGGAGCATAATTAGGCCCATCCGAGAGGATGTTGAGGCGGATCTCCGGACGGATTTTCGATCGAATGGCAGTACCCTTAAAAAGAGGCTCCTGCATCATGCCAGGCAAGGAGCAAGCGGCATGAAAGCTCCTGCTGTGCACCAGCGGAAGAATGCGCATCATTCCCTTGCCATTTTTTATTCTGTAGTTGATGATGACGGTATTCTCGCCGCGAATCATGAATACCGTCTTCTCAATGAGGCAGCTTTCGATCTTATAGCAGAATCGTGGAAATGGATCACAGCGGAATTCCTGCAGATATTTGAATCCCTGGGGATGGATCACACCGGGATACTGGTGATTGGCCAGCTGGACGCCTTCCAGCTCCTCATCCAGAGAGCTGAGCAAGAGCCAGCGGTCGACGGGAGGCTTCAGCGCCGCCACCAGAAGGCCGTGATAGGCCCGGGTGTTGCTGCCTACGGCGGTGGCGGAGGCATATCCGCCCAGGCCATTGGCCAGCAGCCACTCGCGGCCTGAGCCGTCTTCGTATCCCTGAGGACGGAAGGAAAAGCCAGCCATTATTTATCCTCCGAGAGAGCGGCATCGACCGCTGCAATCAGGCTCTTTCGCAGTCTTTCTCCCTTAAGGCTCTCCAATTTCGCGAGCTGCTCTGCGAGAGGGGCATCTGCAAGGCTGGTCTCTGCCCAGAGGGCCAGATCCCCCTGCCTGCTGTGGTACTCTAGCGATTCAAGCGAGACCGTTTTTAGGATGTTTTTCAGGCCGGCCAGGCTCCAGGCAACCTCTCCCGTATACTGATCCTTGCCGGTGGCAAATCGGAATGGAGAATCCGCCAGATGGACCCTTTTCTTAAGACGGTAGTGCAGATCGCAGAGAACGCTGAAGTAGGTTACTGAAGCATCAAAAGGAAGGCCGTAGGGGCTGAAGTAGCTGTGCACCTCTCCCGGGCCTCCGCCGTGGGTGAAGATGTAGTAGAGATGATCGGATAAGAGAAGGGTCCTCCAGACCTTGATGAGATCTCCGTCTCCGCTCTCTTTGACCGGGGCCTCCAGTCTCTTCTGGTAGATGAAGCCGGCCTGCTGCAGAGCGTTTCCCAGCCAACAGCTGGTATCCCTCTCCAGATCTGCCCAGGAGACATAGCTCTGCACCGATAGCTCCTTTTCCGGAGGAATGGCGGCTGCAATCTCAGCCGGGGTGGCAAAACTGAGGTTATCATGCCTCAGGATCTCATCAGGCAGGTGGCGCAGGAACTCGAAGATGCCCGTCTCCACCCAATGATGCTCGCCAAAGGTCTCATAATCGCAGAATATGTTTATGCACTTTCCTGGGGTTGCAGAGAGCCAGGATGCATATTTGTCGGCAGTGAGTGGATACTCTTCCCAGCCCCGCGATGAGAAGCGAAATCCGATGTCATCGGTGAGCTTGTAGTTTCTCAGGAGCAATGCTACTTCCGTCTTCGGCGGCCGGTAGACGTAGTTGGGATCAGCCATAATCCCCTCGGTGAATACTGATTTGTATCCCATTTGCCCGGCCATTGCCGCGATCTGGTCATTGTAGATCAGCTCGGTATTCTCAAAAGTAGTGGGGCGCAGCCCAAATATATCCCAGATAAGCTCCCTGTGCATCTTGACCTGCTCGAAGAACTCGCTCTTGTCCTCGTATAGGCTGGCCAGAGAGTGATAATAGGTCTGCTCCATCACCTCTACCCCTCCGGTCTCCACCAGCTTGACAAAGGAATCCAGAACCTCGGGACGATAGGCTTGACACTGCTCCAGAAATACCCCTGAGAAGCTGTAGGCGACCTTAAAGGGCCGGTCTGCTCCCTCATGCTTTCTAATGCTATCGAAAATCACCTTGTTGGCAGGAATATAGCATTTGTCGGATACGCGCCCAAAGATCCTCCGATTCTCGGAATCATCGAAGTAGAAATCATGCAGATCCGGCACGCCTTCCTTCAGGGGTGAGCCGTCCCAGAAGAAATTTTTCTTGAGACGGAGGGGCTGGTGGACCTCAAAGCAGAGGGATATCAGAGTCATCACTGTTATTCCGGCTGCAAAATATTTACATCCTTCGCGCGACCTATCCATTGCATTGAGCTGGGCAAAAGATATAAATAATCTGACTGAATTGCAGAGGGTTTCAGTGGGGGTTTCTGGCACATGTTATTTGGAATGACGATGATTAAGGTTAGTGGCGGTCAGGAACGATCGGTTTATAATCACCTTCAAAGAAGTCCCGAAGTTACTAATATCTATCGTCTCTTCGGCGAGTATAGCCTCTTTCTGGTCATGCAGGCGGAAGAGAGAAATAGCCTCACTCGGATGCTCAGCGATCTGGGATCTCGGGAGAATGTCATCAAGACCGGGCCGGTCCTTCTCACTGCTGATGAGGGCCGTCCGGATCGCTCCAGGAAAGATTTTGCCGCCACATGGGCCTAGATATTCGATCTTTATCTTCTGCTTTTTTCCGAACAGCTGGGCTCGATGAGCGGCGCAAACTTGGTGCCGTAGTAGATTATGCCCTTGTCGCCTTCCTTTCCCAGGATGCGAAATACGGCCTTTACGCGCATGCCGATCTTCACGTTAGCAGAGCTG
Source organism: Methanosaeta sp. PtaU1.Bin112 (assembly GCA_002067705.1). Classification (GTDB taxonomy): domain Archaea; phylum Halobacteriota; class Methanosarcinia; order Methanotrichales; family Methanotrichaceae; genus Methanothrix. The sequence goes on from MVRL01000087.1 coordinate 21,977, forward strand.
GAGACGATCTGGCCGGTGATCTTGGGGCCCTCGTCAAGCTGAATGATGGCCAGATTGTAGGGTGTCAGCCTCTCAAAGTCCTCGGTGGCGTTATAAATGGTAGTATTGGTGATAACCGTACCCGTCCCCTTGAAGGTGTAATCCTCCATATGCGCCCCGCGACGGCAATTGGGACAGAGATTTCTGGGGGGGAAGAAGTATTCGTTGCAGCAGGTGCAGTGGGTGCCGGAAAGGTTGTACCTTTGTGGTATGCTTCTCCAGAATCTGGGCGCTTGATTGGTCATATTCACCTCGAAAATATGTGGACCAGGGCAGTTCCGCCTGATCCGCCTACGTTATGGGCAAGGCCTATCTCCGCCTCATCCACCTGACGCTTGCCTGCCTTTCCGCGAAGCTGCAACACTATCTCATAAGCCTGTTTTATTCCCGTAGCACCAACGGGATGGCCGCAAGCCTTCAGCCCTCCTGAGGTGTTGATAGGCAGAGGCCCTCCCAGGGCCGTCGTCCCTTCTCCTATGGCTTTGCCGCCCTGGCCCTTCTCCACAAATCCCAGGTCCTCTATGGCCAATATCTCCGCAATGGTGAAGCAGTCGTGAACCTCGGCCACATCAACCGCCCGGGGCTCGATCCCGGCCTGGGCAAAGGCGGCCCGCCCGGCATGGACGGTGGCATCCAATGTGGTCAGATCGCGACGATCATGCAGGGCTAAGGTATCGCTCGCCTGGGCGCAGCCTATGATCTTAATGGGATCTTCGGAAAAACTTCTTGCCATATCCGTAGGAGCAAGAACCAGTGCTGCCGCCCCATCGGAGATGGGTGAGCAGTCCAGGATGTGAAGCGGATCGGCCACCATTGGAGACTTGAAGACATCATCGACCGTGATCTCCATGTGGTACTGCGCTATGGGATTCATGCAGGCATGATGGTGGTTCTTCACCGCTACCTGGGCCATCTGCTCATTTGTTGTGCCGTAGCGACGCATATGCAGCTTGGCGATCATGGCGTAAAGTGCCGGGAAGGTGGCGCCGAAGAAACATTCCCATTCCCTATCTGCCGCCGAGGCCAGTGCGTCGGCAGCCGTGCCTGAGGAGACATCGGTCATCTTCTCGACTCCTGCGGCGATGACAATATCGCTATAGCCGCTGGCCACCGCTAAAACCGCCTGGCGTAGCGCGAGGCCACCGGATGCACAGGCGGCTTCCACGCGGGTGGAAGGCAGGTGCAGGCGAGAGAGGCCAGCACAGTCGGCGATGAGCGCCCCTATGTGCTCCTGCTCGATGAATCGCCCGCCGCTCATGTTTCCCACATAAAGAGCATCGATCTGCTCGCCGGTGATCTCGGCATCCCCGATGGCCATTACACCGGCCTCAGCGATCATGTCGCGCAGAGAGACATCCCATCTCTCTCCGAATTTGGTGCAGCCTGCGCCAATTATGGATACGCTTCTCATATTCTCAGCTTGCCCTTATGCTTGGCATACATGGCATAATCAATATACTCTGCATCGCCGATGCAGTCACGAACGCTCAAAGCGCCGCAGCGGATGCTATCGATCTCGTCTTTTACACTTATGCTGAAGGCATCGCTTCCCGCTCCTGAGCCGAAGCTGGTTACAAAGATGCGCTCACCAGGCTTGGCGATATCCAAAGTGGCAGCAAGGCCGATGAGACAGGACGCTGAGTACGTGTTTCCAATGAGGGGCACAATCAATCCTGGCTCGATCTGCTTTTTGGAAAATCCCAGCATCTTGGCCACGCGCAATGGAAACTTTCCATTGGGCTGATGGAAAACGGCATAATCATAATCATCGGGCACCCTTTTCATGCGCTCCAGAAGACCGCGAGCGGCGCCCGCCACGTGCTTGAAGTAAGCCGGCTCACCCGTGAATCTTCCGCCGTGTTCGGGATAAGGCATGCCCTCCCGTCTCCAGAAATCAGGGGTATCTGATGTGAAGGAATAGGTGCCTTCGATCTCGGCGGCCACATCCCGGCTGCCTATAACATAGGCTGCGCCGCCGGCTGCAGCCGTGTATTCCAGCATGTCGCCGGGTGCTCCCTGGCTCACATCCGCCCCTATGGCCAGGCCGAGGTCGATCAGATTGGAGCTGACCAGACCGAGACAGGCCTGCAAGGCAGCAGTTCCCGCTTTGCAGGCAAACTCAAAATCGGCAGCTGTAAAAGATGATGAGGTGCATGCTGCCTGGCCCACGATGGTGGCGGTAGGCTTTACGGCATAAGGATGGCTCTCCGAGCCTGCATAGATCGCACCAATTCTCTTCGGATCGATCCTCGCGCGCTGCAAGGCATTTCTTGCCGCCTCCACTGCAATGGTCACTGTATCCTCATCCAGATCGGGCACGGACTTCTCAAAGACCCGGAGACCCTCCGTGATCTCCTCACCATTACCCCAAACCCGGGCGATTTCGTCCAGCCTTATGCGAAATCGCGGGATATAGACGCCATAGCTGACAATACCTGAGACCAACAGATTTCACCCTTTGCTCAATGCGGTGGTGAGTTCGTCAACGGAAAAATGTGTCGTTAGAAGAGGGATATTCTCGACCTGTGCAATTTTAATGGCAATAGGGTCGACCTCGGAAGGGGTTATTCCCTGCAGGACCACCGCACCGGGCTTGAGGTTGCTGACCCGCACGGCCACCATAGGCGATTTGCCAGAGTGAGCGCCGGTGAATATCAGAGCGCGGGCAGTGCTGCGTCCGTAGATCTTCTGGAACTGGTCGGGGAGCATTTCAACAATGGCCTTCATGCTATCTATTACCGTATATCCCCATATGGTGATATCAGTGCGACCGAAGATCACCTCGGCATTGAGTCTTTCGACGATGGTCGCGAGATGGATGGGGTCCTGGTACTCGCAGACGCTGCAGATGGAGTCCAGCCCCAAAATGTCACCCCACATGTTCTCGTAAGCACGGAGAACATTGCAGCCGCGGCTTTCATCTATGCGCAGGAGAGCATCAATGATCTTGCTTACAATCATTATGCCAGGGGACTTTCTCCTGCCGCTCTCATAATCGGATATGACGGAAGGAGACATGCCCATATAATTGGATAGATCGGTCTGGGTTATGGCAAAGTTTCTGCGCCATTTCCTCAGGGTATCGCCTGGATTTTGGGAAAGGGTGATCTCTCCTGCGATCTTCTCAGCCAACAATCCTCGTGCGTTGGAGATCTCCCCACCGGAATTCATAAAGCAATTACTGGCTAAACTAGGATATAAATCTAGCGAAAATAATACGGCATTCAACGTAGAATTTGCCGATAAAGCCATTATTCAGAGGATTACTTGAAAAAGAAGTGCGTCGACCGGGATTCGAACCCGGGTTGTAGGCTTGCTTCGCAGATATTAAGATCTGCCTGGAAGGCCCAAGTCATAACCACTAGACCATCGACGCCCGCCCCTTAGGTGGAAGAGGTTGAACTTAACTGTTTCGATTGAAAGACCTCTGCTTATCCGCTTGTCTATTGGGATATTGGGATGATACGCCAAGATGAGATGGCATCCATGTAGAAAATGGACCTGCTCCGCGAGGTGAATAATGGTGAATAAAAGACTTCCTTGCTGGCCGATTTGGCCACCAAGGAAACACAATCGTTTGCTTCGAATCATTCAGGCTAATTTTCCCCGATTAAGCTCCAACGGTTAAGCCGTATCCGATTAGCAGCAAAACGGCCAGCACCAAAAGTCCAATCCAGTAATGAAATACGCCATCCATTTCTATCACCCATGTCCTGGCCAAGTGGCCAAATAGCTTTTTACCTATTATGGTATTTACCTTTTTTGGTTTTTAAAATTAAAGGTTTAAACCTATTTTGCTTTTTACCCATAATACCTTTTCAATCAAAAAATTATCCGCTCGCCATAACTGTGATTCATGTCGCATTGATACTCAATTTAGAATTTAATAACTAATAATAATATTTTATTATAATATTATAAAAAAAAGCGAGCTGCCCTTATTAAGAGATCTTCTTAGATGATCCTTGAAGTGGAATATAATACATGCTGATGAATATGCAAATCATGCCATCAGATAATTTGATATACAGGTGAGGCGGCGAGGGAGCAAGGCATGAATTTACTGATAACGGCCTTCTGGCTAATGCTGCCCGCATATCTGCCCAATAACTGTGCAGTTCTATTTGGGGGGGGCACTCCTCTAGACTTCGGTAGGTCCTTCCATGATGGAAATCGTATGCTAGGTGATGGGAAGACCTTCCGAGGGACGATAGCGGGCACGCTGGGTGGCCTGATTATAGGTCTGCTCCTCAACGGCCTTGCGCCAAACCTTGGTCTTCCCAGCTTCGGCTCTGGCATCAGTCAGTTGCCTATCATCTTTGGTCTCTCTTTTGGCGCCATGCTGGGAGACATTGTAGCTGCCTTTTTTAAGCGAAGGATGGGCCTGAAGCGCGGAGCCCAGCTGTTCATCATCGATCAGCTGGATTTTGTCATAGGCTCCTGGATTTTGACCATGATTCTCGCGCCAGAGTGGTTTTGGCAGAACTTCACGCCACCAATCATAGTATTGGTGCTAGTGATAACACCAATACTCCATCGCGCCATGAACATCATCGGTTATCGCATGGGTTCAAAAAGAGAACCCTGGTAAGGGCATTTTCCATCAAATCCTTTTACCAGTGCCTAATTTCCTTCATTATTTCCTTTCGCATCATCTCCGCACTTGCCATCTCTCTTGCGAACCGCGAAAGGTTTATAAGTTTAGGTAATTGATAACGATAGCGTCATAGCCAATTTTATAGTGAAAAAGCATGAAATTGGTGAAATGAAAAGGAGGAGGAACAAATGGACGCATTTAGCATGGGGCTTATAGCTGCGATGGGTGCCCTTGCGACGGTTGCTGGTGCTTCTGAGGATATAGAATCAGATATAGGATCTCAGAGCAATCCCAACTCGCAAGTACAACTGGCTGCCCAGGTAGGTAACCCCCACAGGATTTATAACAAGGCCATCTCAGGGGAACCCCCGGCCAATGCCCTGTGGGCTGCCACTGCTGCTATAGTGGCCTATACTCTTATTACGGCCTTCCAGATGTCCGCACTGCTTGCCCTGGTAGCAGGCGCATCAGTTGCCGCTCTGTTCAACGGTGTCTTATCGATGAGCGCCTATTTTGGCAGGAATTCCAGCCAGAAGAGGTTCAATCAGTGGGTCTATCTGGATATCATCAGATACACTACGCCATCAATTATGGCACATGCTTGGATAACATCGTTTTGTATTGCAACTATATCTTACATCATGGTATACATGTTGCCCACTCCACATCCCTTCCCGATGGCCGTCATCGCCTTGATCTGGGGATTGGCGGTAGGTGCTATCGGCTCGTCTGTGGGCGATATTCACTATGGTGGTGAGCGTGAGTTTCAGAACAGGCAATTCGGCTGCGGTCTGAACACTATGCTGTCCGGCCAGATTGTAAGAAAGGCTGAGGCAGGCCTGCGAAACTCCATAGATAACGCCTGGTTCTGTACCAAGTTCGGCGGCCCTGCCACAGGAATGGGCTTTGGCCTGACGGTCTTCCTGGACAACTGGAGAACAACTGTATTCGACCCAGTTACTCAGGCGCCATACGCCATCGCCATGGGGCTGTTCTTTATCATTGTGATGGTAGTCTATAACAACTACATCGAAAAGTCCGCCCGGAGAAAGTACGGACCATATCCGGAGTACAAGGGGGATATTGCAGCATGAACTTTGATATTAATACTATTGTCTACATCCTGGAGATCATTGTCGGAGGGCTCCTGGTAGGCATTGGTGTTCACTTTGTGCCGGTAGGTGGCGCTCCTGCCGCTATGGCTCAAGCCGCCGGTATCGGCACGGGCACTGTGCAGCTCGCTGCAGGCTCCGGCCTGACAGGTTTATTAGCCGCAGGTCTGATGATGTCCGTCACAGACAACCTATGGTTGATCCTGGCCTCTGGTGCAGTAGGTGCAGGGATCATGATGGGCTCAACAATGCTCACAGGCTCCTGGATCTATGCTTATGCAGTAGGTGCGCCCTTTGCTTCCGCCAAGGTCAACTACGACCCAATAACTGGATTCTCTCAGCCGCCTTATGTGGCTCCGGGAACAGTTGGCCAGGGCATACCCACAGTCTGCTTCACCAGCGGCCTGATCGGCGGCATGATGGGCGGCCTCGGCGGCGCTATGATCTACTATCCACTCTATCTGATCAACGGCAATGCCGCATTGAGCGCCATGTTCGCCATTGGTATCTTCCTGGTGAATGCCGTTATAGCATCCTGGAACATCCAGGGAACCATTGAAGGCTTCCACGATCCCAAGTTCAAGAAGTGGCCCTTCGCCTTCAAAGCCTGCCTCATCGCCAGCGTACTGCTCGCTTTAGCATCTGTGCTGATCACAGGAGGTGCCTGAAATGTCCTTAGGAGGAGCTGCAGGCGGAGCGCCGTCTGCATTTGATCCCAAGAAGCTGAGAATGTACGGCCTCGTCGGTTCCATCGTGGGAATATATCTGGGTGCCATCCTCAATAGTGCCCTGAATACCAATGTGTTCTCCTTTATCGGTGCTGTAGCTGCCATATTTGCTGTGGTAATGGGTGCCAACGCCGTTAGAAGGGTCTGCGCTTACGGTATCGGCACGGGTGTTCCGTCTATCGGCATGCTTGCACTCGGTATGGGTATCATTGCCGTCATGTTCGGGCTGTCGATGGCTGAGACATTGGGCTCGATACTGGTAGGTCCAATCATCATTCTGGTCTATGCCGGAGTCTTTGGTTACATCATAGGCGTCATCGCCAATAAGGTCATCAAGTTCAACATTCCCGTAATGGAAGAGGGAAATGCCGACCTGTCTATGGCAGGCGCAATGGCAATTCTCGGCTGGAGCTTTGCCATATCCGGAACCTTGGGCTATGTCGATATCTTGAACAATGTTCTTATGAGTGGCTACATCGCCATCATCTTCATCGCCGGCGGTCTTGCTATCCTGCATCCTTTCAACGCCAATCTCGGCCCGGATGAGCAGCAGGATAGGACCCTGGTTAATGCGATAATGGTGAGCGGAATGGCCATGATTGCTACGGGAATTGGCGCTATCGCAACACAGGGCCTAGCATCCGGACTATTGCAGCTTGTTATCGGTTTTGCCATATGGTTCTACTTCTTCAAGATGTACTACCGTCTGGTCAAGAGAGACGCAGCTGCCGTGGTAGGAACAGGACTATTGCCGCCAACGGTGCAGTGAGGAGGTCTAGAAATGGGATTTGTTAGAGTTTCACCAGAACTGGGCCTGATCTTCGACCCCATGAAAGGAGTGGTTTCGGAGCAGAGGGCGGACGTGGTTCTGTACACATTCGATCCGGTTTACGAAAGGCTGGATAAAATGGATAAGATAGCAGATGATCTGGTCAATCAGCTTGTGCCGGACAACGAGCTTCTCTCGTCATACGCCAATAGGGGCAAGGCCTCCTACATCGCCGGCCTGTACACCAATATATGGATGGGCTTCATCATAGGATTGGTCATCTCCTTTGTGGTGCTGCTGGCTATGGCTTTCACCGATCCTGCGACCTTTGAGATCGTAAAGAAGGCACTGGGCGGAGGTGCTTAGGAAATGGTACTTAAGAAGAAGCCATCTGATCCCTGGCCGACTATTACCGGCGAGTATGAGGTGGGCAATCCTGAGAGTCCAGTGGCAGTATGCACATGCGGCTCGCACCTTCATAACGCAGATATGATCAAAGCCGGCGCGGCTCTAGCCGGACCATGCAAGACCGAGAACATCGGCATCGAAAAGATGGTGGCCAATGTCATCTCCAATCCCAATATCAGATATGTGCTGGTCACGGGAATGGAGGTCAAGGGGCACATCACCGGACAGGCTGTCGAAGCTTTTACCCAGAGCGGAATTGACAAAGAAGGAAGGATTATTGGAGCCAAGGGCGCTATTCCCTTTATCCAGAACCTGACGCCTGAGTCGATTGAGCGCTGGAAGACGCAGGTGCAGGCTGTCATGATGATGAATACCGAGGACATGGGAGCCATAACTGGCAAGATAAAGGAGCTTGTCTCCAAGGATCCAGGCGCTCTTGATGTCGATCCTATGACCATCGAGATCAAAGAAGGCGGCGAGGAGGAGAGCGCCGGCGGATTGCGGCCTATGGCTGCAGAGATGGTCGAGGTAAGAGGGAGGATGCGGATCATAGATACTGCGGTAACCGGCAATGGTCTTCTCAACAAGCTTCAGGCAGGAATCTATGCCGGCAAGATTGAGGGCATAGCAGTCGGTATGACTGTAGTTCTTGTCCTCTTCGGAATAATTCTCAAAGTGGCAGGAGGAAGTTAAAATGGCTGAGGAGATTGCATACGGCCAGGGAATTGCAACCGTGGTCGAGCCCAATATGCCCATGATCGACGCAATAGTGGAGGACTTAAGGTACAAAGGCCAGCTCCTGGCCAGAGAGACCAAGCTGAGCTCCGGCGTCTTGGCTACGGTATCTATTGGATTTGCTATCGGCTTTGTCCTTGCCATCGTGATGATGTTAGGGCCTTTCGCTTTCATGGGGGGGCTATAAACTATGGCAGAAGAAGAGACTAAACCAGTAGTGCCGGTTGCCGTTGTCGACCCGGATCAACTCAGAGAGGTTATGGCAAAGCTGGACAAGATTGAGGAGAAGATTGAATTCTACTCCGCAGAGAAATACATGAGAGCCGGCAAGTCCATCGGCAGAGATCTGGGTGCAGCTTATGGTGTTTGCGCCGGGTTGATCTTGGTTATAGCATACATACTATTCGTATACGCAGGCAATTGGAAAGCGGTGATTTGAATGTTCAGATTTGATAGGAAGCAGGAAGTCTTCGATTTCGGTAAATTCAAGATAGGAGGCCAGCCGGGCGAGTACCCCACATGCTGCATTGGCACCATGTTCTACGCCAGGCATAAGATTGTCTCCGATCCAGAGCACGGAGTATTTGATGCGGCAGCCGCAGAGAGACTCTGGAACACACAGGTTGAGATGAGCGATGTTACAGGCAACTCCTGTATGAACCAGATCGTGGCCGAGAGCAATGAGGCCATGAAGAAGGAGATCGACTGGTTTGTTGGCATATCAGACTATCCGTTCCTCATCGACTCCTCTGCACCCGAGGTTCGTGCCTTTGGCGTAAAGTACGCTTCTGAAATTGGCGTGGCCGACAGGGCAGTTCACAACTCCATCAATGCCTCCATCACAGACGAGGAGCTGAAAGCGGTCAAAGAGAGCAAGCTCGACTCGGCTATCGTCCTTGCCTTCAATGCCATGGAGAAAGGAACCAAGGGCAAGATGGATATCCTTACCAAGGCAGCAGGCGGCGCAAAGAAGGGCATGCTGGAATATGCCAAAGAGTGCGGCATCACCAGACCGCTCATCGACACTGCGGCTATGCCTCTGGGCGCTGGATCAGGCGCAACATATCGCGCTTGCATTGCCGTCAAGGCTCAGCTCGGCCTGCCGGTCGGCGGAGGATTCCATAATGGTGCCTCTGCCTGGGACTGGATGAAGAAGTGGAAGAAGCAGCACAAGGAGGCGTTCTCTCCTGTCGATATCGGCTCCAACCTGGTGGCCGGAATCGTAGGTGCTGACTACTACCTCTACGGGCCTATTGAAAATGCCCCCATGATCTTCCCCGCAGCAGCAATGGTGGACATCATGAAGGCAGAGTCCGCAGAAGAGCTTGGATTAGCGGTCCTGGCCGAGAAGCATCCCAGGAAGACGACTCTTTAAAGTCGCCTTCTTTTTCCTTTTTTTAGGGGAATCATTCTGCCCCGCATTATTGTGAAGGCTTCGTTTCAAGACATTAGGTTCCGGTGCCAGAGGTGCGGGTCCTGCTGTCATCATAAGAGACCTCTGGATTTCGATGATCTTGTTCCTATGGATCGGATTAAGGAGTTCTGGCATAAGTCCAATCTGATCTATCTCACTGAGAATGATGTCTCAGCTATCTCTAAAGAAACGGGAAGAAAGGCGGAGGAGTTCGTAGATACACTCTACGACTATGACGGCTGCTATGTAAAAATCAGCGATAGCGGCCATAAGGTGATCCTTGACCTGCCGGTGATGAAGAGCAAGGAAGATACCACTTGCGTTTACTATCGGGACGGATGCACCATTTACTCTGTGCGACCCATTGCCTGTCGTCTCTTTCCCTTCCGGGTTGAAGAAGATACTCTATCTAGCGGCGACATCATTCTCAATATTAGCTACAATCCCACATGCCCGGGTGTAGGAAAAGGACATAAGGTTGACAAGAGGAAGCTGGAGAATCTCGTCGTGGATCAATTTTTGCATAGGACACAGGATATAAATCCACATGTTCAGAGACTAAATGCAGCTGGTGTCATCTGCAAAGATGCCAGGATCTTCAGAACCCTTCCAGGGAGACGAGGCAAGCAGTAGCTTGTCTTTTACATCCAATTGCCTGATTCGATCTCATTTAGGTTCTCTATAAGATAAGCAGCCATCTTTACCGAGAGTTTATAGCGCCTACAGATGGCCATAACCCTATGAAGTTCATCCCTTTCCATTGAAGCGGTATGCTGGGCTACATAAAGCATTGCCTCTTGGTATCCATTCTCTAAAATGGCGTCCTTTACGGTCTTCAATGTCTGCTCTCCAATGTGCATGCCGGTGGACCCTATCTTTTTAATTACCTTCCATGTCTCCTCATCAAATTCCATCTCTTGCCATCCGGTGGCGGGGGGCATAGCGGCATCCTGAACAAAATCGAGAGCTTTCTGGGATACGCCCTTTAGTATCAACTCTGAGGCAAGTTTCTTTAATGTTTTTCCTTGCAGAATCGCCTCCGCCTCCAAAGAACGATAGGCATCAGGAGTTATCTCGATTCTGGTATATTTAATGCTGGGCATTTTAATTGGGCGCCTCTTTGCTCTCGCTTGATCCCTTAAAGCTGCTTTACACGAATATGCTTATCCTACATATTAAAAGACTGCGATTTGATATTTCGATCATCTTTGATGCTCCATAGAATTAAAAAATTAAAGGATTTATGATAACTCTAAAAATATTTATATATTTTCAATTGGTTCCCTGTAATGAGAGATAGCACAAGATGAATCCGATACAATGATTATTATATTCTCTTAATCTATGCCAGATTTCCAGTCAGTGCTGCAATAATGAATATTATCGCAGATATAAGGATTAGGTAGAATCCGGCATCTTCTGATGAAATTGCTCCCTTAACATCGATTTCGTGCCCAATATTGGGCGGTTCACTATGTATAAAGCCAGCCATATTCATTTCCTGTATGCTAACCTTCATGATTCCCGAAGGGATGCCATACGAATCGGAAAAAGATCCTCTAGCTATTTAAGCCTTTTCCAATTTTAGTCATCTTTACCTCGCTTAATTTTAATTAAAACTTCAAAATGATCTATTTTTTACCATTATAGGCAAAATTAATAAATAGGATTTTCACCAATTCATTGAATACCTTTTTTACCATTTTTTCTAAATTGCCTTTGGATCAATCGAATCTCTTCATTACGAATCGTGCAGCAAAAAGTTTATCATGGTCGGACACTAAAACCCCAAAAGGTATAATTGCCCGGAGGTGAAAAAGGATGGATATCATGTCTCAGATATACGCTATTGTGATATTTGGCATACTTGTAGTAGCTCTTCCTACTATCCTGAACAAATGGTCGGATAGCAGGTCCGGCATACGATAAGCAAAAACGGATCTCCTGTATGGTCCTGGCCTAGGCTGGGACTACTATTATCATCTCATTTTGCATTTCGTATTATAGTGTGGGCATTTCATGTTGGTACAAACATCACGCGATGCTTCCGTTAATGATAATAAAAGAGCATCTAGCCGGTCGATCAGTTCAACCTCATAGTGAGCCGATTCCGCTCTATCAAGAATTCTTTCAATTTCTTCTTTAAGAATTCTGGCCTTTTCGCCTTTGAGGTATGCGGCCCGGTCTTCCAGTTCGCGCAATTCTTCCTCTGAGATTGGTTCCATAAAGATTCATTATCATATGGCCAAATCAATCTTTCTTTGAAGAAAGGGCGAATTCATCTACCTCAAGTCCCAGAATTCTCTCTGCTCCGCCAAATACATCTTTCGCAATCCAGGCGCATCCTCGGGCTGCAGCGCATCTCCCCAAGGGCCGGACCCACTGGCCCAGAAGCTTTGACACAAGCGGGCTTATCTCTGCGGCAGGGCTTCCCGCCAGGAATATCTCAGGGCCCGGCGTGCCCCAATCGCGGCAGAGCACCAGAAGGCCATTTATCTCCATGGCCGCGAACAGCGAAAGCGATTCTAGGGCAAATCTCATCTCCTCAGGATGGCATTCATCGAGGCCCGCTCGCCCCATTTTGGAGAGAATGCCGCCCATGTTGAATGCCTGGTTGGCCGTCATCTTCCCTGAATCGACGTCCCTTATGGCAGCCACATCCAGCGGACCTTGCTTCAGTCCCGGAGCAAAAATGGGCGCATCGATCGCCCCGATTATCCTTCCCTCCAGCACGGCAAAAGTCACGGTATTAGAGCTGGCATCACAGATTATGAAGTTCCTGCTCTTTTCTCTAAATACGCCATAGGCCAGTCCCACCTTTTCCGGGCTCATGCCGTGGGAGAAGACCTTCAAGCGAGCATCGACATCGCTGGCGCGATGAATTCCAGGAAGAAGGATGGCGGGCCAGCCCGATGCTCTGATGGCCTCGAAGACCTGTGTTCCACCGCCCACATGCTGGCCAGCTCCATCCTGCTGAATCAGGCCGCGATTTGGTGCGTCCTGCAGCCGGACAATTCTGGTGAGCCCATCACCCATAGAGTAGCTGAGGGCCACCAGATCGACGACATCGCTCCCCAAATTCCGGGCAATCAGCTCCACAATCTCCTCAGCAGAATGGCGGCTGGCCTCGCGCCTTCCAATCTCCCAGCAGCGTCCTTCTGGGGTTGCAAACCTTATGGCAGTGGTCCCGTGGTCTACTCCTATGAACATGTTATCAGCCCTATGCCTGGATTGCAGGCAGCAGGGTATTTTTGCTGGACCTTGATAAGTGTATCCGGCCTTCAAAGATCAGGATAAAGGCCGCGGAAAAAGGATTATCGATGAGATCTTATTCCGATCTTGCTCTTTATCAACTGGATGTCCTTTTCCATTCTTCTTAACCGTTCTGTATTGCTGTAATGCACTACATCATCGCGCAGGTCCCGGATCTCGGCAGTTGTTTCCTCTTGCTTGTCGAGCATCTGATCCAGCTTGCCGATCGTTTTATCTTGCTTGCCGATCATTTGATCTTGCTTGTCAAGCATTTGATCTTGTTTGTCGAGCATTTGATCTTGCTTGTCGAGCATTTGATCTTGCTTGTCGAGCATTTGATCTTGCTTGTCGAGCATTTGATCTTGCTTGTCGAGCATCTGATCCAGCTTGCCGATCGTTTTATCTTGCTTGTCAAGCATTTTATCCATTTTATTATTCATGCCTAAAAGAAGTGGAATTGCTTTATTAAGCTGAGCTGAGGTATTTATTGCAGCATACGATTCCAGAGGCATAACCGTCCCTGCATACTCTTCGGTCTCGATGCGATCTACCTCTGCAAACTCGGGCTTATTCGACCGTACCTGTTCAATAAAGCAGGAAATGCACTCTTCATCCCCTTCTGCCTGGATAACGACGGTTGAGTTTTTTCCTTCAATGCGGTTTCCTGCATAAAATCCTTGCAGTCCGGCATTCATAGCAACATCAGTAAGCCAAGGTCGATAGCCTACACCATGCACTTTGCAGCCAGTAATTTTAATCTTTACCTTCATGTCAAACTGCCTTATTTTGCTTGGGACATATATATCGATTTCCGCGTCCCTCAATATGTCTCGATGATTTCCAGCAACTTTTTCGCCACCTTGCCGCTCTCTCTCTTCGTTCTCATGAGGGTGCTCATGCGCTGGCATTCTCCCCTGTAGCTGCTCTTTTTGTCTACTATGAATAGGTCCACCTTGCCGAGAATAGATCGCACCCCCTCATCATTGGCTGGGACGCGCATCGCGGACATGAATTTGGCAGCAGGGCCGCTCACCGGCCTATCTCCGATAAACGGACTCATAGCCACAACTCTTTTTCCCTGCAATCTCTCTCGCACACCCTGCAGCGCCAAGATAGGGCCGATGCTGGTCACGGGATTGCTGGGGCCGATGAGAATTGTGTCCTCCTTTTCCAGGATATCCAGAAAAGCTTGACAGGGAAGGGCAGCGTCCATTCCGGCGAAAATTATGGAGCGAACCTCGGGCAATCCCCGCCGACCTACCCAGAATTCCTGGAAGTGCATAACTCCCTCCGGGGTGGAAACTACGGTAGAGACAATATCATCGGTCATGGGAACGACCCGCTGAGCAACTCCCAGGGATTCGGCCAGCGCCTGGGTGGCATGACTGAGTTTAACCCCCCGGCGAAGCAGCTCAGAGCGAAAGATATGAACTGCTCTATCTTTGTCACCCACCAGCAGCTTCTCTTTGATGCCCATCATTATAAGAAAATCATGAGTTAGAGTTTTATCGCCCTTAATGCCCCACATCTTTTTATCATCGATTATGTCTGCCAGGGTGTAAATCACTGAATCAATATCCGGCGAGATGTAATTTCCGGAGATCCAAAGGTCTTCTGCCGTATTAACGACTACCGAAAGCTCCTCTGGTCTCAAAAGCTCCTTTAGACCCATAAGGAGCTTGGGAGTGCCCGTGCCACCGCTTAATATCAGCATTTCAAACGTCCACTATAATCATGCCCGTCTTGAGATGGGCCAGATCTTCGTCCGAGATGGTTGATTTAACTGCTCTCTCGCAGTCAATGGCGCTGTTTCCCAGGGGATCTTCGAGAATGAGGGTCAGAGGAAACCGTCCTTCCCTGGCAAGTGTGATCTTTTCCAGGATTTCTTCTCCTCTCCGAACGCTTTCCTGGCTTTCTGCCTCTCTGGCCGATCGGGTGGCAAAGCTTACCACACTTTCGATTCGTTCCAGGACACCCTCGACATTGGTTACGTAAGAATCCGATGAGAATCCCGGCTCGACGTCTACGCCAATCTCAGGAATGCGTAGGGTACCACTGGATGAACGAATCACTCTCGCGTCCAGATCCTCAATGCTCGTCACCGGCATGGTGAATCGCACCGGCTCCTTTTGCGTAAGGAGAATGGTATCGTTGTGTCTGAAGCCGCAGCAACAGACCCCGGCTATCACCAGGGCTTCTCCAAAATGGGGTATGTTCACAGTCTCCCAACTGAATTGCATCTCTTCTGAGCAGATGGGGCATCTCGCGCTGGTTGTAAGATTCAATCTTTGCTCCCGACCACCATCTCGCGGTCGATCTTTATGCCGCTAGGCACCAGAATTATCAGATCATCACCAACTCCGGCAATATCTCCGGTGACATCATCGATTGCTTTTTTAAGTTCACCAATGGCTCGATCCAGAGCGGCCTTATCCCTCTTCAGACCGGCAATATCCACCAGGATTATATTGCCAGCGTAAATTTCCTGTTTAATCTCGGGAAGGACTTCAACCCTTCCCAGCTCAGCTACCCTTAAAATGATATCCGGGGAGCCGCTGCCTTCCTCGAACTGACCAAGATCGACCTCGGAGTAATCCTGCTCCTTAGACTTTCCAATGAGCTTGAGCTTTTCTAGGAATCCTGCCATCTATAAACCCCGCTAGCAAAATGTGTATTATTATATTTATATTTAACGCAGTTACATGTTCACGAGTTTCAACCCCACGAAGCCCATGATCACCATGAAGAGCAGGACGATCAAAGCAAAGCTCGAAGACCTCATCTCGGCAGGAAGGACCATTTGTGCTCCTAAAATGAGGACGATCATCAGAAATACCAGACCAGTACTCAATCCAATCTCAAGCCAATTCTTCTTCACAAGACTATTGTCCTCCTGCCTTAGAAGATATACTTTTTCGCCCGAAGGCCGTCCTCCCCGGCCAGATCACTCACCAGCGATCGGGTTCTATGGCCATGCCATCCCAGGGCAATAAAGCGAGGATAAACAGGCAGCCTCTCTCTCAAGCTATAGGCCGAGAGATGGTGGTGCAGCTCTTCTTCGCCCGGCCAGGGACAATCTGGATTAATGCTGTCAACGGTAACAGAGCTAATTCCTCCAAGATCATTCGCACCTACATCAAGAGCTGGTCGCGGGTCCACCAGGTTTGGGGGGATTTGGATCGCTACCTCAGCAGGAAGAATCCTGCGCGCCATCTCCACCGTTCTGCACAGGTCCGCCATTTCCGGTCGGGGCGCATTCTCCAGATCAGTCCCAAGCTTCGGATCCAGAGGCTGGATGATAACCTCCTGAATATGGCCATAGTTACTTTGCAGCTGGGCAATCTTGCCGACCGCTTCTATCCGGTCCTGCATGCTCTCTCCAATGCCGATCAGTATGCCGGTGGTAAAGGGAATGCGAAGCTCTCCGGTCATGGCTATGTACTGCAGCCTATGGTCCGGTCTCTTGCCGGGCGATCTTTCGTGGGCCTGCACCTTTGCAGTCGTCTCCAGCATCAGTCCCATTGAGGCATTAAAGGGCTGCAAGCGCAGTAGGTCCTCCCGATCCAGCAGGCCGGCATTGCAGTGCGGCAGGAGACCGAACTCTATGGCCATCTCGCATAGCTCGACCATGTAGTCGATCAAATCTGCGATGCCAGATTTTGCCTGCAGACGATCAAAGCCAGCAACAGCCCAGGGCGCTTCACCCATAGTAAAAAGCGCCTCACTGCATCCGTGAAGAGCTCCCTGTTCCAATAAACGCGCTGCTTCGGTTCTGGAGAGCAGATGGGCATCTCGAAGTTCCTTTCGAAAAGAGCAATATCCGCAGCGATTCCTGCAGAGATCTGTCACGGGAAGAAAAATATTTTTAGAGTAGGTAACTGTTTTCATCATTGGATTCATTATTCAGCGACGAAACTCCACCAGCTTCAAGATATTTCCGAGCGGACAGTCTTCCGGAGCCTCGCCCACGATATCCACAATGGTGCATCTTTCGCCATCCTTCAGTCCAGATGGATGGCACATATCATACATGCTGCATTCGGAATCATCGCATTTAACGGCTTCAAAGACTATCTTAGAACCTGGAAATGCTTTTCTGGCGTCAAAGGCGGCGATTATTGGACTTTCTGCTACCTCTACCGCCCTCACTCCAGCCTCATGGATAGGACAATCATGGATCAGATCTCCCCGTGTCCCCAGTATTCTGTAGCGCCTTCTAGGCTCCAGATTGATACACGTGTTTCTTAGCTTGCAGGTCTCGCATTCAGGGGTGGCGCCCATGAAGGTGAACTCCAGGCCAATGCTGGCCAGCTTCGTTCCGATCAATGTAATTTGTGTGGATGCTTCAGACATGGTTTATTCTCCTTTTTCATGATTATTATCAAATCAGATTATCCCGGTCGCTTCTGCAGCCTTTTCTGCCGCTATTTTGTTCAGACCCAAATCCAGTATGGTATAGCGTTCCGGTCGAATTTCGCGGGCATTTACAAGGGCCAGGATTACGCTATCTGCATCTAAATTCGCTTCTGCAGCTGAGGTAGGTGCACCGACCAACTCCAGCGCCCTTTTTATCATCTTCCAATCTCCGCCATGCAGGTACATCATCATTATGGTGCCCAGACCGCAGAGCTCTCCATGCAGAGCCCTTCCCGGTGCAATCTTGTTCATGGCATGAGCGAACTTATGCTCTGAGCCGCTTGCCGGACGCGACGACCCGGCTATGCTCATTGCCACTCCACTGGATATCAGGGCTTTGATTACTATGCGAGCTGATTCTTCCAGTCCGGGCCGAATGTCTGCTGCCAGCTCTACAATCATGCGCGCCGTCATGCTGGAGAGCGCGGAAGCATATTCGCTGTACTCCTCATCTCTCAGGCGATGAGCCAGTTGCCAGTCCAGGATGGCAGTGTAATTGGATATGATGTCGCCGCACCCCGCTGATAGAAGCCTGGCAGGAGCCTGAGATATTATCTGGCTGTCCGCTACAATTGCCAGAGGGGATTGAGCCTTGATGGATGTAGTCTCCCCGTTAATCGTTAAAGATGCCTGGGATGAGCAGATGCCGTCATGCGAAGCCGCAGTGGGGACCGAGAGAAAAGGCACACAGACCCCCAGTGAAGCGAGCTTGGCGATATCTATCGATCTGCCCCCTCCAGCCCCGATCAGAAAGCCAGCTTTTCTCTCCTGTGCCAGGAGCTTTACGCGATCTACTTCCTCCAGCTTGGAGGCGCTGCAAACGATGGTTTCGAACTCGTAGCCTCGGCTTTCCAGGAGATCTGATATGGTTTTTCCTATCACATTCCGGGTACGCGGGCCGGAGATGATAAGGGCTGGCCCTTGCAGCTGGAGCTGACGGCAGATATCGGGCAACTCCTGTATAGCGCCACTGCCTACCGCTACAATGCGCGGGAGTTCCATCCACCTAGATCCGATCATTGCTCTCTCACCAGCGAAAAAACAGGGTAAGATAATAGTGGTCTATTGCGATATAAAATCATATGCTAACAGGTCACAATCTCAGAGCGCAGATCGCCGAGTATGCGATCCCTTATGACATTTACCGCGGAGCTGGTTCTGTTGCGGGGGCGGGTGATGGGTATCTCAATGATGTCCTTAATCCTCCCCGGTCGAGCAGACATGATGACGATGCGGTCCGCGAGGTAGATGGCTTCGTCAACGCTGTGGGTCACAAAGACAACGGTCTTTCTCTCCTCTTGCCAGATGCGCAGGAGCTCAGCCTGCATGAGGTTGCGAGTCTGGGCGTCCAGGGCTCCAAATGGCTCATCCATGAGCAGCGCTTTAGGGCGGTTGACCAGAGCGCGGGCGATCGCCACCCTCTGCTTCATCCCCCCAGATAGCTCATGAGGATACCGTGTTTCAAATCGTTCCAGGCCCACCATCTTGAGATATTGCCTGCCCTGAGCCAGTCGCTCTCCAGCAGGTATGCCCTTTAATTCCAGGCCGAAGATGATGTTGTCTATGACCGTTCTCCAGGGAAATAATGAGTATTCCTGGAAGACCATGCCCCTCTCAGGGCCAGGACCTCTTATGGGATCGCCATCAAGGGTCACTGTGCCTTCCGTCGCTTCTTCGAGACCTGCCACTATGCGCAGCAGTGTAGTCTTGCCGCAGCCTGATGGGCCGATAAAGCAGATAAATTCATTTTCCTCTATCTCCAGGTTGATGTCCTGAAGGGCTATCATCTCTTTTCCGTCCGCAAAGAATTGCTTGGATACTCCCTTGATCTCCAGCAGAGCCATTCGGGCTAGGGTATCGCTGCGGTTAGGTATAGATCTTTCTATTCGAGGTGGTAGTGTACGCGCTGTCAATTGTCAGATTTGTCAAATGTCAGAGCTTGTTCATGTTTTTTCCGCTTGATCGTAGCTAATCATTAAAAAAATATAAATAGATTGAACGAATAACAGAATTTGATGCGGATTGCCTTTGTATGCGAGTCTGTATGCCCAATCGCCGCTTTATTAGTAATGATTTTCTATGCCAATAATGTCTTTGCCGATACGTCAAATGATGAGAATGTAAGCATGCAACACGATTCTAAAATTATCAATCCGATCGCCTGGAATGATGAAGTTGACGAGATCAATAGCTCAGAGGCGGTCTCATCAATTCATCCAATGCCACTTACCTTGAAGGAGTATCGTTGGAATGGAATGTCTGGCTCTATAAACTCCAGCGCCTCGATGTTCAAAGACGATCAAGGCCAAACCCACATCCTGGCACGAGGTCCAGATAATGAGCTTTGGGATAACGTTGATGGAGTCTGGCAAGGGGTGGGAGGAGCTATAGCCTCTGACCCTTGCGCAGTCAAAGATAATCTGGGCGTGGTCCATATTTTTGCCATCGGGAGTGATAGCGCTCTCTTTGATTGGGTATCGGGCACTGGTTGGGTAAATTTGGGTGGCCATCTCACCTCTAATCCAAGCGCGGCTCTGTCTCCGGATGGGCATATCAAGATAGCAGCAAAGAGCAGTGACGATGAATTATTGATAAAAGATCTGACCACGGGTGAATGGTCGAATCTTGGCGGCAAAATTGAGTCGAATCCCCAGCTGATTTTCGATATTCAGGGCAAAATGCATGTTCTGGCACAAGGGAGGAGCGGAGCCCTCTGGGACAACGTAGACGGCACCTGGCAAAACCATTCGGGGATGGTTGCATCTGATCCCCGGCCGATCATTAACCCATTTAATCCGGGAGTCATTTTAACCTCTGTTCGTGGTGAGAATGGTGCTCTGTGGATCAATTCTCTGGATACCGCATCGGGCATCTCTACATGGACCGATCTTGGCGGCACGATTGTGGGAGTTCCATCACCTTCTGTAGATACTGATGGTGTGCTACATAACTTTGTTCGGGGCAGTGATGGCGGGCTATGGGATAATGCGGACGGCAGCTGGTATAGCCTGGGCGGTTCTATTATCTCGGATCCAAGCGTCTTTCGGGATAGAGACGGAAAGCTGCATGTTTCAGCTGCAGGCCAAGGCAATGAATTGTGGATCAACACCGTGGGAATGGGCAGGACGCCCACAACTTTGGTAGGCTCATTTGCCTGTGACGAAAATAAAATACAGTCCGCAATAGACGCAATGAGTTCAGGCGGAATAATAAAGATACTCAGTGGCAGCTACCCTGAGAATGTGGTCCTCAACAAAAACGTGACTATTATCGGAATGGGCAATCCTACCGTAACAAGCTTTACGCTCAATGCGATATTAGGAATCGGCTCCAGCGGAATAACTGCTCCCATAGTGGTCGTGAACGCCGGATCAAGCATCCTGCAGGCAATTGAGCTGGCAAGTTCAGGCGCGTCGATAAGGATAAACGGGGCAGTAGGATACATTTACAGCGATGATTTAACCCAGAGCTTTTATGAAAAAGGCATTACCTTAAATGGTGTCGATAATCCGGAAACGAAGAGCATTTCCCTGGACCAGGATGTAGCTGGAAAGATCAGTGGCATTGTAGCCAATACTGTAAACGTGAATCCCGGTGCCAGCATATTGCAGGCGATCGATCTGGCAAACACGGGCGCGCTAGTCAATGTAAACGGAGCTTTTGGGTTTACTTACAGCGATGACCTAGACCAGAGCTTCTATGCTAAAGGAATCGTCCTTATCGGCATCAATAATCCCGTCATCAACAGCTTCACACTGACTCAAGACGCAGCTGGAACGATTAGTGGCATTGTATCCAATACAGTAAACGTAAATCCTGATGCCAGGATACTGCAAGCAATTGAACTGGCAAATGCTGGCGGGTCCATCAACATAAATGGAGCGGAAGGATATACCTATAGCGATGACCTCACCCAGGGCTTCTATAAAAAAAACATCTCTCTGGCTGGATTCAATAATCCCGTCATCAACAGCTTCACATTGACACAGGACATAGCTGGGAAGATCTGTGGCATTGCGGTCAATACTGTAAATGTGAATCCTAATGCCAGCATCCTGCAGGCAATTGAACTAGCAAACACGGGCGCGCAAGTTATGGTAAACGGTGAAGTGGGATACACTTACAACGATGATCTAACCCAGGAATTCTATGCAAGAGGCATCACCTTAATTGGCATCGATAACCCGGAAACGAAGAGCATTACCCTTGACCAGGACGTAGATGGAAGGATCCGCGGCATTGCAGCCAATACATTAAACGTTAATGCAAATGCAAAGATACTGCAGGCAATTGAACTGGCAAATACATGCGCGAAAATTATAGTAAATGGGTCCGCGGGATATGCTTACGGCGATGACCTGGACCAGAGCTTTAATGCAAAAGGCATCGTGCTTATTGGTGTAAATGATCCCGTTATCAACAGCTTCACGCTGACTCAGGACGTAGCTGGAACGATCAGTGGCATTGCAGCCAATACTGTAAATGTGAATCCTGATGCCAGAATACTGCAGGCAATTGATCTGGCAAATGCTGGCGGGTCGGTCAATATAAACGGGGCAGTTGGATACACTTACGACGACGATCTTGTCCAGGGCTTTTATGCTAAAGGCATCACCTTGATCGGCATCAATAATCCGGTGACAAAGAGCATCTCACTGGACCAGGATGTAGCTGGAAAGATCAATGGCATTGCAGCCAATACTGTAAATGTGAATCCTGATGCCAGCATCCTGCAGGCAATCGATCTGGCAAATGCTGGCGGGTCGGTCAATGTAAACGGGGCAGAAGGATACACGTACAGCGATGACCTGACCCAGAGCTTCTATGCAAAAGGTATCGCCTTAACAGGATTTGATAGCCCGGTGACAAAGAGCATCTCACTGGACCAGGATGTAGCCGGAAAGATCAGTGGCATAAATGCCAATGTAGCAAATGTTCTCAATCCCAATGCAAAGATACAGGATGGTATCCTCCTTGTCTCCTCTGCAGGAACGGTCAACGTGGCATCTGGGACTTATAAGGAGAACATTGTCGTTGACAAGTCACTGACCTTAAACGGTGTGGGAGCGGGCAGCAGTATAGTGGACGGCAATAATGCGGGCTCTGTGTGCACAATGGGCAAGGATGATGCCCATGTGAACGTTTCTCTTTCGGGCATAACGTTAACCGGTGGCACTGGCACTTCCGATGCCGGTGGGACATCTGGCGGTGGGATCCTCAACTATGGCAACTTGATGGTAACGGGCTGCGCGATATCTGGAAACACGGCAGGCTGCGGCGGCGGCATTCAAAATTTCGGCATAGCGACTATATCCGATTCCACAGTATCGAGCAACATCGCCCAAACCGATGGTGGAGGGATTTGGAGCAGTGGAACCCTAAACCTGAAAGATAGCGACATATCCGGCAATATCGCAGAAGAGAGCGGTGGAGGCATCGGCAACAGTGGAACTTTGGACCTGCAAGCAGGCAGCGTTAGCGGCAATACCGCTTTATGGGGTGGCGGGATTAGCAACAGTGGTTCCATGACACTAAAAAGCGGCAGCATAGCGGAGAACACAGCAATTGAGGGCGGGGGGATTAGAAATAGCGGAACCCTGACCCTGAAAGGCGGCAGCATAAATGTAAATGCTGCAAATGTGAACGGCGGCGGGATCGGCAATAGTGGAACCTTGAACCTTCATGGAGGCAGCATAACCGGAAACAAGGCGGTCTATGGTGGCGGGATCGGCAACAGCGGCACGCTAACTCAGAGTAGCGGCATCATAGCGGAGAACACAGCAACCAACGGCGGCGGGATTTTCAGCGACAACCATGGCACAATAAACGTGGTAGGAGGCAACATAGACAGGAACATCGCTAATTCGAGCGGTGGCGGAATTTACAGCTTGGGTAGCACTGTGAACATAGATGGCGGCGGCATAACAAAAAACACTGCAAACGTAAGTGGTGGCGGGATCTACGGCAACAGCTATGTCACAATGAACCTATTAGGCGGAGGGATCGTCGAGAACTCTGCGGTCTATTACGGTGGTGGGATTTACAGCCAGGGCACTGCACATCTGCATGGAAGCAACATTACTGGGAACAATGCATCGGACGGAGGGGGAATTTACAGCAGCGGAGCCATTACCATGAGCAGCGGCAGTATAGATCGCAACGCTGCAAATAACGGTTCAGGCGGCGGATGTTTCAATGCAGGGACCTTAGACTTGAGCGGAGGCATCATAGCCGAGAACGAGGCAATCAATGGCGGGGGAGTTTATTCAGCCATCGATTCGCACATTGCGTTTGATGGCGTGCAGGTTTTTGTAAGATTTAACAAGGCACATCTGCCATCGCCTTCAGAGTATAGCTGGTATCAGGGATGGGGAGTCTATCTGGAAGATGGCACGCCTGATATAAAATGCAATTTTGATCAGGCCACACAAGTGACTGGCAATATCCTGGCTTAGCATCCTGCGGATGAAATGGGGTGAATGGGAAGACTGCCTATCTTCACCCAGAAGCGTGTAGGGCCGGTGCAGTCTCCCTTGCCACAGGTACTAATTGCACCGGCCTTCTATAAAGCCTCAAGCCGCGCGGGGCGAAAGTGTTCAGATCTTCTCCGGCTTTTCCAGCAGTCCGGTCTTGCTCATGATCTCGCCGGTGCGGGCATGAGGACGACGGGAGACGCTGTCATTGGCCTTCTCCATTTCTCGGGATTCGTCTGCCAGGCGGCCAGCGGCCCGCATGACCTCGTGACCTGCGGCAGCGGCAAGAGCTATCGCCTCAAGCTCCTTGAGGCGGAAGCAGGCTGCCGCATCGATGCTGGCCACGGTCTGTGCCATATAAAGGGCCCCCACGGCCTTAGCTCGAGCGTATGGATTGCCAAAGCGCATCCGTTCAGCGCACTTCTCTGGTGTGGCCAGGATGGTCGGCAGCTTTGCCTCTCCTGCGGCAATGCTGGCCATGGCAAGGTCCAACTCCTCTGATACTAGCCGAATGGCTCCGCAGGCGGCTAGAACCTTCAATGCGTCTGAGTTGAAGAGGGCCATCTCTGTCGGATCGAGGAACTCTCGTTTGGCACCGATAAGCGGGTCCATGGGCAGGATGATATAACCGAAGCCCTCAGCTGCCAAGGCATCGCGAGACTCTTTCTTGGAAGGGCCGTCGGAGATGACAATGGTGGGCACGCCTTTAAGCAGCTCGCGCGCGATCGTAGGGCCGGCGGTAGCAGCGTTGGGGCTGCTGATGACCACTAATTGTGGCTGCCAGGCCAGCAATTCAGCTGCCGCCTCGCCCTCCTTTTTAGTCATCTTAGGGCCGAAACTGACGATCTTGAATTCTATGTCCGTTCTTTCCGCAATTTCATCCAGGGAGAGATCAACAGCCGTAGATGTGGCTATATTCCCAAGCTTAACAAAACCGATCTTGAACATGCCGGCGGTAAAGGCCGAGAAAAGATAAAAGGGTTTTGTTGCAGGATATAAGAAGGAGGGAGGCAAAAGTCAATTGGGTGTAGGAGGGAGAAAATAGGCCATCGACCTTTGCCAATCTAATATACGTCAATTGTCGAATAAATAGTTTTCGGTACCTTCTGGAAAAATTCTCCAGTCCATGCCAAAACAAAAAAATGAGATAAACCAGCAAGGCGGATTTTAGCGCTGCATGATGACGTCGCTTCGTGCCCACAATGCTATTCGATCGCATGAAGCGGCAGACTAATAGCTTGGGCAGCAGAGCCTGCAGGTCTATGCGATTATCTTGGTCTTGGCGATGTACTTGATCAGGTCAGATCCCAAGCGGGCCTTTCTCTGAATTTGATCAGCTACTTCATCTGCCGTGGCTCCATTGGCTGCCAGGGAACGAATTTCTGCGAGGGTGGAATCATCCACGGTGAAGTACTCATCCAGATCTTTTCTGTGGCCCCATACGTCACCTTCTAACATATCGATTCCCTGCATCTCCAGGAATACCTGGATGGCATTTGACATGGTCTTGCGGTAGGAGGGAGGTACCTGAATCATTCTCAGTCTGGGACATCTCTGCATCAGATTAAGGAAATCGACATTGCTGGCCCGAAAAGCCAGATGAACAGCTTTCTCATTAGGATTCAAACCGGGGATCTCATTTCTGGAACTGATAACTCTGATTCTCATTTAATCACACCAGATCATAGAGTGCATTCATAATATTAATAGACACTTTCGCTGTACACATCATAATAAAACGATTGCAGCCGATGCTATCTGCTGCAGAAAATTTGATTTAATTCCGGAGATGAAGCCGAGTGCAAGGCGGCGAAATAGGATGCATTGGGCTTCCTGCTCTTGCCAGGTGCGAAAATGGCTGTCTATATGCCAATTCCCTGCCCTGCGCCCAGAGACAGGCCTGATTGCAGCAGGACATCGGCAATAATGGCAGCAAAAAGAACGGCGCGATAGTTGGCAGACTGGTAGAAGAGCTCTTCACCCCTCTTCGCGGTAGGGTTGCGCACGAAGTCCAGATTTTGCAGAAGCAGCCAGCCGCCTGCGATGGCGGCTGCCGCCAGGTAGAGCCATCCTAGATTGGCAGAAAGACCTAAGGCCAGGGAGAGAATCACCCCGATTGCCCAGAAGATCGCTACAATCTTGGCGGTGGCAGCAATGCCGTAGGTGGCAGGTGTGGTGGGAATGCCTTTCTCTTTATCTCCAGCCACATCTCGTGAGGCGTCGCAGTTGGTAAAGCCCCAATCGGTGATGATGATCATGGCCGTCAGGATCAGGGCAGATGGATGAAGGCCGGAGCCGGCTTTAAGCAGTCCGGCCGGCTCCAGCGCCAGCCAGACACCCAGGGGCACCAGGCCGAAGGACAGTCCCACAAAGATCCAGGAGAAAGGCGTATTTCTCTTCGCCCAGGCAGAATAGATGGTGATGAGCAGTGTAGCGAGAAGGAGTATTACAAAGCTCTCCGGATTCAGATACAGGGCAGTAGCCGCAGCCATGAGAAAGAGAAATAAAGACCAGAGTTGTGCATCGCGCTTGCTGAGCATGGCCGCAGGCAGAGGCCGGTCAGGCATGGCGACGCTGTCAACGTCTATGTCGCAGCAATCGTTGTAGACATAGGAGCTGGTGATGGCGCAGTAGGCCCCAATGGTGGCGATGATGAACGGCAACAGAGGCGGTAGAGTTCCCCCTACGGCGTAGACCGCAAGGAGCGCAGATGCGGCGGGCATTGCCAGATCCATAGGCGCAAGCGGAGGCCGCAGCAGTTCGATATGGGCCTTGAATCGGTTCATTTTCGACGGCTTCCTGGGCACTCAAACCATTCTCTCAAAGAGCTCAAGATTCTCCTCTGGCTTTGTCAAGAAATCCAGAAGACCAGGCTCTCTGAGCAGCGGATACATCTCTCTATTCAGGCTCAGGCCAAGTCTGCGAAGGCTGCTATTATCAGGTGCCTGCACTCTGCGCAGCTCTGCCGCTTCCGGGCATCGCTCGTTTTTGATCCAGCCGTCTTTTGTTAAGTAGTAAGCTCCTCCTTTCTTCTCTTTGTATGGCTCATAAAGCGATAAGAAGTTCCTGGCCACAAAGTTGGCCATCTTCAGAGTCTTATTGGAGCGATTGATAGTGACATGGCCATAACCGGGCGGCACGAGCACCTTGTCTCCAGCTGAGGCATAGACCGCGACCACATCGCTTAGATCCTGGTTTTGCAGAAGATAGAGGGCCTCTCCCTCCAGGACCTCGTATAGCTCAGGATAGGTGACGCTGCCGGCTGCATTGGGATGGTAATGGCCTGCTGTTTTGATGTATTCGCATCCGAGCATATTTGGCGGAATAATGGTGATATCGTAGCGAAGATTGTTTTGCAGGAGCTTCTCTTTATCCGCCCGGCTCAGAGAGAGATCGCGAAACATGTAATAGAGTTCAAAGTCACTGGCTCCGGCTAGCCATTCCTGATCCAGGATCACTTCCTTCATGTCGTACAGCCGACGAACATCGCCCGCCAGCATTTTTCCGCTAAACTCCAGCTGCATTTTTTTATGCCACCAGTTGATGTTCTCTCTCTTTTCAAAGATAAATTATTTTGCTTGCTAAAAAGGCCACCCGCAAGGCTATATACGAATGATTGCTATAGCTACATCGTTTTATCGGCCTGCTGCCAGGGCGGATTTTGCGGTCCGCCAGCTCTAGCAAGCTTCAGGACTGGTGATGGTGAAGTACTCGGTGAGAACCTTTCTGTAATCCACAATCACGTCTACCTTCCAGGTTCCAGGCAGACGGGCTACATCGGTTCCCTTGATCTTCAGGCAGCTCCAGACCGGTGCGGCCCACATCCCCGTGAATCCGTCGATAGGCGGTATGGTGCTGAAAGACCGGGCATATGTTCTGCCCTCTGGCCAGTACCATCTCCACTCCACGCTGTGCACCTTTGCATCTCGCCAGATCAGCAGCCAGGAGGCGACCTGCTCGTCATCGGTGGTGAATGTATATGTCCGGTAAAGCGGCATGCCGTTCGAGCTGATCTCTTTGGCGATGGTGTGTTCGGAAAGCGGAAAGAACATGGGATGGGATGCCTGGCCTGCTCCGCCCAGGATCAATAGCGCCAGAACAACTGAAGCTAGAACTCTCTTTCTCATTGCTACTCACCTATAACTCTGTAAGTTTATTGTAACCCTAATAGTATAATAATTTTATGCGCCATAGAACGATGATGATTGATTCCTTCCTAAAGCCCCCTCATGAAGGCTTTTTGGCAGAGAACGTCTAAATCAATAGCGGTCGTATGCAACGCCTTCGGGCAATCTCCCCCGGAAGATCTATCGCTGCTGCTGTGGCATCAATTACATTTCCGTCGCTGGTGGCAATTATGCAGCCGCATGCCTTGATAAGTTGGTCTACATTCCGGGCGCACCGGGCCTCTCCCGGCAGGCACCGCGCTGCCATCATTCTCCTCACCTCTCCAGCCAGCTCTCCGCTCCGGCTTATTTGCTGATCCAGCAGGACTTGCACATGTAAAGGACGGGCAGAAGCCAGCAGATCAAGGATCTCAGAGAATGCGATAGCAGCAACATGCAAATCTCCGCTCCTCCGGAAAAATGCTCTCGTATCGCGCAAAAAACCGTCGTCGCAGAAGTACACCGGATGCCCTGCCAGCAGACTGTGTGCCGTGATGGCAGTGTTGTACCCGTCCACAAACACGACCTTGCCAAGCAGAGAATGCAGTCGAGTGGCTTTGGCCATTCTGGCGAGCGCTGTGTCAGCAGAAACGATTACCCTCCGCAGGATGAACCTTTTCACCTCCGGCAGACGGTGGTGGTCCGAGACGAAGCGGACCGCCGAGTCGCTGGGATAGCCGCGGTCCACCAGGAACCGGACATCACGGGCGGCCTGCCTGAGGATTAAATCCGCATCTGGGCAGACCTTCTCACCTCCTGATAGAGATCCTTTCCTTGGGAATCTATGGCCACAATCATGGGACCGAATTCTTTTGCCTCAAAGACCCAAAGGGATTCGGCCATGCCCAGCTCCGGCAGATGCACGGCTCTCGCGCTAAGCTGCCTTGCCGCAGCCGCTCCGCATCCTCCCGGATAGGCGAGATAGACTGCTCTATTCCGGAAGGGCTCGCCAGGAAGGCCACCCTTGCCGATGATGGCTCGCACCCCCTGCTCCAGTATCTGTTCAGTGTAACGGGCCATGCGTCCGCTGGTTGTCGGTCCGGCGGACAGGACCCGGCTGTCCTGGATGATTGGGCCGCAATGGTAAAGGGCTGCTCCTTCTAGAGATATAGGGCTTCCAGCGCGGTGAATTAAGGCATGAGCTTTGTCACGAGCGGTAAAGAGCAGACCGCTCAAAAAAACCACATCTCCAGCCACGAGCTTTTCCACATCCTTGCCAGAGAGGGGGGTCTGCAGATAATAGGTGGTCATTGCACCACCTCCGTTGCGCTGCGGTTTGCCCAGCATTGAAAGTTTATGGCTACCGGCAGGGAAGCAGTGTGGCATAAGGCCGTCTCAATCTTTACGCCAAGGGCGGTGATGTCTCCACCCAAGCCCATGGGACCGATGCCAAGGGAATTGATCCTCTCTAACAGTCTCATCTCCTCCTGGGAGCTGCCGGGCATATTAAGCAGAGCCCGCTTGGCCAGGCGTGCTGCCAGATCGAAGCTGCCGCCCAGGCCGATGCCCAGGAAGAGAGGAGGACAGGCGTTAGCCGCCCTTTCGGCCACTGTCTTCACAATGAAATCAAATGGGTCGTCCGCCGGGTTTAGCATTCCCACCAGGCTCATGTTCTCAGAGCCCGCTCCCTTGGGAAAGGCGGTGATGGAAAGACCGCAGCCATCCACATAATCCAGGATGACATCCGGCATGCCTGGGCCGGTGTTGTCTCCGCTGTTCTTTCGGGTGAGTGGATGGACAGCATTGGGGCGCAGAGGGATCTTTTCGGTGGCGATTCTCACTCCTTCCGCTATCGCCTCGTAGAGACTAAAGTCCAGACAGAGGTCGCGGCTCATCTTGACATGGAAGATGGCAAGGCCGGTGTCCTGGCAGAGGGGCAGACTGCTCTGTCCGGCGATCTTTACGTTCTCCAGCATGAACTGCAGATGCTGTCTGGCAAGCGCATTGCTCTCTCTTTTCGCAGCCTGCCGGATTGCCTCTAAGACCCAATCAGGCAGAGATGTCTCTGCTCTCTCCAGGGCACGGACCGTGGCCTGCACCACCTGATCCTTCATATCGCTCATGCCTTTCTCCCCTTCTTTCCCTGCTCGATTTTGATGGGTTGGGACTGGAGAGGCAGCTTGAGGTTGGTCAATTTGCCCAGAGCCCTTTCCATGGCGTCTTTATGCAGGTCTCCGGAGGTGTGAATGCCTCCTGGAGTTCCGCGCACTGCCCGACAGGGATACTGCTGGCAGAAGAGGCCGGTCATGGAGGCCGCTTCATCGACCGTCTTTCCAGTAACGCCGGCGGCTGCATGCCAGGTGGCCCCGCAGGGAGAGCCGCGCAGGACCTTTACCTTGCTTATCCGTCCGCCCTTAGTTTCAACTTCCAGCTCCGGTTTGCCCAGCTTCCTGGCAAACTCGTCGATGACGGGAACGCCACACTCTTCCAGGGTGCAGCAGATCTCATCCACCTCTATATGAATGCCAAACTCATCTGCGATCTTCTCCAGCTCACCAATAGAGCCGGCCCGGCCAATTCCGCCTGGGATTATGGCCGCTTTGACTCCTGCGGCGCCTGCAAGGCGCACGATCTCCGGAGTCAGGTCGGGATGAAATGTGTAGAGAATGAGCAGGTCCGTCTGGAAGATCCTGGGATCGAGGTTCAGCTCTTTGACAAACTCTTCCGGGTCCTCGATGAAGCCGGGCAGCACCTGGGGAACCTCTACTGAGACCACCCTAAAGTCGGTTTTGGTCTTTATGGTATCTATAAGGCGCTCGCCGTACTTTCCTCTCTTAACTACGCCTACCAGCATGAATCATGGAATGAATGATGGTAGTTAATAGATATTTGCTGAGGAGCGCAGGCCTCTGGGATGAGTGGGCAACAACCATCGCCGGTCTCATCAAGCTGCTTCATTTTCAAATCAATCCCGCATGTCTTTATATCAAAGCAGTTGCATTATGCGCACTGCAATGACCGAAATAGAGAGCTCTTGCGGTGGTGTCCGATGTATTCCTTCCCTTCTCATCGCAGGCACCCACAGCGGTGTGGGCAAGACTACAGTCACTATGGGCCTCATGGCAGCCCTCCGTGCTCGCGGCCTGAAGGTGCAGCCTTTCAAGGTAGGCCCTGACTTCATCGATCCCTCTCATCACAGTGCAATCTGCGGGCGAACATCGCGCAATCTCGATCCTTTCATGATGGGCGAAGAGGGGGTGCGTCGCTCCTTCTCCTCGGCTCTTGAGGGCGCTGATGTGGCTATTGTCGAGGGAGCAATGGGCATTTTCGACGGCATGGATGGAACAGAGATAGGCAGCTCCGCCCAGGTGGCCAAGATACTCGGACTTCCGGTTCTGCTGGTCATAAATGTGCACGGCATGTCGCGCAGTGCTGCCGCCCTTGAGAAGGGATTTGCAGAATATGATCAAGATGTGCGCCTGGCAGGGACAATTCTCAATCAGGTGGGAAGCGAGCGGCACCTGGCTATGCTGAAGAGCTGCCTGCATAAGCCAATCTATGCTGCTCTGCCTCGTGAGAGAGAGATGGAGATGAAGAGCCGTCACCTGGGCCTGGTGATGGGCTTTGAGAAGGAGCATGACGTGACTGCTCTGGCTGCCTGGCTGGAAAAGCATGCTGCCATCGACGAGATCCTCTCGCTCAGTGCTCCTGCCTGTTCGGCAGGGACTGAGAAGCCCCTTGGGCAGAGATCGGTGCGCATAGGCATTGCTAAGGATGAAGCATTCTGCTTTTATTACTACGACAATCTGCGCGAGCTGGAGAGGCAGGGCGCAGAACTGATCTATTTCAGCCCGTTAGATGATGATCTGCCTGATGTGGACGGCTTGTATATCGGTGGCGGCTATCCGGAATTGCATGCAGATCGGCTGGAGTCGTCTCCTGCCAGAAGACAGATCAAGAGAGCATCAGAGGATGGAATGCCCATTTATGGGGAATGCGGCGGTCTAATGTACCTGGGCCGCGCCATTGAGATGGAGACGGGCTCATTTCAGATGGTCGGTGCACTGCCTGGTTATACTATTATGACCAAACGACTTGCGGCTCTGGGGTATGCTCAGGCAGAGGTTGTCGGAGAAAATCCCATAGCCGGGATGGGCAAGATCCTTCGCGGTCATGAGTTTCATTATTCGCGATTTAGCTGTGACCGGGATGCACACTTTGCTTTTCGGTTAGGCAGGGGCAAAGGAATTCAGGAGGGATGGGACGGCCTGATGGAGCATAACACCGTGGGTGGATATCTTCATGCCCATTTTTTTTCCTTCTCCGTAGAACGTTTCATAGGGAGTTGCAGGAATTACCGGAAAAAATAGCTTTGGTGGGATGGAGCCTGCCTGAGCAAGAAAATCTGAAACAATGGGTCAAGAATAAAAAATCGTGTGTACTGAATAGATCTTGTCCATCACCGCTTTTGCATCTTTTTAAAAATACATATTTATTTCAAGAGATGCTTTATGTTTTTTATATTTAGAGCAATCCACTAATAAGGTGAACATGTGATATTATAGTTTTGTATTTAGAGTAAATACTTTGGCGATTTAAGCATTATGGAATATATAGACTCAATTTAGAGAAAAGTTTAAATGCAGGACCACATTCATGCAGCTTTATAGTGCAAATGGAGTGTAAACTATGAGCAAAATCAATAGCGGACTTGTGCTCTTCTCTCTCCTGATGGCACTCTCTCTGGGAGTCGCCATTGGTGAGGAAGTTGTGGCCAATGAGAATGTCAGTGAAAATGCAACTGAGAACGCCAGCGAGAACCTGACCATCAACGATACCGATAACGCAACCATCGAGGTTGCCGAGAACGATTCCGTTGAGACAACAGAAGTTAAGGCTTAGGCAGGTTAGAGTACAATTTCGTCCTTTTGGGCGGAAAGACTGGCAGGATCTTCCTGCCGACAATTTTTCTCATCAGCAACATATTCGCATTAATGGATCCAAATACAACGAAATTTTTAGAAAGGCTTATATTTTTCTTAGAAAAAAGCATTGTTTGAGGTACGAATATGAGAAGCTCAAGTGCATTGATACTATTAGCTGCATTAGTGACTTTATCATCGGGATGCGTCCTGGCTCAGGACGCCTCGAATGCTACAATTGATCTGAATGCCACAAATGAGACGGCAACTACCGAGGTTGCGCCAGTTGCAGAAGCCGTCGCTCCTCAGACAGATGCCGTGCAGACCTCGCAAGCTGCACCTCAGGAGACCGCGTCAAGGTTCAAGCAGCTGTCCACCTTCGTCAAGGGTGCTACCACAATCCTGGGAAAGAATGCCGCCCAGGAATACTCGGATGTGTCCAAAACAGCTAATCGTGATACCGTATTCACTCGCGATGCGGGTGTCTCTGCTCCTGCTGTCAAGGTAGGCATCACCAAGGTAAGCACGGGAGATGACAAGTATGTCCAGGTAGCCAACAAGGCAGTCGGTGCCTGGGATCTGATGGGATGGACACTGGCCTCAGCCGGAAGTACCACCTTTACCTTCCCATCGCTGACCCTGGATGAGGGGGCTTTTGTGCGCGTCCATGAAGGAGAAGGTTCGGGCAGCAAGACCGATATTTACAGCAATAGCACAGTACCGCTCTGGACCGATAATCTGGTATCCCTGCAGGATGCGGATGGAACTGTCATATCCACTTATGATATCTCAGCTGCTCCCGCAGAGAGTGCATGGGTCGATCCACTGGCCAGCCAGATTCAGTACTAGTTCGCAGCTGGCCGCAGCTTTTTTAAGCGGTATACTTTTTTTAAAAAATTTGGCTGGTTAGTTCATTCAAACATAACTGGATCAGTATCCAACAGCCAATTTATCAGGACGATGCAGTGGTCGGCATGCAAGCTAACCGGTCCCAGGGAGACTACTCTCGCTCCAGCCTGCTCCAGCAGAGCCTCCTCCTCGGGCATCATTCCGGTGTGGTCGCCCAGGATGAATGCCATCTCTCCGGAGGGGCTGGCGCAAGCCATGCATTCCTTGCCACTTTCCTTACTGATCGGTCGAATATCCGTGCCGTCCTCCCGCAGGTAAATCAGTCTTGCATCTTTTAAGTCGGATAGCAGCTCGGGAAAGCCGCCCGTGCGAACGAAGATTCCCGATGTGGACATCGCCCATTGGGGAGTTGCCGGAACTGCCAGGGCCTTCTTGAGCAGAGCTGCGGTGGTGCGCTCGTCTGGATTGAGGTGGCGCAGCGTCTCGCCCCGAAGCTGAATGGTCTTGGCGGTCTCGCCGCCCAGGAGCACCAGGTAGACGCAGACGTCCTTTCGAATGCCATGCGATAGGACGAAGGCGGAGGTGACCGCCCGGCAGAGAATGTCCAGGCGGCCGGAGGTCCCGGGGATGTCTTCCAGGGAGAAGTTCGGAGTAGTAGTGGCCTTGTGGCCGACGACGATAAAATTACGCATGGCCGTACTGGCGAGCAGGAGATACAAGCATCTTTCGGACTCGAAGGATACTGGTTCAGCCCAAAAGAATAATAACCCCTAGAGCAACCCAGTTATCTTCAAGCGGAGAATTAGATGATTCGCGTCATATCCCTGGACATGGACGGCACCCTGGTCAACACCAGATTTGTGGACAAGGTTTGGATGGAAGGCATACCAATGCTTTATGCCGAAAAGACCGGCCTGGATTTTCTTGCTGCCAGGAGCTACGTTGTCGGCGAGTACATGAATATCGGCAGCGATCATTTAGAGTGGTATGACTTGCTCTACTGGATTGACGGGTTCGGGCTGAAGGTGGGCAAGGAAGAGCTCTTGCAGATGTATGAGGATGAGATCGAGATCTTCCCTGAGGTTCCGGAGGTTCTGGATTATCTCTCCGAGAGCTACGATCTGGTAGTGACCTCCAACGCAGCTCGCGAGTTCATCGACTTTGAGCTGGACGGCCTGTCGGAATACTTTAGGGAGATCTTTTCCGTTACCTCTGATTTCCGGGAGGTAAAGAAATCACCTCTGATCTACGGTAAGGTCTGCGCTCATATGGGTGTGAAGCCTTTCGAGGTTCTGCATATCGGCGATCATTATAATTACGATTACGAGTCTCCTCTGGAGGCCGGTCTGGATGCTCTCTTCCTGGATCGTAAGGGGGAGCGCTCCGGCCCTGAGGTAGTGGGCGATTTGCGAGAGGCACTGGCTTTGATCGAGGGGTGTGTTTAAGGCCGAATGCCATCGGAAAGAAATCGATGCGCCGGTTAAATTGCAGAATATGAGGAAAAAGATCGGTTACCCGCTAATCCTCAGCGCAGGTCTTGGAATAGTAACCGAGATCCGCTCTTTTGCTCCGGTCATTGCCGATCTTAAGGTGGCTGACACTCCCAATACCAATCGGCTCATCGGTCAGGCGGTGCTTGATGCCGGAGCAGGCGGCATTATCGCTCAGGCTTTCCCTGGAAAGGACTCTCTGTAGGCCGGAGCCGATTACCTGATAGTGGGCAGATCGATCTATGATTAGCAGGAGCTGGCCATCGCGGCAAAGAAGCTTCTCGCTCTTCTTTCGTCCTCTTAGCCTCTCGTCTCCTGGATCCATTTGCTCGGTTCGGCTGCTAAGCTGCTCATTAATCACGTTTTGCTGATGCAGCTAGCTCAATGCCGGGCAAATAATGGCTGATTGACCTTTTTTCTGGATCTTCGGATCTAATGATCGTCGCGCAATTATCCACCCTTTCCCTTGGACATGGGGCCTGTCCACCTTAAATACACACAGATCATTCATGATCTATTGAGAGAGTCCGGCATCATATTCATTGAAGGACCCATGTCCTCCGCCATTAAAGCAAGCAGCCTTTTTAAGGTAATCAAGGACGTCAATAAACGGACGGCAGAAGCAGTTGCGGAGACGGAAATCACTTTTAGGGATATCTATTATATCAAGGATAAGTCTGCATCACTCAGTCGATATTGTGCATATCGAAATGAATATTAATGAGGATGAGTTATCTCTTTTTTATCTTGGTGTCTTAGTTATGGGCAGCTACTTTAGCGATAAGATAAACGGTCTCAGCATCACTCTTGATGAGTTGAAGCACAGGAGTGATGTGAGGCAAAATATTGAAGAGATCTGCTCAGATCACCAAGCGGTATTGGAATTGATTGAGCATCTTAAGGTCGGCCTGGAAGAGCTGGAAGATCGCAGTCGTAATATAACCAGTATCATCGAAAATGCTCCCCTGGCCATCGCCATTATCGAAAGAGATGGGTCCTTCAGCAGCATAAATCCAAAATTTATCGATCTTTTCGGCTATGCACCGGAGGAGATTACCTGCGGAAGAGAATGGTTCCGAAGAGCTTATCCTGATCCTGATTATCGAAAGCTTGCCATAGGCAGTTGGATCGGTGATCTGAAGGAGATCGGTGCCGGGGTTAAAAGGATCCGCACTTTTATAGTAACCTGCAAGGATGGGACGAAAAAAGCCATAAAATTCGCTGCCGTTTCCCAGGAAAATGGAGCGAATCAGCTCATTTGCGAGGAATTAAAGACAGGATACGGCCCAGAGGAGGTGAATCTCACTCGCCGTCAACTAATGGATATTATTGATTTCCTGCCTGATGCCACCTTCGTAATAGATAGAAACCGGAAGGTGATTGCCTGGAACCGGGCCATAGAGGAGATGACCGGCGTCAAGAAACAGGATATAATCGGAAAAGGAGATTATGCTTACGGAGCTTCATTCTATCGAGAGCGAGGGCCTATCCTGATC
Organism: Methanosaeta sp. PtaU1.Bin112; assembly: GCA_002067705.1. Lineage (GTDB taxonomy): Archaea > Halobacteriota > Methanosarcinia > Methanotrichales > Methanotrichaceae > Methanothrix. The sequence continues at coordinate 58,783 of MVRL01000087.1, forward strand.
GACTTGATATATGAAGAAGACCCGGATATAAGGTCTCGATACCGGTATGTCGATCGAAAAGGTGATACATTATTTGCCGAATCAGCTTCGTCTTTTATGCTATGTGGACGGAGAACATATATCTGGGCTAAGGCGTCTCCTCTCCTTGATGATGAAGGGGAGCTGATTGGAGCTATTGAATCCATTAGGGACATAACTGAACGAATCGAGGCAGAGGAAGCGCAAAGAGACTCGGAGCGTCGCCTGGCTGATATCATTAATTTCCTTCCCGACGCAACCTTTGTTATTGACAGAACAGGAAAAGTCATAGCCTGGAATCGGGCAATCGAGATTATGACCGGTATTGTCGCCGGGGAGATGCTTGGAAAAGGCAACCATGAGTATGCGCTTCCTTTTTATGGTGAGCGTCGGCCGATGCTTGCCGATCTCGTGCTCGAATTGAATAAAGCATCAACGGATCGATATGATCAGTGGGGCAGAAAAGAATGGAGCATCGATAGTCTCTTTAAAAATCTGGTCAGACAGGAAGATGGAAGCTTATTCATGGAAGCTTTTATGCCTAAAATGAGAATTTGCGAGGCTTATTTGCAGGGCAGTGCAACAGCACTTTATGATTCGGATGGCAATATCACTGGTGCCATTGAATCAGTGCGCAATATTACAGAGAGCAAAAAGGTGCATGAGGCCCTTTCCGCTGCCAAAGATCAAGCTGAAGCTGCAGCTCGCGCTAAATCAGAGTTTCTGGCAAACATGAGCCATGAGATCAGAACTCCCCTCAATGCCATCATTGGCATGACGGGAATACTCCTCGATACTTCTTTAGAGTCGGATCAAAGAGACTATCTTGAGACGGTTCGCAGCAGTGGTGAGGTCCTTATGTCCGTTATCAACAATATTTTGGACTTCACCAAGATCGAGGAAGGCAAAAGAGAGATTGAGAGGCTGCCTTTCGAACTTGCCGGATGCATTGAAGAGGCAATGGATCTGCTCACACCCATCGCCGCGGAGAAGTATATCAACTTCTATTATGATATTGATGCAGCTGTTCCCAAGAGGCTGCTTGGAGATGCCATCAGCATCTCCCAGATACTGATAAACCTCTTGAGCAATGCGATCAAGTTTACAGATAGTGGAGAAATATCCGTGCATGTCTCCAGCGAGCTGTTGAATAGCAGAAATGTCAGGCTCTTCTTCTCGGTCAAAGATACGGGGATTGGAATTCCCCTGGATCGCATGCACAGTATCTTTCAGTCATTCAGCCAGGTCGATATGTCGACCACTCGCAGGTATGGCGGAACGGGACTGGGTCTGGCCATCAGCAAGAGGCTGGTAGAGCTTATGGGTGGGACCATTTGGGTGGAGAGCGAGATGGGCAAGGGAAGCACATTTTGCTTTACAGTTATGGCTGAAGCCGCAACGCCCGAGCAATGCTTGCAGATGAGAGCAAAACCCCCTGAGGTCGATTTTCATTATGACATTCCAAAGCATTTGAGTCTATTGTTGGCGGAGGACAATCTCGTAAATCAGAGGGTCGCTTTGCTTATGCTCAAGAAGCTTGGACTTAAGGCAGATGTAGCTGCTAACGGCAGAGAGGTTCTGCAGGCTTTGGAGCGCAAGAGATACGACATTGTTCTGATGGATGTGCAGATGCCGGAGATGGACGGATTTGAAGCCTCAAAAGCCATTCGGGAACGGTGGAGAGATGGGTTGCCTTACATAATAGCCGTTACAGCTCACGCTTTGGAGGGCGACAGGAAGAAATGCATCGAAGCAGGCATGGATGACTACATCAGCAAACCGGTTCGCTTGGGAGATCTGGCTCGCGTTCTGGCAGAGTTTTCGCTTCAACGGAAATTTGCCACATAGAAGAGGGCATTAAACAAGATCCCGACACCTAGAAGAAGATCTGGGTGGATTGGATACAGCAGAGATTATGCTGGGCTTTTCCGAAAATTTAAATTGTAAAAGGTAATAATAGTATATTGGCTAAACCTCGCTTGTTAATTTGGCTATTGAGTTGAGGTGGATAACATGAGGAAAATATTGGCGTTGGTGCTATTGCTGGCTCTTTGCATTCCAGCTATGGCAATTGAGTTGCCTGATATGAAAGGCAACTGGTCCGGAGTTATGGATTTTGTTGGATATGACAAGAATACAGCGTGGATGCCGAATGAGACTGTCTCCTACTGGCCTAATGAAGAATGGAGCTTGACCATCACAGAGCAACAAGGAAGATCGTTTTCGGGGACGATGGTTCCAGGCGCAAGCCCCTTGTCTAAGGAAGTTGTCCTGGGGGTGTTGTGTTCCGAAAACGAGTCTATCACAATGGTGGACGAGAACGGTTACTGGTGGGGCGATGTGATCTCGCCTACGGAGATTGAGCTAAACTACCAGGAAATCGACATGGACGGAATGGTTACAGGAAGCGGAGTGTTCAAGAAAGAATGATGTCGATTTCATCCTCCGCATATAACTTTTTTCTAATACTTTATATAATAACATGCTATTATGCAATGCCGTTGCAGGAAAAGAGTTTATTGCTAGGGGAAGAAAGCCGTTAATCATGTATCTGTCCCGTGAGGAAGAAGCGATTTATCAGGGAGAGCGAGGCGAGACCCCGCGGCGCATGATGGAGATCCTGGTCGCTCTGGGCGATATTTACGGTGCCGAGAAGCTCGTGGCCGTGAAATCTGTTCAGATCGCCGGCGTCTCCTATAAAAACATTGGCGAAGCCGGCCTGGAATGGATATCCGACCTGCAGGGCCAGGTGGTGGTTCCCAGCATCCTCAATCCGGCGGGAATGGACCTTTGCCGCTGGCAGGAGATGGGCGTTGGCGAAGATTTCGCCCAAAAGCAGCAGCAGATCATCGAAGCCTATCGCAAGCTGGGCGTTATCATAGACTGCACCTGCACTCCCTATCAGATATACGAAGGCATTGCCGGTCTGGGCGATCACCTGGCCTGGAGCGAGTCCTCAGCCGTCTCTTATGCCAACTCGGTCATCGGCGCCCGCACTAACCGGGAGGGAGGTCCTTCTGCCCTGGCCGCTGCCCTGGTGGGAAAGACAGCCCTTTACGGCTACCACCTGGACGAGAACCGACTGCCAACGCATCTGGTAGAGGTCGAGGCGGAGCTGCAAGGATCGGACTACGGTGCTCTGGGATTTCTGGTAGGCAGGATCGTCAAGGACGGCGTTCCCTTCTTCCGGCTGCAGGGCCCGAGGCCCTCTGCAGATGAACTCAAGGCCTTAGGCGCAGCCATGGCAGCCAGCGGATCAGTGGCCCTCTACTACGTGAAGGAGGTCACACCCAGGCCGCCGCCCTCAGCCGGTCAGCCGGAGGAGACGCTTAATCTGGGCAGAAAAGATATCGATGAGGTCTATGCTCAGTACCCTGCAGGGGGTGCCGAGGCTGTGGCTCTGGGCTGTCCTCACTGCTCGATGGAGGAACTGGTGAAGATTGCCGGACTGCTACAGGGCCGGAAGGTGCAAAAGGAGCTATGGATCTGCACCGCCCGCAAGATCGCACAAGCCAATCCTCATCTGGTGGCGGTGATCGAGGAGAGTGGGGCGCGCGTCTTTTGCGATACCTGCATGGTCGTCTCTCCAGCCACGGAGCGCTTTGCCAGGATGCTGACCAGCTCCGGCAAGGCACTGGCCTACCTGCCCGGCCTGGCCGGAGTTGGAGCGGGCCTGGGAAGCCTTGAGGATTGCATCGATGCCGCGCTGGGGAGGGGGTAAGAATGGAGATCAAATGCCACAGAGTTGCCTGCGGCTTCGCCTCCGGCCCGGCGCTGGTGACACGAGAGGCCATCTCATTTCTGGGAAATGTCGATGCCAGGACCGCCATAGTGGTCGATCCGGCGCACGAGCTATTTGGCCAGTGCATTGCCGGAAAGGTGCTCATCTTTCCGGGTGGCAAAGGCTCCACGGTGGGCTCTTATGTCATCTATCAGCTCAAAAAGAGAGGCCTTGCTCCCTCGGCCATGATCAACATCCGATCCGAGCCGATAGTAGCCGTGGGGGCTATCATCAGCGGCATTCCTCTCGTGGACAGAGTGGGCGAGGAGATCCTTCAGATAGAGAGCGGAAGAGCTGTAATGGTTGATGCTGACGGTGAGAGGATCGTAGTTTAGGGAAATAAAGCAATACTTGCCCGCAGTCCTCTCACAGGTTAATACACACGCGACATGTCGATTGTATGAATAATTTAACCATTATAAAACTGTGACGGACGCAAAATAATTTTGGACTTCATATCGTCTCCTGTCAGGCGAATCTTTTATATAGAACTTCAAACTGGTAGTAAGAAAAAAAGTCGGGGAGGACTATAGGTTTGGCAGGTTTGAGTGGCGTACCGATAATCATATTGAAAGAAGGAAGCAAACGAGAGACCGGGAAGGATGCGCAGCGCAAGAACATCCTGGCTGCAAAGGCGGTCGCAGAGGCTGTTCGGACCACCCTTGGACCCAAAGGGATGGATAAGATGCTTATCGCTGGTGGAGATGCAACTATAACCAACGACGGAGCCACTATTCTCAGAGAGATGGATATTGAGCATCCAGTGGCCAAGATGATAGTCGAGGTGGCAAAAGCCCAGGATGACGAGATCGGAGACGGGACCACCACGGCGGTGATTATCGCTGGCAAGCTGCTGGAAAAAGCAGAAGCGCTGCTGGATCAGGATGTCCACCCCACAGTCATTGTGCAGGGATATAAGCAGGCAGCAGCCAGGGCGCAGGACGTGCTATCTTCCATTTCTATTGATGCTTCAGGCGACGAAGGAGTGCTGCTCAAGATTGCCCAGACAGCCATGAGAGGAAAGGGCATTGAAATCGCCATGGATAAGCTGGCAAAGATATCCGTGGAGGCTGCACGAGCGGTTGCCGGATTTACGGGCAAGGACATTGAAGAGAATATCAAGATGGTTCTGATTCCGGGCGGCAAGATTGAGGACTCGAGCATCAATCACGGAATAGCAATCGAAAAAGAGAGGACCTCGCCGGAGATGCCAAAGCGCATAAACGCAGCCAAGATTATGCTCCTGGAAGGTACCCTCGAACTCAAAAAGCTGGACACAGATGCCAAGATCACCATAACTGAGGCAAAGAATCTCGCCGGATTCAAAGAGGGCGAGGAGCTTGTCATCAAGTCCCAAGTTGATGCTATTATCGCGGCAGGAGCCAATGTTGTCTTCTGCGAGAAAGGCATTGGAGTTACAGCTCAGCACTATCTATCCAAGAATGGAATTCTTGCCGTTCGCCGGGTCAAGAGAGAGGATCTCAAGATGCTGGCATTGGCTACAGGAGCGAGGCTGGTAGGCGACGTGATGGCGGTCTCTTCCAAGGACCTCGGCTCCGCAGCTCTCGTGGAAGAGCGCAAGGTCGGCAAAGATAAGCGCATGATCTTCGTGGAGGGCTGCGATAAGGCAAAGGCGGTATCTATAATCCTGCACGGCGTATCCGAGCAGTTCTTAGAAGAGATGGAGCGAGCCCTGGATGATGCCCTCAATGTGGTGATGGATGTCATTGCATCCGGAAAGATTGTTCCCGGAGGGGGCGCTCCGGAAGTTGTTGTATCTGAAAACCTCAGGCAGTATGCTTCCACCCTGGAAGGTCGAGAGCAGCTGGCGGTCCGGGCTTTCGCAGATGCAGTAGAGTCCATACCACTAACCCTTGCTGAGAATTCCGGGTTTGATCCCGTGGATAGCCTGGCAGCTCTGAGGTCTAAAGCCGGCCAGGGCATGAAGAATTTCGGGCTGGACCTGGTATCTGGCGATCCTGCTGACATGCTGGACCTGGGCGTTGTAGAGCCGCTAAAGGTAAAGACTCAGGCTATTAAATCAGCAACTGAAGCTGCAACCATGGTACTGCGCGTGGATGATGTCATTGCGGCTAAGAGGGAAGAGCTTACCCCCAAGCCCGGTCAGAGTCCGCACGACTATACCATGCCTCAGATGCCAATGCCTCACTACTAAAGGATCGAGGTGATGAAGAGAGGCCGGCACTAGCCGGCCTACTCCTCCCTGTGATTTAGACAAGGCCACACTTTGGGTGGATATTATGGCGGATGCTGATGAAAAATCTGAAACGAAGACTGATGCTTCAGGCATGAATATCGAGGAGCTACAGCAGCAGCTCTCCTCTGCCCAGAGCCTGGCGGAAGAGCGGCTCGATCTCCTGATGCGTTGTCGGGCGGATCTGGACAATATTATGAAGAGATCGGTCCGGGAGAAAGAAGCCAACATAAGATATGCCTCTGAGAAGCTCGTCTCAAAGCTTCTTCCCGTGCTTGACAGTCTGGAAGCGGCTGCAAAGCATGAAGAAGGAAGCCGGGCGCTATACACACAACTGCTCGATATACTATCAGGAGAAGGGCTCATGCCCATTGAGGCAAAAGGGATGAAGTTTGATCCCTATCGCCATGAAGCACTCTTTCAGGTAGAGAGAACCGATCTGGAAGAGGGTACCGTCGCAGAAGAGATACAGAAGGGTTATCTATTCAATTCCCATGTCATACGCTTCTCAAAAGTTGCGGTGGCGAAAAGATAAAATAATTGCCAAGTTGTGATAACTTTTAAGTTCAGGAGATGAGATCTTGTCAAAAATTATCGGCATTGACCTTGGAACCAGCAACTCGGCGGCTGCTGTTCTAGTCGGCGGCCGACCTACCATAATTCCCAGTGCAGAAGGGACAAGCATCGGCGGCAAGGCATTTCCATCTTACGTGGCCTTTACCAAGGATGGCCAGGTTCTGGTGGGCGAGCCTGCCAAGAGACAGTCGGTCACTAATCCGGACGGCACGATCACGGGCATCAAACGCAAGATGGGCACCGAATACAAGGTAAAGGTCCACGGCAAGGAGTACAGCCCGGAGGACATATCCGCCCAAATCCTGCGCAAGATCAAGACTGACGCCGAGACATATCTGGCCGATACCGTAGACAAAGCAGTAATCACAGTTCCTGCTTACTTTAATGACAATCAGAGGCAAGCTACCAAAGATGCCGGCACCATCGCCGGCCTGGAGGTAGTTCGCATCATCAACGAGCCTACGGCTGCAGCTCTTGCTTTTGGCCTGGATAAGACCGGAGAGCACAAGATCATGGTTTTCGATCTGGGCGGAGGCACGCTGGATGTTACCATCATGGAGATCGGCGAGGGTGTATTTGAGGTCAAGTCCACCTCCGGCGACACTCAGTTGGGTGGCAGAGACATGGACGAGAGGCTGACGAACTATGTCCTGGCCAAGTTCAAACAGGAGTCGGGCATCGATCTGAAAGGCGACTCCATGGCTATGCAGCGCCTGAGAGAGGCGGTTGAGGTAGCCAAGATTGAGCTTTCGAGCGTGATGCAGACCAATATCAATCTGCCTTACATCACCGCGGACGCCAGCGGTCCCAAGCACCTCTCCATGACACTAGACCGCTCCAAGCTAGATGATCTTGTCAGAGACGTCATCGAACGCTGCCGCGGCCCCATGGTTCAGGCCCTTCGGGACAGCAAGCTGGAGAAATCCGATATCGGGAAGATCATATTAGTTGGAGGCCCTACCAGAATGCCCATCGTCCAGGAGTTCGTCAAGGGCTTCATGGGCAAAGAAATAGAGCGAGGCGTGGACCCAATGGAATGCGTTGCTATGGGTGCAGCTATTCAAGCGGGCGTCCTGGGCGGTGAGGTTAAAGACCTTCTCTTGCTTGACGTAACGCCCCTCTCTCTGGGAATAGAGACCCTGGGAGCAGTTACCACCAGGTTGATTGAGAGAAATACCACCATTCCCACCAGGAAGAGCCAGATCTTCACCACAGCGGCGGACAACCAGACCAGCGTTGAGGTAAATGTGCTTCAGGGTGAGAGGCCCATGGCCAGAGATAACGTCTCTCTGGGAAGGTTCACGCTGGTAGGCATACCACCTGCTCCCCGCGGCATTCCTCAGATCGAGGTCACATTCGATATAGATGCCAACGGCATCATCCATGTCTCCGCCAAGGACCTGGCCACCAAGAAGGAGCAGAACATGACCATCACTGCCCCTCATAAGCTGAGCAAGGATGAGATCGATGCCAAGATCAAAGATGCGGAGCGCTTTGCTGCAGATGACCTGAAGAGGAAAGAGGAGATAGAGGTCAAGAATGCGGCTGACTCTCTCATCTATGCCTCTGAGAAGATGCTCAAAGAGGCGGGCGAGGTGGCCACGGCTGAGCAGAAGGAGAAGATCGAGAAGGCCGTTTCTGACCTGAAGAACGCTCAGACCGGCGGCGAGATCTCGGAGATCAAGGCCAAGACCGAGGCACTGCAGAATACCATCTACGAGCTGTCTGCTGCCATGTACCAGAAGGCAGCTCAGGAGCAGCAGGCAAAGCAGCAGGCTTCGCAGGGTGCAGGGCAGGGGCAGACCTCCGGGCAGGGTCAGTCGGATCAGACCGTGGACGCCGACTATGAAGTTGTAAACGACAAGAAGTAAGGAACGGAAATGAGATATGCCGGATAAGAAGGACTACTACGAGGTCTTGGGTATACCCAGGGATTCGAGCGAGAAGGACATCAAGGGAGCTTATCGCAAGCTCGCCATGAAGTACCATCCCGACAGATCGGAAGATCCCGGTGCGGAAGAAAAATTCAAGGAGATATCTGAGGCCTATGCAGTCCTCTCCGATCCGGAAAAACGGCAGAAGTACGACCAGTTCGGCCATGCCGGCATCAACAGCCAATACTCGCAAGAGGACCTGTTCCGGGGAGTGAACTTCGAGGATCTGCTGAGGGGCTTTGGTTTTGGTGGAGGCGCAGGCAGAGGCGGCGGCGAGAGCATTTTCGATATGTTCTTCGGCGGAGGCCGGGGCCAGCCAGCCCGGGGCCGGGATCTGCGTTATGATATCGACATCACATTAGAGCAGGCCGCCTCCGGTCTTGAGTCAACCATTGATGTGCCTCGCACTGAGAATTGCCCCACCTGTCATGGCAGTGGGGCCAAGCCCGGCACCAGCCCCACTACTTGCAGCAATTGTCGTGGTACCGGTCAGATCACCCGCGCCCAGAACACCCCATTCGGGCAGATGGTCACCTCTTCGGCCTGCCCCAAGTGCGGTGGTCGAGGGCAGATCATAGTCACTCCCTGTGCGGACTGCTCCGGCTCGGGCAGAGTGCGGAAGAACCGCAAGATCAACATCAAGATTCCGCCGGGCGTGGAGGATGGCCAGCATCTCAAGCTGCGCGGCCAGGGGGATTCAGCTGGACCGGGAATGGAGAACGGAGACCTCTATGTGGTCATAAGCGTCCGGCCCCATCCGCTCTTTCAGCGGGTGGAGAGCGACCTGCTCATGGAGACTCCCATCAGCTTTACCCAGGCTGCTCTTGGAACCGATCTGGAGGTAGCCACTCTGAACGGTCGAGCTAAGATAAAGGTGCCTGCGGGAACTCAGACCGGAACTATCTTCCGGCTGAGGGGAAAGGGCATGCCACGGCTTCAGGGCCTTGGAAGCGGCGATCTTCATGTCAAGGTCAGGATCAAGACACCCTCCGCTCTGACTGAGCGGCAGAGGCAGCTCTTGGAAGCGCTGGCGGTGGAGTTCGGCGAGAAGAGAAAGAAGCAGACGGAGAAAGAGAAGAGCCTCATCGACAAGATCGTGGACGAGGTCAAAAGCGCTGTCCAGTAGCCTGCCGTTCTATCTCATTTTTCATTGACTTTTTTCTTCACGGACCCATTTCAATCCCAAATGATTATATGTTAAAAAGTCGCTATTATTATCGATTGATCAATTCAGACAGATATGCACAGGGACGTGTTTTCCATGAGAATTGAATTGCTAGTACTCGGTATTTGCCTGATGGCTTTGGTCGCACCCGGACTTGCTACGCTTCCCAGCGATGCGCAGGTTATAAATTTAGACGAAAACGTGAGCGGTTACGCGCCGGGTGCCTATTACAGGGTGGAGATTTCAGAGCCGGCAACTCTGCAGGTTATCCTTGATCAAGTCCCGGCAGAGATGCAAACCAGGATCGCCATAATCAATGAGGAAGGTGCATGGCTTGCCAGCGAAGACGCTGCAAGCCCTGGAGAGAAAATGACTGTGGAGGCAGCAGCAGACCTTCCTGGTTGGTATTACATCGCCATCCTGGAGCTAAGTGGAAAGACCCTTGTCGATCCTTATTCGTTCCGGGTTGTGACGGTGTGACAAAGCCAGCAGGCCGGTGATGATTAGGGCTGGTCCTTTTAACGGCATTTGAGGATGAAATTGAATAAAGAAATTAAAAATAAAAAAATAATATTCAGCTATTACATTTTTCGTCCAGATAAATGTAGTATCTGAGCGGATTTGCGTCGTCCATCATTTCCTGATCGGCGGTCCTGATCCTGATGTTGCCCAGCAGTTCGATGTCTCTGTTCTTGCTGAGAGCTATGTTGTAATCCTTATTGTCCAGGACGATGGTATCGGCGCTGACACTGGCGATCCTCATCTTGCCGAATTCGGTATCGATCCTGACTGGTGTCGGCGTATCTGAAATCTGCCACAGGCCATCTACGGTAGCGACAGTCTGGTTCTGGATGGTGACCGCGTTCTTGAAGTGAATCGCAATTATGACCAATCCCTTCTGATTGTCTTCATCTGTTCTATAGATATAGGTCTTATCAGCCATAGTCGCACCATCTTTGGATGGCATCAGAATTTTGGAATCGACAGCCATACCATCCTTGGTAAGCTCAACAAGCATGCCACTGCTATCGATATATTTGATGGCCAATTCGTAGCCCTCAGCCAGCTTAAGCGGCCGGCTGGCTGTGATGGTCATCTCGGCATCGCTATCCATCAATATCGTCTGCAGTTGTTCCTCTGACAGAGAATTTTCGTCTGTGGACTCTTGATACAGCATCTGAGTCCATCCGTCCATGTTTTCATTTTCGGTGTATCCGGCAAAGTACTTCTTGCCCAGAAATCCAATGACGTTGTATGAGCCCCAATCCTCAAATTCGAAGTCATTGGCCTGGGCAGTCGTGGAATAAACGATGCCATTGGGCTCCTCTAGCTTCCCGTAAGTGACATAAGTGGTGATTCTTTCCGTTCCCAGATCCTTGTCGAGATCATAATAGAAGCCTGCAAAATTCTGGGCATTCCATTCGAAGTCTCCCGTGGCCACCTGACCTCGGATCTCTCTTCCATCTATCGGTCCCGAAAAAAAGAAAGCAGCCAGCAAGATGGCAAAGCAGATTACACCATGCGATCTCAAAGAGATTCCTCATGTCTATTATCTCTTTCAAGATATGAATAGGTTTGTGTGCAAGCTCTAATAACTATATTATTTAAAAATATTCCAATTAAAAAATGACTTCTGTTACTTCTTTAATTCAACTATATTCTCGCAGTATGGAGCACCGAGGCACATTCCATTGAGGAATCTTTGGGAATAATTTGGATTAAGATTTTCCACTATTGAACTGCTATATGCTTGACACGATTTGAAACCATTCTTGGGTTCAATTCCCATTTCTCTTGCCCGATTCAAGAATCCACAGCCTGTAATCCTGGTTACCACTCTGTTTTCATTCTCTTCAATGATCTCTTCCTTGAACTCCGGCCCGTAGAGTATAGTGCTGACTATACCCCATGTTCTGTTTACTTCCTTGGCATTGCTGGCTGGAAGATTCAACTCGTCAGCTAATCTCTTTGCCTCTTTGCCTCCTTCTTTCCAAATCTGCAGGTCAATCTCTTGGAAGACCTTTTCATCTATCAGCCCCTGGAAGGCCATGCCATAAATCCAAGGCATAGCGGTAGCGGATTTGGCGGCAATTTTCCACTTTGTCTCTGCAGGGATATCATCCACATTTGTCATAGTTTGCGCCTCCTTATAATTATGTCATGCTTAATAGTTCAAAATACTTTTGCCACCAAATAGCCTGTCAATGAGCACATCCTCTCACCCGTAGCTCTTACCGAGAAATCCTGTGCTCGCCCTCGCTGTCGTGCACGATGCATGCGCCCCCTTCTTTAGCTTCGCCCCTTTCAAAGTCCCGATATTTCTCAAGGAGATGGATCGCTTCCTGGATCTCTATCTGGTAGCGCTTGAGCAGCTGCCCTGCCAGCTCATCCGCTTCCTCGGCCTCGATCCTGCCACCCAGACCCCTGCACTCTGAGTGCATCAATCTGCCCTCATCCAGGTAGAAGGGATAGGTGCAGCAGAGAATGGGCCTGCTGGGATAGATGCTGCACCTGCCATCTCGATAAAACCGGCAGGACTCCTTTTCTTTCAGAAGCCTCCATTCCAGGGTATGAAAGCAACCCTCTCTGTCCCATTCGCCTTCCTCCGGCGGCCCTGCAACTGCCAGCCATTCCTGGCCAGTAGCCATCTGGATGAATCTTATCTCCTGAGGAAAGACCACTACGCTGTTATCCTCTCCCCGGCAGCATTCACCGCACTCCTGGCAGCGAAATCCTACCTCTCTAATCCGAAGGGATAGATCCGTCAGTGAGAGCTCTTTTGCTGCCAGGAAAGCCTCTTTGAGCCCGGCAATCCTGCCTTGCAGGTCGATTCTCGGTGCCTGATCCCTAATTCCTATTTCCGCTTCACCTTCTATCATCAAGCGGTCGCCCTTATGCTCGCTCTTTCGCCTATCTCTTGCACAAGGCGATGAAGTTGTCAAGAAGCTCCGGTCCGTACTGGGTGTGCACAACCTCTGGATGCCACTGCACGCCGTAGAGCGGCCTCTTAAGGTGCTTCATGGCCTCTATCTCGCAAACATTCGATCTGGCCAGGATCTCAAAGCCCTCAGGAAGCTCGGAGACCTGATCCATGTGAGAGGCCCAGGTCTTGAAACTGGCAGGCAGGCCCTTTAGAATGTCATCCTCTTTGATAACCTGCACATTTACCTCCGCATATCCTCCCATGCTGCCAGGAATCACTTTTCCTCCAAAGGTGGTGCCCATGAGCTGCATGCCCAGGCAGATTCCCAGAATGGGGATTTCAAGGTCTCTCAGGTAATCCGCGCATCGTCCGGCGCGATCCAGGGTGGGTCCACCTCCCAGGATGAGGCCATCGGCGTCAATCTTATCCGGCGGCGTCTGATTGGAGATGAGGTCCGTATCCACCTTATCCCGAATGGCGCGCCTGATCAGGTGATTGAACTGTCCATAATTGTTGATCACAAGTATTCGCATTGCTCTAATCTTGGCGCATATTATAATGATATATCTTTTGGCGATGGCCCAGAGTACTGATCTTAGATTACTAATTTATATGAAAAATGATTCTAAGGTATATGTATGACGCAGCCTTTTGACAGCATACTGATTGGAGAAGCACTGGTAGGAGATGGTCCGGAGATCGCCCATATCGATCTGGTAATCGGCTCAAAAGGAAGCTATGTAGAGCAGGCATTTGTCAATGCTCTGGCTTCACCTGCCAGTGGGCATACTCCATTGCTCGCGGTCTTGGAGCCAAATCTGCCTGCCAAGCCAGCTACTCTCATGGTGAACAAGGTGACCATCAAGGGCGCAGGCCAGGCCATACTGATGTTCGGCCCTGCTCAGGCGGCGGTGGCCAAGGCGGTAATGGACTGCGTGGCGAAAGGAACCCTGCCCCAGGAGCTGGCCGATGATCTGAGGATAATCGTGTCCGTGTTCATAGAGTGGGATGCAAAAGACAAGAAAAAGGTCTACGATTACAACTACTCGGCAACAAAGCTGGCCATTGAGCGTGCGGTGGCCAAAAATCCCAGGGTATCGGAGATACTGGCCAAGAAGGACTCTGCAAAGCATCCCTTTGCTTAAATCAGCCCCGATACGATCTGCGGCGGGGTGATGAAAAACCGTGACTGGAAAGCGGTGCCCCGCCGCAAAACCGGCTGAAACCGGTTCATAAATGATTCATATGAGATTGGCTACGGGAAAAAAGCGCTAATAAGTCCTCAATATGAAAAAAAGGTTCATAAACGCGGATATGCCTTTTAATCATGAAATTTTCAAGTGCGAGTGGGATAATGAATAAAGGAGAGTGAGGATATGAAAGAAACGGATAGCAATTGCATACATAAGACCAAATTCAAGCATAATTGCCGGGACACAATACTGGTCCTTGCAGCAATGATAATAACCGGAGTGCTATTGGCCGTATCAGCCTCAGCACAATTTGATCAGCAGCCGACGGAGGCATCCGGCCAGGGGGATTTCTTCTCTCCGGGATACACAGGGGGAGCAAGCTCCAACCAGCAGCCAATGCTCCTCTCTCTGGATAGCGATAAATCCAGTCCTCAAGAAGCTGGCGCTTCCATAAGATGGACGGCCAGAGCAGAAGACCCGGAAAATGATCCTATTTCTTTCAGATTCTGGCTAAATGGACCATCTACGGGAGGCGTTTGGAAGCCGGTAAACTCAGATCTCTCAGACAATACCTGGAGATGGGATACCAGTCCGCAAGATGCCGGAAATTATCAGATAAAAGTCTCGGTCAGCGATGAAATGCATGCCGGACCTCAATTTACTCCGGCGGAAAGAATAGCCGATTTTGCGCTGACTGCACCTCAGGAAGCCGCGGCTCCTGCCGTCGCGGCCCAGCAGCAGACATATGAACCGCCTGCAGAAGAGCAGCAGCCAGCCTGGCAGGAGCCTGCTGGTCAGCCGCAGCAGAACGAGCCGATAAATCAGGCACCGGTTATGATCAGCCTGATCGCAGACCCGGCCAGCCCTCAGGAAGCAGGAGCGATAGTGATCTGGGAAGCGCAAGCCATGGACCAGGAGAGCGACAATGTTCAGTTCCTGTTCATGCTTGATGATCAGGTGGTTACCGATTGGCAATATCAGAACCAGTGGACCTGGGATACCTCCTCCAGCGGATTTGGAGCGCACAGCATCGAGGTAAGAGTTCGGGATGGATTGCATAATGCCGATGGCGACTCATCAAAGAAGGCAAGCTACACCGTAAACAAGCCCAATGAGAAGCCCTCAATATCCGATCTATCCTCAGATAAGGCCAGCCCTCAGGAGACGGGCAGCATTGTCACCTGGACGGCTCAGGCCAGCGACCCGGAGAATAATCCAATTTTATACAGATTCTTCTTGAATGGACTCGTCGCTACAGACTGGCAGCCCAGCAATCAGTGGAGGTGGACTGTTGGCGAGGGCGAGTCTCAGATAGATGTTCAGGTCAGAGACGCTAAACACGCCGATCAGGATGGATTTGATGATCAGAGGAGCGCGAAGTTCATCGGATTGCCCCCCAACAAAGAGCCGGTTATCATCAATTTCGGGGCGGACAAGCTCAGTCCCCAGCAGACCGGTTCGACGATCACCTGGACGGTGGAGTTCATGGATGCCGATGATGATGCGCTGCAGCACCAGTTCTCCCTCGACGGGCAGATAGTGCAGGACTGGTCCGACAGTCCCGTTTGGATCTGGACGGCAACCGAAGACCAGATCGGATCGCACGTTGTGGCCGCGAAGGTCAGGGATGGAAAGCACAATCCCGATGGCGACGCCGGCCGCAGCGCGAGCTTCGAGATAGTCCTTCCGCCCAACAATGCTCCAGTGATGAGCAGCTTCACCGCGGATAAGGAGAGCCCGCAGGTTACAGGCACCGCAATAGCCTGGACTGCATTGGCATCAGATTCTGAGAACAATCCCCTGCAGTATCAGTTCACCTTCGACGGGCAGATAGTGCAGGACTGGTCCGACAGTCCGGTTTGGATCTGGACGGCAACCGAAGACCAGATCGGATCGCACGTTGTGGCCGCGAAGGTCAGGGATGGAAAGCACAATCCCGATGGCGACGCCGGCCTCAGCGCGAGCTTCGAGATAGTCCTTCCGCCCAACAATGCTCCAGTGATGAGCAGCTTCACCGCGGATAAGGAGAGCCCGCAGGTTACAGGCACCGCAATAGCCTGGACTGCATTGGCATCAGATTCCGAGAACAATCCAATTAGCTACCGCTTCCTGGTCAACGGCACGCCGGTTACGGACTGGCAGTCTGAGAATCAGTGGACCTGGACTGCTTTGCAGCCCGGCACCAGCGTGATAACGGCATCCGCAAAGGACAGCCTGCATGATGGACCACAGGGAGAGGCCGGCAATATGAGCCGGGAATTCACCATAGTCTCTCCCGCACCGGAGGAAGCGCCAGTCCAGACCGCACCGGCAAAGCTCAACGAATCGCCAGCACTTGACGGTCTGACTGCAGACCGCATCAGCCCGCAACCATTGGGAACCTCAGTCAACTGGACAGCATCAGCGTTCGATGCAGAGAACGATCCAATCAGCTATCTTTTCCTGGTCAACGGCACTCCAGTTACTGGATGGCAGTCTGAAAATCAGTGGACCTGGACGGCTTTGCAGCCCGGCACCAGCGTGATAACGGCATCCGTAAAGGACAGTCTGCATGACGGGCCGCAGGGCGAAGCCGGCAATATGAGCAGCGAGTTTTCCATAACTGCTCCTGCGCCGGCACAGGAGCCAGCCGCAGTTGAGACCGAAACCGTCCCGCAAGAGAACATTACCGAACCGACAGCACCAGAAAATGCCACTCCTGAGCAGCCGGTCAATGAGAGTGAAACGGTAACTGTTGCCCCGGAGACGGTTGTGCCTCCAGCCGAGGAGAACATAACCACTCCTATTGCTCCGGAGAATCTGACGCCCCAGCAGCCGGTCAACGAAACCGGGGCAGCCGAGAGCGTGATTCCTGCCGTGAATCAGACGCCGGTCCTGAATTCGCTGACATCCGATCTAGCCAGCCCCCAGCTTCCCGGCACAACCATAACCTGGACTGCCAACGCTACCGATGCCGATGGGGACCAGCTTCTCTTCCGGTTCCTGCACAGCGGACCGGCTACGAGCGAAGCCTGGCAGCCAGTCACAGAGTGGAATAGCGCAAACACCTGGACCCAGACTACATCCTCTGCAGATGCAGGCGAAAATCAGGTCAAGGCCCAGGTCAGAGATGGAAAGCATGCCGAAGAAGATGGCTTTGACAGTGAGCTGTTGGCATTTATCACCATCAACGAGCCCCCCCGTAACATCTCCGGCAAGGTTCTTGATGATAGTGGCAAAGCCCTGTCCGGCTGGACGGTCCGGCTGACCGGCCCGGATGGAGAGGTCAGCGCCCTTACTGGCGAGGACGGTTCCTACCGCTTCGGAAATCTCAAGGCAGGGAGCTACACGGTAGCCGAGACATTGCCCAGCGGGTGGAAGGCCGTCAACCCGGAGAGCGGATCTTATAGCATCGATCTGTCAGAGAGCGATGTCGCAGAGAAGGACTTCTCCAATATGTTGACATCGTACAGCATCTCGGGAATGAAGTATAACGACCTTGACGGCAACGGAGTTAACGACGGCGAGCCGGGCATGGAGAACTGGAAGGTCACTCTTTCCGGAACCACAGACGGCAATGCTGCGATGCAGAAAGAAGCAACAACCGCATCGGATGGGACCTACAAATTTGATGATCTGCTGCCCGGCACCTATACCATCACCGAGGTCGAGCAGTCCGGCTGGGTCAGGACCGCTCCGAGTGAGGGCTCCTATTCGGTCGTTCTGGTGGATGCCGATGTGACCGGCAAGGACTTTGGAAACCACGGATCCTGGTCCATCTCCGGAATGAGCTTTATCGATCTGGACGGAAACGGCGCTAAGGACGGGGCCGAATCAGCTCTCAGCAACTGGAATATTCAGCTTGCCAGAGAGGGCAGCATCATCAATGCCACGACCACCGGCCAGGACGGCTCCTACGCTTTCAAGAATCTGCCGCCCGGCAAGTACACAGTAAGCGAGGTTGTTCCGGCTGGGTGGACCCAGACTCTGCCTCAGGGCCCTTACAGCATTGATCTGAAGGATGCGGACGTCACCGGAAAGGATTTCGGAAACAAAGGCAACCTGTCGATCACCGGCAAGAAGTTCTATGATGCCAATGGCAACGGCCTGCAGGACGAGGATGAGCCCGGCCTTCCCGGACAGGAGGTCAAGCTGGTGGAAAGCGGCAAGGAGATCGCCAGCGTGACCACCGGCCAGGACGGCAGCTACACCTTCAGCAACTTGGTCCCAGGGACCTACGAGGTGGATGACCCCATACTGGTAACCGTTACAACCGAGGTTCACGCCGTGGTGAATGTTCCGGCGAAAAGCCCCAATATCATCTCCGGAATGAAATTCAACGATCTGAACGGCAACGGAGCCAAGGACGCCGGAGAGCCGGGTGTAGCCAATTGGGAGATCGATCTGGTGTATGTAGTGCCGGGACCGGCCACTGACATCCTCCTGGCTCAGGCCACAACAGATGCCAACGGCGCCTACAAGTTCGTCAACATCCCGCCCGGTAGATACGAGATTAAGGAGATGGCGAGACAGGGCTGGGCGGCAACCACAGCAACGGTGCGCAACGTCCAAGTCCCTGGCATGACCAGCAACCAGGATTTCGGCAACAGACTGGCCACGCCGCCCTCGTTGGGCTCTATCCTTGGCCTCAAGTTCAATGACCTGAACGGAAATGGCATCAAGGACCCCGGAGAGCCGACTCTTTCCGGCTGGACCATAGAGCTCAAGAACGCCTCAACCCTGGCGGTGATCAGCACTACGACTACTGGAGCGGACGGCTCTTACTCCTTCCTGAATATCACTCCGGCAAACTATGTGGTCAGCGAGGTCGTCAAGTCAGGATGGACACAGACCAAGCCGCCTGCAGGTCCCGGCGGACAGGTTTACTCCTTTGCATTGGCCGCGGGAGAGAACAAACTGGCAGTTGACTTTGGCAACCGCAACAATAACCTTCCGCCCACTAATCCCACGTTGGTCAGCAACCTGCCGAGCCCCCAGAGGGCAGGCACGCCGGTGATCTGGACCGCAGGAGCCTCTGATCCGGAGGGTGATCCGCTGCAGTACAGGTTCATTGTGCGGGGACCCGAGCCCTCAACGGCCGTCAGGGCTGACACCGGATACTCGACAAACAACGTGTGGACCTGGAGCACCGTCGGCTATGCGCCGGGAAGCTATCAGATTGAGGTCTGGATAAGAGATGGCAATCATGCCGATCAGTCGGGCTTCGATGTTAAGAAGACAGCAACCTTCAAGCTCAGCAGCGCTAACCTGCCGCCGCACATCGACATGCTGTTCTCGGATCGACCGGCTCCGCAGTTTGTGGGAAGCTGGATCAAGTGGACTGCGCTCGCCTCCGATCCGGAGGGCGCTCCCCTGCAGTACAAGTTCTACCTGCGCGGGCCATCGACCAACGGATTCTGGGTGGACCAGACCGGCTGGGGCAAGAACAACCGCTGGATCTGGAGAACCAATCCACTGGATGTAGGCCGCAGCGAGGTGCTGGTAGCAGTCAGGGACGGCAGTCATGCCGGACCGGGCGGCTCAGATGACTACGATATAGCTTCATTTGTTATCGTCAGCCCCAACCTGCCGCCAACCATCACCGGTCTGGCAAGCAATCTGCCCAGCCCCCAGCCCATAGGTGCTACGGTGTGGTGGAAGGCAACGGCCATGGATCCGGAAGGAAACCCCGTATTCTATCGGTACTGGCTGAAGGGTGCGGCAACCGGCGGATCCTGGAGGCTGGTGAGGGATTGGTCTACCGACCCGACCTGGGTCTGGCCTACCTCGCCTGCTGACGCAGGAACAAGCGAGATCATTGTACAGGCCAGGGACGGCCTGCACTCCAGCCCGTCCGGATGGGACGACGATGCTGGGGCTCTGTTCACCGTGCTCAGGCAGAATATGCCGCCCAGTCTCGTCTCCCTGACTCCGGACAAGTCAAGCTCACAGGCAGCAGGCACGCCCATAAAGTGGACTGCACTCGCCTCAGATCCGGATAGAGAGCCGATATTCTACAAATTCTGGCTGAATGGTCCGTCGACTGCCGGGGCCTGGAAGGTAGTGCAGGACTGGTCGACAAAGAACCAGTGGACCTGGACCAGCTCCGGGTACGACAGCGGAGCCTATACCGTCTATGTCTATGCCCGGGACGGTAAACACAATCCAGCAACCGGCTACGATAGCGCTCTGGGCGCATCTTATCTGCTCACGGTCAATCCGCTGCCCAAGCTTACGGCGCTCTTCCCTGACAAGAAGAGCCCGCAGAGCGCGGGAAGCAAGGTGGTCTGGACGGCAACCGCAACCGATGCCAATAAGGACCCGGTGCTCTACCGGTTCTGGCTGAAGGGGCCGTCGACGGCAGAAGCCTGGAAGGTAGTGCAGGACTGGTCGACAAAGAACCAGTGGACCTGGACCAGCTCCGGGTACGATAGCGGAGCTTATACCGTCTATGTCTATGCCCGGGACGGCAAGCACAGTCCTGAAACCGGTTACGACAGCGCCCTGGGTGCACCGTATCAGCTCACGGCCAATGCGCCGCCTCAGCTGACCGCGTTGGTCCCTGACAAGAAGAGTCCGCAGAGCGCGGGAAGCAAGGTGGTATGGACGGCAACCGCAACCGATGCCAACAAGGAACCGGTGCTATACAGGTTCTGGCTGAAGGGCCCGTCTACCAATGGAGCCTGGAAGATAGTTCAGGACTGGTCGACTAAGAACCAATGGACCTGGACCAGTGCACCAACTGATGCCGGAAGCTACAGGGTCTTTGTCTACGTTCGGGACGGCAAGCACAACCCGGAGACGGGATATGATAGCCTCATCGGCCAAGACTATGAACTCTATAGCCAGATAACCAATAAGGCAGTGAGCAAGGTGGTCGTCGTAAAGAGATAATGAAATGGATCGTTGCGATCGATCGTGACGATCGATATCTAGAAGGATATGCCTGAGACGGGCGGCAGTTCCTTTCCCGTCTCTTCTCTTTTTCCAATAGGTTTAAATCCAACGAATGTCAGGTTGGAAGACTATGATGAAATATTCCATAGCCTTAGCTGTTCTCCTGATGCTGGCCGGAACTGGCCTGGCGACGATGTGGCTTTATGATGATCCCATGTTCTTCCAGACGAACTATCCTGCCAAGGTTGAATCCTTCAAAGCGGCAGATATGTCTATTCTGGAAATTATAGACTCTCCCTATTTTCCGCTTCTAGGCCAGAGTTTCTATACCAGTGCGATCCCAGTTAAGCTGAGCAATAATACCAACACCATTCAGATCGGCAGCAAGGCCTCTAGTGCCATGTCTCCGGTCCAGGTAACCTTCGGCGGACACCTGGAAGACAACCTGAAATATGCACAGAGCAAGTCCTCACTGAGGATTGGATCGCAGGGTTCTTGGGGCACCTTGAATACTCCGGGAGTGCTCTAGAGAGACCTGGTTTTCTGTTGCAAGAAACCTTTTCAATCTCTTTTTTGCATCTTTTTCTATCTGCATCTCTCTTCGATTGATTCCCGGACGAATAGGGTCAGAAGGGTTATGGCAATGGCCAGGATTGCAAATGCTCTGACAGAGCCCTCTACTCCATGCAGATCTGCGGTCAATCCAGCAATAAGCGGCCCGATCACCACACCGCTCATGCGAGCGGTATTGAAGATGCCGTAGACCTCTCCTCTTCGGGATGCGCTGGTTGTATCGGCGATTAGGGCTGCAGCTGCTGGATTTGCCATGCCGAGCCCCATTCCCAATCCTGCGAAAAGCATCGTGACCGCTATAATGGCTTTTGCCAAAGGCAGAGCGGCAAAGCACAAGGCTCCCAGCAGGCAGCCGGCGAAGATGAGCCTCTTCTTGCTCCCTCTATCGGCCTGGCGGCCAAAGTAGATATTAAAGAGTGCCGTGCTGCCTCCGTAAACCAGGTAGATTATGCCTACGTAAGTTGCATTAAAGCCCAGACCGGCCGCAAGGCTCGGAAGCATGGTGAAATTAAAGCCGCCCACAATTCCTGCCCAGAGGACCACAGAAGAGCAGGCCATAAATGTGAGAGCGTAGCCGGGCTCTATGAGCCGGTCATCTCCCCGGGAAGGAACTGTCCCCATAATTACGCTCATCTTCTCAGGCTCATCGACTCGGAAATAAACGACAAGAAGTGAAGCCGCTCCGAGAATCGCCCATAAATAGAATGGAGCATTATGACCGAGATGATCATAGAGCATTCCCCCGATCAGTGGACCCAAAGCCAGGGCCGAGAAGAAGGCGGCGTTGTAATGGCCCATAGCTGCACCTCTGTTCTCTGACTTTGCCTGATCGATGATCAGCGCCATTGCAATGGGCCAGACGGCGGATGCTCCCAGTCCCCCTAAAGCTCTGATGAAGAGTAGCTCCGTAGTGTTCCTGGCAAAGATGTAAAAGAGCGGAAGAAAAGAGAATGTGGCCAGGCCGATGAGCATGATTTTCTTTCTTCCTATCCGGTCGGATAGGCGGCCTATGGGTATCTGGGTGAGAAGCTGCATCGCACCATAGACCGAGACGATGAATCCGAGCATGGTGTATGATGCGCCCAGATTCATGACATAGTAAGGAAAGAACGGCGCAACCAGGGAGAATCCCAGGACTGCGACGAATATTGCCAGATAATGAGGAGCAAGCGAGCTGGAATCGTTGAGCGTGGGCATTGGTCTCTAGAATTTCAGCTCCATGCCAAGTATCGTCTGAGTATAAGTCACTCCATTTATCTCTCTCACGCTCAGAACCGCCCTATTCAGGTCGGATATGCTCTCGACCTCCGCAATAGCGATGAAGTCCCTTTCGCCATACACTGGCACGACCTCTCGAATTCCTTTGATGCCCTGCAGGCAATCGTGCACTGCCTTTTCCGTTCCCGGCTCAACGTTTATCATTATGAAGCCTTTCATGACCTCTCCCCCGCAATTTGGCCTTTACAATGCAGAAAGCAATACCATCATTTATTCTTATTTGATGATATCATTCTTTCCCCTGACCGGGCTCTCTCTCTGGAATGGGGACCCCTTTCTGCTCCATCAGGCTCTTTACCAACCTTATTTCTTCTTCCAGGCGCTGCAAAGGCATCTCATCTCTGGCCAGGTACAGGCAGCTCAATGCCTCTACCAGGCGCCCTAAGGCAGTCAGCACCACCGCAGCGGATTCCATGTCATAGGCATCGCCGCCTTTTTGGAGAACGATGTCATAAACAGAAAGCGCTTCTTCCAGCCTCTTTTGGCTTCTCAGCAGAAAGGCCTTGTTCCTGAGGGCGTCCAGGTTCTCGGCATCAAGGGCCAGGCATCGATCATAGCTTTCCAGGGACTGCTCGATGCGGCCGAGGCCGAAGAGAGCCACGCCGCGGTTGTTCCAGACATCTGGGATCTCCTGGTTTGTCGCCAACAGGCGGTCGAAGATCTCCAAAGCTTCCTCAAGCTTCTTTTGCCGGACTTTGTCAATTCCTCGGTTCAACAGTACCTTATCTTTGCTGTTCATGGCCCCCTCACATGTATCCCTGGATCGCAGCCGACTCGCTGCCCTTCTTTGGGTCGATCGGATTCTGGGATACCGATCCCGGCCTCTTGATCTCTCCGAAGACCTTCTCATAGTCCTTGACATGCTCAGCCAGCCAGCTAGACAGCTCTTTGGCTGCCAGGGGCGAGAGAATGATCTCCATATCGATCTTCCTCTCCATGACCGTCATGCTCTTGCCGTCCATGACCAGCGTCTTTGGCGAGTCGTTGTAGAAAGCGATGCGAAAGTCGTAAGGGCTGTGACCTCCGATAGCGCCTATGGCATAGACCTGCTTGAAATCGGAGCTCTTTGTGGTCTCCACTTTAACTTCCATGCATTCCGGATGGGTCTCCAGCTTAAAAAAGATGATGATATCGAAATGTATTTAGGTGACCTAGCTTCTTGAGTTGCCGATACTATGATTGGGGTCTTAGGGTTAGAAGACGGTACAAGGGTGGAAGGTACCGGTTTTGGTGCGCCCGGCACGGTCTCGGGTGAACTGGTCTTTACTACCGTTATGTCCGGATATGAGGAGGCGTTGACAGACCCCTCTTACCACGGACAGATGCTCATGTTCACTTATCCGCTGCAGGGCAACTACGGCATAAGCGGCGATGATGTTCAATCAGACAGGATGTGGCCGCAGGCCATGGTCAGCCGGGAGTACTGGGATCGTCCAACGCACTACCGACAGTCAAGAACGCTCAACCGCTTCCTAATTGATGAGGGCAAGCCAGGCCTTTGCGATGTGGATACTCGCATGCTCACCCTGAAGGTAAGGGAGCAGGGCGTGATGAGGGCGACTCTTGCCGTAGGCGAGAGAAAGGATGTTCAGGAACTGGATGTGGTGGCGATGGCCCGCTCTCAGGCCGATATCTCAGAGAGGGATCTACTTGGGGATGTGACGTGCAAATCTCCCTATCGGATCGAGGGAAGCGGGCCTCGCGTAACGGTGCTGGACCTGGGAATCAAGAGGAATATTTTAAAGAGCCTTTCCTGTCGCGGATTTGATATAACTGTGCTTCCTGCGCATGCCTCTCTCTCTCAGATCGAGGCCACAGAGCCACAGGCTCTATTTGTCTCCAATGGACCCGGCGATCCGGAGAGGGCCTACGAGGCGATCTCTGCGGTCAAGCATTTTGTCGGGCAGGTCCCGGTCTTTGGAATTTGCCTGGGCCATCAGATCATCTCCCTTGCGATGGGCGCTCAGACCTTCAAGCTCAAGTTCGGGCATCATGGCGGCAATCAACCGGTCAAAGACCTGGAAAAGAAGATCGTTTACATCACCTCTCAGAACCACAATTTCGCAGTCCGGCCCAGTTCCGTGGAGGGAACGGATCTAAAGGTCACTCAGCTTAATGCCAACGATGGCACCGTCGAGGGCATAAAGAGCGACCGGCTCGATGTTCTGGCAGTTCAGTATCACCCCGAGGCCCATCCTGGACCGCTATGCACTGAGGACCCGTTCTTTGGAGCCGTCCAAAAGATCATGAATGGCGTCAAAGGCAAAGCAGGGAGGCGGTAGAGATGCCAAAGAGAAATGATATTCATAAGGTTCTGCTCATCGGTTCGGGTCCCATTCAGATCGGACAGGCGGCGGAGTTTGATTTCTCCGGATCTCAGGCGTGCAAGTCTCTGCGCGAAGAGGGGATCGAGGTCGTGCTGGTTAACTCCAATCCTGCCACCATCATGACCGATCCGAACACCGCGGATAAGATCTACATTGAGCCTCTCGTCCCGGAGATCGTCGCCAAGATCATCGAGAAGGAGAGGCCTGACGGAATCATTGCCGGCATCGGAGGCCAGACCGGCCTGAACATCACCTCTGAGCTGGCAGACATGGGTGTTCTGGAGAAATTCCATGTCGAGGTGCTGGGCACATCCGTCAAGGCCATTCAGGAGGCAGAGGATCGCGACCTCTTCAAGAAGGCCATGCAGCGGGTTGGCGAGCCGGTTCCGAGGAGCCGGGCGGTCAACACCCTGGAGGAAGCTCTGCAGGTCATGGAGGAGATTGGACTGCCACTCGTAGTCCGGCCCGCTTATACTCTGGGCGGATCAGGTGGAGGCGTGGCCAGGACCCGGGAGGAGCTTTTATCCATCTGCGAGCTTGGTCTCAAGAGGTCTCGCATCAGCCAGGTTCTGCTTGAAGAGAGCCTGGGAGGCTGGACTGAACTGGAGTATGAGGTGATGAGGGACTCGAACAATACCTGCATCACCATCTGCAACATGGAGAACATGGACCCCATGGGAATTCACACTGGGGAGTCCATCGTCGTCACTCCCATTCAAACCCTCTCGGACAGAGAGATTCAGATGCTCCGAAGCTCGGCAATCAACATCATTCGGACGCTCGGAATAGAGGGGGGCTGCAACATCCAGTTCGCATTCAAGAATGGCGAGTATCGGGTAATCGAGGTCAACCCCCGCGTATCCCGGTCGTCTGCTCTTGCTTCCAAGGCCACCGGCTATCCCATCGCCAGGGTTACCGCCAAGATTGCCATCGGCATGACTCTCGATGAGATCAGAAATGATGTGACCAAGGAGACTCCTGCTTCCTTCGAGCCGACAGTTGATTACGCAGTCATCAAGATTCCCCGCTGGCCTTTCGACAAGTTCGT
>MVRL01000088.1 GCA_002067705.1 Methanosaeta sp. PtaU1.Bin112
GGAGTTATAGCGCTGGTAGGATGCTCCAACTATCCGAACGGCACCAAAGAGTGCTATGACATAGCCAAGGAGTTCGTGGACAGAGGCTACATTGTGGTGGCTACTGGCTGCATGGCTATGGACATGTCCCTGTACAAGGATGAAGAGGGCAAGACCATCTGGGAGCAGTACGGCGGAGCCTTCGACGGCAGGAATATCTGCAACATCGGCTCATGCGTGGCCAATGCTCATATCCACGGAGCAGCTATCAAGGTGGCAACCATCTTCGCTCATAGAAACGAGCGTGCCAACTATGATGATATCGCCGACTATGTCCTGTCCAAGGTAGGAGCATGCGGCGTGGCCTGGGGAGCATACTCACAGAAAGCAGCGTCCATCGCCACCGGTGTAAACAGGCTCGGCATACCTGTGGTCGTTCAGCCAAGCTCGGTTATATACCGCAGGACATTCATGGGCAGGACCGACAAGCCCGAGGACTGGATGGTCATCGATGCCAGGGACGGCAAGATGCAGCAGATCGAGCCCGCGCCTGAGGCCATGCTCTATATCGCCGAGACCAAGGAAGAGGCCATGCTGGAGATGGCAAAGCTCTGCTTCCGCCCGTCTGATAATACTTCGGGCAGGTCCATCAAGCTGACCCATTACTGCGATATCTCCATGAAGTACTTCGGCAAGCTTCCAGATGACTGGCATCTCTTCGTCCGCGATGTCAAGGATCTGCCTCTGAGCTACCAGACGCAGATGATG
The DNA here is from genome assembly GCA_002067705.1 of Methanosaeta sp. PtaU1.Bin112. Lineage (GTDB taxonomy): Archaea > Halobacteriota > Methanosarcinia > Methanotrichales > Methanotrichaceae > Methanothrix. The sequence goes on from MVRL01000088.1 coordinate 748, forward strand.
AAGGAACTCGAGTCAAAGCACGGCTGGACGATCGACTGGAAGGCCAAGAAGATCACCTCCGGACCGCTCAGGCCGGCAGATGTGAGCTTCGATCCGACGAACATCCCGCGCAAGATAAGGGTCAAGAAGTGAGGCACAGGAGAGGAAGTGATCTAGATGGCAGCAGATGTAAAGAAAGGTATTGATACAACCAAGAACGCCATTCCCTTTGAGATGGCCCAGATCCCCGGGCCGGAGATGGCTAAGACCTATATGCCGAAGGTCATCGGCGCGATCATCAGAAAGGCAAAGAGACCTCTGCTCGTAGTGGGTGCAGAGCTCTTTGACGATCCAATCATGTTCGACAAGATGATCGAGATGGGAAAGATGGGAATTCCCATCGCCGCCACAGCGCACAGCGTAAAGGGCTTTGTGGATCGTGGCTACCTGGAGAATGTATATCAGATTGGCCTTCACCCCCTGACCGCAAATCTCAGATTTGAGGACTGGATGGGGCTGGATGGAAAGGGCCAGTATGATGTCGTAATATTCCTGGGCATCTACTACAAGTTCGCCAACGGCATGTTGTCCACATTGAAGAACTTCAATAGGAACATCAAGCGCGTATCCATTGACCGCTACTATCACGTCAATGCCGATATGACCTTTGGAAACATGGCCTTCACGCCGGACGACTACCACGCAGCAGTGGATGAAGTAATAGCAGCAATGAAGAAATAAATTTCATCTCATTTAACAGAAGAGGTGTATTAATGGCAGACATAAAGTTGGATATATCCCCTATGTATGAGGGCGAGAGAATCAGAAAGGACGATCTATGGGTAGAGCTGGGCGGCCCCAAGGCAGATGGATTCGAGCTGTCCCTGGCAACCCCGATGGACCAGATTGAAGATGGAAAGGTAACTGTCATCGGTCCGGATCTCGGAGAGATGAAGGAAGGCACAACCATGCCCTTCGGCATGATCTTCAGGGTCGGCGGCGAGAAGATCGAGAAGGACCTGGAGTCAATCATCGAGAGGCGCAATCATGCCCTGCTGTCCTACATCAGCGGACTCATGCACCTAAACCAGAGATACGACATCTGGATGAGAATCGGCAAGGGCCTCAAGAAGAAGGGTGTCACATCCTGGAAGGAGATCTATGCTCCCGTCATCGATCTGTACAAGGCAGAGATGCCATTCATCGAGAAGATGGACATCACCATTGTGACCGACCCGGCAAAGGTAAAAGAAGAGTTGGCCAAGGCCATGGCTGTCTACAAGGCTCGTGACGAGCGCGCCAAGGGACTGCACGATGAGGACGTCGATGTATTCTACGGCTGCACACTATGCCAGGCATTCGCACCTACCAGCGCCTGCGTGGTCACCCCGGACAGGCCATCCCTGTGCGGAGCTATCACCTGGTTCGATGGACGCGCTGCTGCCAAGGTGGACCCAGAGGGCCCCCAGTTCCCCATACCCAAGGGAACCGCAGTCGATGCTATCGCCGGCGAATACGAAGCCATCAATGAGATGGCATCAAAGAGGTCCGGCGGCGAGTACAGCCGAATGCTCCTTTACACGTTCTTCGATGCACCCCACACCTCCTGTGGCTGCTTCGAGACCATCGGATTCTACATGCCTGAGGTTGACGGCATTGGTCTCGCCGACCGCGACTTCAAGGGCGCAACCCCCAACGGTCTGCCCTTCTCAACTATGGCCGGCCAGACGGGCGGCGGCAAGCAGGTCGTAGGATTCCTGGGAATGGGCATTCTTTACTACTTCTCCCCCAAGTTCCTCCAGGCCGACGGCGGCTGGAGAAGGATCGTCTGGATGTCCAAGGGCCTCAAGGAGAGAGTAAAGGCGGGCATCGATGAGGACATGATGGCCAAGATCGCCACCGAGGACGATGCCAAGGACATCGCATCTTTGAAGGCATTCCTGCTCAAGGTGGACCATCCCGTTGTCAACGGCGTTGCCAGAAAGGTCGACGGCAAGAAGATCACCGAAGGCTGGAAGCTCGATGAGGTCACCGACGAGATCAAGGAGAAGGTTATGGCCTATATCGAGAAGACCGGCGGAGACATCAACATCGATACTGTCAAGAGCGAGCTTGCCTTAACCGAAGGCCAGTTCATGCAGGTCGTTGAGGCTCTCCAGGCTGATGGCGTTCTCGAGTGAGCAAATAGCAGATACAAAAAGAGGGTGAAAAATCTATGCAGTTAAAACTCAAACCAAAGGCACCAGCAGCAGCGGCTCCAGCAGCCGCAGGGGCAGCACCAGCAGCAGCACCAGCTTTCTCAGCTTCCGGCAGCGCCGGCGGCATTAAGCTGATACTGAAGGATGCCAAGATCAGCATAGACAAGGTAGTACTCGCCAAGTAGAGTCTGCCTATCCCCTTTTTTGGGATAAGGCGAATTTTGCCAGGCGAGTGCTATCATTTTAGTTTAAAGTGAGGGAGATATTATGCAGCTTAAGCTTAAGAAGAAAGAAGAAGCTCCGGCCGCGGCTCCAGCAGCCGCACCTGCGGCAGCAGGCGCAGCAGCTCCGGCTTTTGCTATGCCAGCAGCATCATCGGGTGGAATGACCATTGAACTTCGCGGTGCATCCATCCACGTGGCCGAAGTTGTCATAAAACCGAAAAAATAAGGAAGGCTAGACCTTGGGGAAAGTAATAGCGGTAACCGGTAAGGGCGGAACCGGCAAGACAGCCGTGACCGCGATGCTAATCAGATACCTTGTAAAGAATTCCGGAAAAAAGTATCGAATACTGGCAATTGATGCGGATCCTGATGCCAATCTGGCCGATGCGCTGGGTGTGAAGGTCGGAAAGACCATTGGCGACATGAGGGAGTTCGTGCAGCAGTCCCGGTTCACAGCATCACCGGACACGGACAAGCAGGCGCTTCTTGAGGCCAAGCTCTTCGAGATTCTCGTGGAGGAGACTGGCTATGACCTTCTTGTCATGGGCAAGCCTGAAGGGTCCGGTTGTTATTGTTTTGTCAACAATCTTTTGCGCGCCGTAATGGATAAGACCATAACCGACTACGATCTGATAATCATCGACACGCCGGCGGGCCTGGAGCATTTCAGCAGAAAGACCATTCCGGACCTTGATGATCTCATCGTGGTGACGGACGAGTCCAGAAGAGGGCTTACCACAGGCGAGCGCATACGTGACACTGCCCGGGAGATCGACCTCAAGTATCGGAATCTGTATGTGATCGTGAACAAGGTCACTCCGGGCAGCCGGGATCGGGTTCTGGAGAATGCCAGAGGCATCGATCTCTCGGTTATCGGCACTATTCCCTATGACGAAAGCTTAGCCAAATTCGATTTAGTGGGAGATCCGTTGATGGGCCTTCCCGATCAGTCGCCTGCAGTGCAAGAGATGACTCAGGTCGTCGGGAAATTGGGCCTGTGAGGGTGATTTGAATGGCAGAGAAGATCACTTTATCTGACCTTAATAAGACATTAACAGAGATGAATGTTCAATCCCTCGAGGGACTGAAGATCGAGGGAGATGTTGAGATTGATCTGGACGTTGGCGCAGGCGGCGTAGGGCCGATGTTTGCCTATTACTTCGGCCAGGAAGCAGCCAAGATTGCCATGCAGCTCATAAACTTTGCTAAGGCAGTCGGCTATCCGGTCGAGAATCTGATGCAACCTGTGGCCGTGGCCCAGGCAATAGCTCCGGCACCCAAGGATATCGCCGCGGCTGCTGCCGCTGTGCCCGCCTTCAAGGTGGCCTCAGCTCTGGCCAGCGCCAAGTTCTCAGTGGGCGTTGATAAGACCTGGAAGATTCCAATCCAGGAGGTAACTCTGGGAGCCACCAAGGCAGACGGCGGAAGCCGCGGCCATGTGGTCAAGCTGGGCGGCGAGAAGGCAATGCCATTCTTCCCGGACGCAGCTATGCCCCACGCACCCAAGATCACTATGGACGTCTTCGACATGCCCATCGGCATGGCCAAGGCCGTCAAGATGCACTACGAGGATGTCATCAACTCCCCAGGCGAGTGGGCCAAGAAGGCAGTCAAGAAGTTCGGCGCCGACATGGTCACCGTTCACCTGATCAGCACAGATCCGCTCCTCAAGGATACCCCTGCCCAGGAAGCAGTCAAGACCGTTGAAGAGGTCCTGCAGGCAGTGGATGTGCCAATCTGTATCGGCGGTTCCGGCAACCCCAACAAGGATCCGATCGTCCTTTCCAAGGCTGCAGAGGTGGCCCAGGGCGAGCGCGTTCTCATCGCTTCCGCCAACCTGAACATGGATTGGGAGAAGATCGGCAAGGCCTGTGTCGACAACGGACATGTGTGCCTGGCCTGGACACAGCTGGAGATCAACTCTCAGAAGGAGCTGAACAGAAAGCTCATGAAGGTCGCAGGCGTTCCCCGCGAGTCCATCGTCATGGACCCAACCACCGCCGCACTCGCTTACGGCCTGGACTTCGCCTACTCCAACATGGAGAGAATCCGCCTCGGCGCTCTGAAGGGCGACGAAGAGCTGACATTCCCCATGTCCTCCGGCACAACCAACGCATGGGGCGTCAGGGAGTCATGGATGGTAAAGTCACCCAACAAGGACGACTCCGACTGGGGAGACAGGATGCTCCGCGGCCCAATCTGGGAGATTCTGACCGGATACTCTCTGGCTATGGCCGGCGTGGACATCTTCATGATGATGCACCCGATGGCTGTCGCGTATCTGCATGAGATCACTCAGTCCCTGATGGGCAGGATCGAGGCCAAGACGCCTGATACCAGCGCCTGGCTTAAGATGGGGGTGTGAGGAAAATGAAGGAAACTAGCCCGCTTAACCTTTACAAGCAACTTCCACAGACCAACTGCAAGAAATGCGGGGAGACAACCTGCATGGCCTATGCCGCCGGCCTGATCGCCAGGACCCGCAAGGTAGAGGAGTGCACTCCGCTTATCGAAGAGAAGAAGTACGCCAAGAAGCTTGAAGCCCTGAGGAGCATCATCGCTCCCGAGCTGAAGATGATCTACATAGGCGTGGGCGAAAAGCAGGTCAAGGTCGGAGGCGAGGATGTCATGTACCGCCACCAGATGACCTTCTTCAACAAGCCGCCATTCGCCTACGATGTTGCAGACAATATGGAAGAGGCCAAGCTCATTGAGCGCGTCAAGAAGATCACCACCTGGCGCAAGTTCTACATCGGCAAGTGGCAGGGTGTAGAGATGATCGCCGTCCGCTCAGTGACCGACGACCCGGCGAAGTTCGCCGCCTGCGTCAAGACTGTCATGGCCAACGGCAATGGCTTCCCGCTCATTCTCTGCTCCTTCAATCCCGCCGTCCTCAAGGCAGGCCTGGAAGTTGCAGCCAAGGAGAAGCCACTCATCTACGCCGCCAACAAGGACAACTGGAAGGAGGTCGCTCAGCTTGCCTTCGACTACAAGGTACCTGTGACACTTTCCGTTCCCTTCGATCTGGACGGCCTAAAGTCAATGGCAGTCACATTTGCCAGCATGGGCCTCACCGACCTGGTCCTTGATCCAGGCACAGCCCCCAACGGCAAGATGCTGCAGCAGACACTGCTCAACTTCATTAACCTGAGGAGAGCTGCCGTTGAAGAGGCTCAGAGGGACATCGCCTATCCAGTAATGGTTCTGCCCATCAATGCCTGGCTGACCACTGAGGACCCGGTTCGCGCGTCCTACTGGGAGTCCGTGCTCACCGCAGCATTCGTCATTCGCGGCGGTGCCATCATGATCAAGCACTCCCTCGAGGCTCACAGCATGATGCCCGATATGCATCTGCGCTTCAACATCTACACCGACCCGAGGACACCCGTGCAGGTCAAGCCCGGCATCTACAAGGTAGGCAACCCCGGAGCCGAGTCACCGGTCTTCCTGACCACCAACTTCGCTCTGACCTACTACACAGTCGAGTCCGATATCGCCTCCAACGGCATCGATGCCTACATCATCTCCATCAACACCGACGGCATCGGCGTCCAGGCATCTGTGGCAGGCGGCCAGCTCACTCCGACCAAGATCCTGGATTCCTTCAACGAGGCAAACTTTGATTGGAAGGCCCAGAAGTTCCCGGCAATTGTTCTGCCCGGAATGGCAGCCAAGTTCTCCGGCGAGCTGGAGGATCTCTTCGCAGGCAAGGCCAAGATCATGGTCGGCCCAGAAGATTCCGGCAGAATCGTCGGCTGGATGAAGGACATGTGGCCTCCCAAGGCATAAATTGGACCCAAAAGGGCTACGGTTATGTGTCCCATGTGGGCACATAGTCCTCATTTTCTTAGAGCATCAACTGTATATTGGAATTGGATTTCTCTATGGAGGAACCGATACTTATGCTGAATGCAAAAAATGCTACTCTGCTTCTGATCGCCATGACAATCGCTCTGGCCTTCAATGCTTCTGCTCAGTGGTCTCCGGGCGGATCAATGGTGTACATGGGGGATCTGAATCTTGCCCTGTCATCCTTCTCAGCCGAAAAGAGCGTCCAGGCAGCCTCTGTTCTGCCAGCTCAGGCGATTGCTAACAACACGACCGTAAATGCCACTTCAACTCAAGGTGCAAATGCCACCGGTCCAAATGGCTCTCTTCTCCCGGCAGACTCGGAAATTGGCCAGAATGATCCTGCCGTTCCGTCTCCTGCGGCAGGCTCTTCCGGCAAGAAGGTTCTGGATCTATCCGGCTACTCCAGAGACCGGGTTAACAGAAACCTGGCCGGCTACACGAATATCATGTATCCCATCTCCGGATCAAGAGGAAGCACAACTTCAACGGCTGGTGGCGGAGGATGCGGAGGCGGGTGCAGCTAATCGCTGACGCTATTTTCAATTTTTTCCTCCTAGAAAAGCTATAAAAAAAATTGACCGACAATAATCAATTGGTAGTCCTTTGTGGGAGGAGAACAAGGCCCTGTCCGAAGTATCCCAATAGAAAAGATCCTATAGGACATTTTGCTGCGCCTGACATATTTCTTTCTCCTTCATCTCTATTTATTTAAGGATGGCTTTCTTGCCATTTCCGGCTGTAGATTGCAGCTCTCCGCAGCTGGCCTGTCGCCACTGGCGGATTCTATGGACTGCTCCAGATGCTCCAAGTCTGGACATATCTTTATAAAATCGTGAGGTAGATTGGATAATTCCCTTTCAGGCTTTTCAATTTTATCTGCCAGGGCAAAAAGACATGTCCTGGTTATTGATGATTCTTTTTCCGGCTCCATCTTTTCATCCTTTCCGGATAGTATCTCTTGAAACTCAGAAAATTCACCTGTCGGATCTCTGCAGTCTGCAATAATCTCCTTTACCCTGATTCTTTTGTTGTCTATGCAGATTGCCTTGGCGAATCTCTCCAAATCTTCCTCTTCTCCCTCGGCAATGACAAATGCTCTGCCGTCAGCGAGGATCTCAATGTATCCCTTGAGATCAAGCGTTCCGGCCAGAGTCACCACTAATGCGCCGTATCCTGCTCCTCCCAGGTCTCCAAACACATTAGCAATTAGTCGTCTCATAGAATTCCAAAGTATATCGGAAGGGCAATCAGAATGGTAGGCAATCCCACCAGCAGCCATACTGTGCGGTTGCTGTCAAATATCTTCTTGCCGTCCAGAGGTCCGATGGGAATCAGGTTGAAGGCCGCCAGGGTCAGATTGATGAACAGGGCAAAGTTGGCGGCCATGGCCGCCGTGCTGCCTGGCGGGGCCAGCATGAGCGCTATAAAGAAGAATGCCGTTAGGACAATATTGGTTATGGGCCCGGCCAGGGATATCCAGAGCGTCTCCTTTTTTATCTCCCTCCTCAGCTCCTCCTGGCTGAATGGATCCTGCATATAAAATGCCTGCGTCGCCGCGGGTTTGCTTATCATGACCGCACCGGGAGCGGCGAAGATGAATCCGGCAAATGATGCAACTACTGCAAAGAGCAGGCCCATCGGATTGGCTCTGTACTCTGCAAAGTAGCCGAAGTGCAGAGCCATGAACTTATGAGCCATTTCGTGGAGCAAAAAGCCCGTGCCCACACCTACTGTTATTATGAGGATCATCTCCAGATCGGGGATTTTTCTGCCGTTAATCAGCACGGAAAAGGCGATAACCAGCGCTGCCAGCGATAACAAGAGGTCTTTCAGCTCAATGGTGCTGATTCGGTCAGCAATGCTCATGGATGATGCTTGTACTCATACACTATATCTTCTTATTGATTCCCCCGGATCTTCTCTTTGAGCCTCTTCTCGTCCTCTTCTGTCAGGGGAATCTTGGCGGACATTGCGCATCTCTGGGGCATGGGGATCAGCTCCTCTTCCAGAAGGTCGTAATAGGCCTCATCAAGGCTTATCTCATCCATCGCATATCTCTTTAGGATAGCTCTCATCTTCTCCTGCTTTGCCTGGGTGAGGCTTGCCATCTTTTCCATGCCTTGCTCTATCTGCTTGAACACATTTTTATCATGGCAGAGGAAGATATTTATGTCTTTTCCGTCTCGCCTTATTCTCTCGCTTTGTCATAGTTTCTGCCCTATATCCGCGCCGGCACGAAGATTATTTATAGAGTTGATTGGAAAGCCAATCCGGGGAATGAGATTTGGCTGATGAGATTGATTACCGTCTATATGGAAACGATATGCAGGTCGTGGAGATTGAGCTGGATGGTGGTGAGGGGGTTAGGGCTGAGGCAGGCGCCATGCTCTATATGGATGGAGCAATCGAGATGCAGACCTCCTCTGGAGGCGGGCTTTTCAAAGGCTTCAAACGGATGCTCACCGGGGAGAGCTTCTTTATAACCACCTTCCTGAACCGTGAAAAAGAGCGGAGGAAGGTAGCCTTTGCCGCACCGTTTCCCGGAAGGATTTTGCCTCTCGACCTGGGTCAGCTGGGGGGCAGCATTCTCTGCCAGAAGGACTCTTTTCTCGCCGCTGCGCGGGGAATCGAGATTGAGGTGGCCTTCACCAAGAAGCTTGGCGCCGGACTGTTCGGGGGAGAGGGATTCATCTTGCAGAAGCTGCAGGGCGACGGCCTGGCTTTCGTTCATGCCGGAGGGACGCTGCTGGAGAGGGAGCTGAGAGATGGGGAGGTTCTGATGGTGGACACCGGCTGTCTTTGCGCTCTGGCGACAAGCGTCGACTATGATATCAAGTTCGTGGGAGGCTTCAAGAACGCCCTGCTGGGTGGCGAAGGCCTATTCCTCGCCCGGCTGGAGGGCCCAGGAAAGGTCTATCTGCAGAGCCTGCCTCTCTCCCGGCTGGCTGATAGGATTCTCGAAGCGGGAAGGGTCACCCGCGTGCAGGCTGGCGGGCCGGATAAGGATTGAGCACAAGGGATGATTGAGGACAAGGGCGCATGGCCTTGTTCTCGCTCCGTTTTTGAGCCTGATGGCATCGCATGATACTGATTGGCATCGTCAGTTCCAGATAGTCTTATATAGATTCATAGCCATCCAAATATCTAATGAAGCCAAGTATCATCATCTATTGCATCACATTGAAATCCTGTTTGTAATGGACTCTCTTCTAGCTTTGGCTTTGAGCAATCCCTTTCGAATCTTTCGAATAATCCTGCTGATACTATCATACATAATCGTATCACAGGAGCAAGGGATGCGGTTGTAACGCAAGTTGTCAGCATTATTTCACGAAAAATATCAAGAAAATCGGAGGTGACTCGCTATGATGAATCGCACTATGAAACTGCTCCTGCTCTCGGACATATTCGTCCTGACCGGGTTTGGATTGATCCAGCCGATACTCGCCATTTACATCAACGATGGAAGCGTCACCGGGGGGACGATGCTCACCGCAGGCATGGCGAGCGCCCTCTTCATGCTCACCAAGTCGCTGGTGCAGCTGCCTTTCGGCCATTACGTGGACCGCCAGGACAGCAAAGAGAGGTGGCTGGTGCTGGGAACGCTCCTTATGGCAGCCGTTCCTCTGATCTACCTCTCGGCGAGCAGCATCTATCAGGTGTATCTCGCAGAGGTGATCTATGGGCTGGGCAGTGGCCTCGCTTATCCAACCTGGTTGGGCCTGTGGTCGGTAAACCTTGACCGGGGAAGAGAGAGCTTCCAGTGGTCCGTTTACCATACCTCTACCGGTGTGGGGGCGGCAGCCACGGGTGCCGCGGGCGCGGCGGTGGCAAGCCACATGGGTTTTTCCGCCACCTTCCTGCTGGCCGGGCTGCTCTGCATCCTGGGCTGCCTGGTCCTTTTGGTCCTGGAGCGGAGGAGCAGCCGAAGTGCCGATGGTTTCGGGGGTGAGGCCCGTTTCCGTAGAAATGGGATGGGCACAATCCTGTCCCGCTTCTGGAAGCCCGGACCGAATGACCCTTGCGTAAGCTGATGCCGGATCCCGGGGAGGTGATTGTATGAGAGGGAGCACGATGTGGTTGGGATTCTCTTTCATCGTCTCCCCCTCCCCTCTATTTTATAAAAAGATATTAATAAATTATTACACTATATCACAGACAAAAAACATCTTCCCAGTGTCTCTCATCGGCTTGATGGGCAGGCCCAGCTTCAAGCTCTCAAGCTGCACATGTTTGGGATTAAATGGATCCAGTCCGCCAACGCCGGTTCCAATTTTGAATGAACTCGCGATATTGCTGGGGGATTGGGCGGAAGAAGCGCCTGCGGCAACCAATGGAGCAGCGCCAGCCATCTCACTTATATCCGCGACATCAGTCTGCTTGCCATTAATTGTGCTCAGATTCTGGGAATCGTGGCTTTCTTCTCCGATATTCATTGTCTTTTCTGCAGGAGCGGCAGCGATTGTGGTATTATTAGCAATTGTGCTGTTCGATGTGGAATTGTTCTGCAGGGCATTGATATCCTGAGCATTTGCGGCAAACGTTGCCGTCATAGCCAGAACCAGGATGCCTGCGAGATAGATAAATGGTTTAATCATGGTCGACCTCAGGCGGGATAGGTTTCTGGGAGCATATCAAATTAACCATCCTTGAGCCTGCGCAATAAAAAAGGGAGATAAAAGATCTCTCAGAATTTATTAATGAAAAACGGCAGAGCGCTAAGATCCATTATGGTCTTGGCGGGAAGACCCACTTCATAGGCTCCTTGGGCAAGGGCTTTTCCATCAATGGAGAATTGGTTGGGCGTTCTTCCGATACCGCTAATGGCAAATGTGGTCTTCTGAGAAGTTCCTATCGAAATTCCGCTGGGCTGCACGATCGGGATGGCAGGAATTGCTTCTATGGTCTGTGTGGCATTTTCAGAAGCGACTGCCTCGGTTAGGGCTACTTGCGTATCATTTTCAGCTGCAGCGACCACAGGTGCGGCAGCGGTCTCATTTGAAGCCGTCTCATTAAGAGCCGTCTCGTTGGCAGCTTCGACCGGCAATGCAGCAACTTCAATTGCGCTTTCGTTTGCCGCTGCTATTATGGACCCGTTGGCCAGGGCAATTTCTGTGGTATTGTTCAGCAGCGTTGTGTTGTTCATGGTGGCATTATTCAAAAGAGCAGTGCTATCCTGAGCGGAGACTGCAAGGATTGCAGCCAGAATGAACAGGATACAGGCAAATTGGATAGAACTTTTGCTCATATAATTCCTCGTCCTGGTTCATGGTCTGCTGGTTTATCAATTCTATGCTCTCATCATCCGTTCTTATCTTCTTGCAGATCGCAGCTCTCGGTGGTGATAAAGCCGCCATCCTTGCGCCTCATCTCACAGACGATCTTGCCGTCCACAATGCGCAGAATGCGGTCCGTCTTCTCAGCCAGTGCCATGTCATGGGTCACCAGGATGAAGGTCTGGTTGATCTTATGATTCAGCTCTCGCAGCAGGTTATAGATGAGGTCTGAGCTCTTTGTGTCCAGGTTGCCGGTCAGCTCATCGCCGATCACGATCGACGGTCCATTGGCCAGGGCCCGAGCTACGGCGACGCGCTGGTTCTGGCCGCCGGAGAGCTGATTGGGCCGGTTGTTCCGCCGATCCGCCAGGCCCACAGCAGAGAGCAGCTGCAGTGCTCTCTCTTCGGCATCAGCTTTGTTTTTTCTGGCGATGAGCATGGGCATCATGACATTTTCCAAAGCCGAGAACTCCGGTATGAGATGATGGTACTGAAAGACGAAACCAAGCTCATTGCTTCGCAGCCTGGCTCTCTCTTCCGGACTGGCTCGGCTGACATCTATCCCTTTGAGAAATATCTGCCCTCGACTGGGTGTGTCCAAAAGGCCGATCATGTTGAGCAATGTGCTCTTTCCGCTTCCGCTGGGACCCACAATGGCCACGAACTCGCCTGCCTTAATTCTCACGCTGACGCCGTCTAAGGCCCTTACCTCCACACCGTTTCCATAGATCTTGCTGAGATCTTTGAGCACAATTATATCGTCACTCACTGGTTATCGTCTCCACGCGATCAAGCCTCAAGCGGGCGGCAATGAGCACATAAGTCTTGTAGCCCGTGATTATCACTTTCCGGGATATATGCTGATCTCTTTTATCATCAGCATATTAATATCCTTAGGGGACATTTCGTGGATATTCTTATGGACAAGAAGAGGATTGGGGCATTAAAGCGGGCCATGGTTATTCGCTTCGGCGGATTTGCGGCCATATCGGCCGCGCTGCTCTATTTCTTCGGGCAGGACTACTGGCAAGGTTGGTTATATTGGGCAGTTCTTTTTGCACCGATGTCACTTGTGGTTCTCTATTTTCTGAATCGAGATCCTGAATTCCTGGAAAGGAGGATGAGATACAAAGAGAAAGAAAGGCAACAAGCAGCAATTATCGCTTTTGGAGCTGCGATACTCATTGCAGGGATCATTGTTATCGGCCTGGACAAGTATTTTTCCTGGTCGGCAGTCCCTGCTGCGGCGTCAATTGCGGCTGATGTGGTCTCTCTTATTGGCTACAGCATAATATTTCTGGCATTTAGGGAGAACAGTTATGCCTCGCGGACAATTGTTGTAGAAAAGAATCAGAGAGTGATCTCCAGCGGGCCCTACGCGATAATCTGCCATCCGATGTATCTTGGCTATTTGATGATGATTATGGCCATGCCCGTTGCTCTGGGGTCATGGGCAGGAATTCTCATCTTTTCGCTGTACATACCGCTAATCATTGCCCGCATTTTGAATGAGGAGAAGGTCCTGGCGAGAGATTTGCCAGGCTATGCCGAGTATCGCCGTAGAATACGGTATCGCTTGCTGCCGGGAATTTGGTGAGGCCAGCTCGGGCGGCGAAATCATCAGAATTCAATATCTAGCCATGCTTAGGAGCTGCATCTTCCATACCGCAATCAGGATAAGAAACAGAACGATAAGCATCTTAAGAGCTAAATGATATTCATTTGCCCCAGCTATGTTGAAGCCTGAAAGGAAATCTCCTTCGATACCTACTGTTGAAATGATTTCACCCTTTGTAATATATGCTGTTCATGATGAAATCATTTTCGATCTTCTTGAATTCATTTCGTCCCCCCAATCCAGTGCTCGTAGCCCCTCGCCACCATCCGTCTCCTCTTGCCCCCCTGCTCCAGCCAGATCCCTTCCTCCACTACCTCTCCAATCACCGTCAGCTCGCATGCCCGTCGGGCCGCATCCAGCTCTCCGGGCCGCACGGTGAAGACCAGCTCGAAGTCTCCGCCCGCGCTCATCACCATCTCCCGCGCCTTCTCCATTCCCACCATCTCCACCAGGCCTGCGGCCACCGGCAGCGCCTCTTCCCGCACTACAAAGCCCACCTGGCTGCACTGCGCCAGGTCTGAGAGGGAGAGCGCCAGGCCGTCGCTGTTGTCCATCATGGCCGTGACCGCCCGGCTTCGGGCCAGGGCGCGGCCCTGATCCAGGCGCGGCTCGGGCTCGAGCAGCTTTGTGATGAGATCGCTCTCCAGGGAATTCTGCCAGGCCCATAAACCTCCGCCCGCGCCTCCCAGAGCGCCCGTGGTGCAGAGCAGATCTCCCGGTCTTGCGCCGCGACGCCGCAGCACCAGATCCTTCTCCACAAAGCCCAGGGCAGTACCTGTAATGGTCAGCTCATCATGACTATCAGTGTCGCCTCCGATGATTGTCGTGCCGTAGTAGGCGGCACAGTCTCGAAAACCCGAGAAAAGCTCATCGATGAAATAGAGGTCTGATTGCGGCGGAAGGCCCGCAGCTATGAGCACTCCTGCGGGCTGCGCGCCCATGGCGGCGATGTCGCTCAGATTGACTGCAACGGTCATCCAGCCCATCTGCCAGGGATTCATGATATCGGGAAAATCCGTCTTGCTGTGCAGCATATCCGTGGTTGCTACCAGATACTTTTCGCCTGTGTCAATCACAGCGCAGTCATCGTTCTCCACGCCGCCCAGGATCTCGGAAATACGCGAGATGATCTCTCTCTCGCCGAAAACGTTCCCTGACATGTTTGCTTTCTCTCTTCCCTATTCTTTGACTCTTCAATTGGAAAGCCTAATGAATTTTGAGGGTTTACCATCAATACCATGCCAGATTACAAAAGACTATCTATCTCCTCACTGGTCGCTCTTTCCGTTGTCATAGTGCTTTCCCTGCTTCTTCCCGCCTCTCTTGCTGAGACCAGGGTCTGCTCTCAGGGTTGTGATTATACAACGGTCCAGTCCGCCCTCAATCTCTCATCCTCTCAGGATTCAATCATCATAGAGAGTGGACTGTACAACGAATCGCTCGTTATCGGCAAGAGCGTATTCCTGCGGGGGCTGGATACGGGCCGGGGCAGGCCAGTTCTTGCATCCCCGAGCGGCCGGATAATCCTGGCTGGCTATGGCGCGGTTCTGCAGGGCTTTGAGTTAGCCGGACCTTCCCTTCTTTCGGGCCAGCCATCCGGCGGCGAGAACTGTACATTAGAGGTCGTCCTTCCCGCCAGCATTTACCTCAATAACTTTGCCGGCAAAAAGAGCGTCTGCCCATTTGATAGAGCATCCTGGAATTCCACTGGCCGCATCAGTTACCAGTATAACAGCCGGGTGCTGATGAGCCGCCTGGGCAACTACTGGGCCGATTACAATGAAACGGATGAAAATGACGACGGCATTGGCGATCAGCCCGTGATATTGAACGAAAGAAATATAGATTATTATCCTCTAATGTACCCTGTGGAAAATTACCAGATACCTGAGGGCAAGCAGATAAACGTGGAGCTTATTAGTGCTAAGGTGGCCGAACCATTTGCCATCTCCCTTCCAGCCAATCCAACCACCGGCTATGAGTGGAGTGCCGATTACGATTACGTTCTGCTCAAACAGGATAGTGTCCGATTTGAGGCCGCCTCTTCAGATGGCGGGCAGGTGGGCGCTAAAGGGGCTTTTATCTTTGTCTTCTTGCCCCTAAGTCCAGGAAAGAGCACCATACGCTTTGTCTATAAGAGATCCTGGGAGAATATCGTGGCAGACACCAGAGTCTTTTATGTGGATATATCAGCCTGAAATATGCTCTGGCTCTTACATTAAAATGAAATCCTGAGCGATCAGCATAAGCAATATGCTAAACGATATGGCTGCTGCAACTGCGAGATAATCTCGATGCATCATTTTAAACTCTTGCATTACATTGACTTCGCCGTTGAAGCCGCGAGACATCATGGCCATATGCACCTTTTCGCTCATATCTATTGATCTTATCAGCGTGTAGCCCATGCGCCCGCCGACCCATTTCTGCTCCTCGAACATGCTCCGGGATCTGATGGTCCTCGCTTTCTTGGCGGTGTACATCTCGCGCACCATGTCCATGAGCAGGAAGATGTATCTGTAAGCCATCTCCAGCGTCAGGACATAGATCTTGGGAACTCCCACTGAACGCAGGGACTTGAAGAGCACCTGCTGAGGCGTCGTGATAAAGAGAAGGACCACTGCCGAGACGCAGGTTGCGACACGCATGGTGAATATGATTGCCATATTGACTCCCTGCCGGGTGATGAAGATGCTCTCCGGCAGAGAAAAGGGCCCGAGGACGGCTCCAGGCCCAAGGTATGCCAGCTGAATTAGAGGATCACCGGGAAAGAAGATGTTGAAGATCATCGGCAGGGCGATTATCCCCGCAAAGATGGGAATGAAGAGCCAGACACGCTTGATGAAGAATAGAACCTCAACCCGGCTGAGATAAGCGAAGAGCAGTGTCGCCAGGTAGACTGCGATCAATAGATTAAGGTCACCTACCATGCTGGTGGCAAATATGATGGTTAGAATGGAGATAAGCTTGGCCCTGGGGTCAAGGGTCTGCAGCAAGCCCTTTCGCTTGGCGTAGGTCTCCGAGACAAAGGCTTCCTGCAAGAAGCCGAAGATCCCATCTATTGTCTTCCCCACAAAGCCTTTTTTGCCGTGATATACCGCAGAACACGAGCAGGGGCCATCATCCACTTCTTTCATCCATTCCGGGATCATATCTTTCTGCTCCAAATCTAAAAAAATTATAAAAAGTTGCTAGTCTTTAGCAACCTTTTTTCCTATGAAATAAAGCAGGCCACCGCAGACAATAACTCCGATCACTGCAGACAGAATGTAAGTCATCGCTGCCGTACTCATCGAATCGCCCTGCTCAGGCAGCGCGTAATCCGGCATGGGTGCGCTCCAAAGCGATGAAAGCTGCTCCAAACCGGGAGGCACAAAGCCGAGCTTCTCCTTAACCTCCTCCGGCCCCCACTCGCCAAAGGTCTCTCCAACAGCTAGAAGCCCCAAAGGCGCCAGAATAATCAGAGCAACCAGGCCGATAGCCAAATTTTTTATTATCTTATCCATGGGTCTTACCTCACGCTGTGCTTGTGTTCTTCTTTTTCATCTTCTGCGTTGCAGATTTTTCTCCATAGAGCAGAGTGGTATCCGTTCTCTGGATGTAGGCAAAGATCAATGCTGTAATGAGCGCCTCTAGTATGCTGAATCCGAAAACATGCTCCAGTACCATAGCAGGGACCGTCACGCCTAGAGAATAGGGCATGTAGAGTGGGACTCCTTCGGCTGTATGATGCAACATAGGCTGTATGCCGAATTCAAAGCCAGTGACTGCTGCTGCTATCGCGAGAGATATATAGCCGGCAATTGCCGCAGCAATGACTCTTCTTGAAGAAGCAACATCTGTGCCTGCGCTGATGAGCTTGTAAACATAATAAGCAACAAAGGGCATCACTACCGCCATATTAAAGCAATTGGCTGCGATAGCGGTGATGCCGCCATCGCCGAACATCAGTGCCTGCAATACGAGGGCAACGGATATGGCAATCACTGCTGCCCATGGTCCCAGAACGATGCCGATTATTGCAGCGCCTACGGCATGGCCGGTGCTGCCTCCGGGAATTGGGACATTGAACATCATAATAACAAAAGAGAACGCTGCTGCCAGCGCCAGCAGGGGAACCTGCCTGGACTTCAGCTCAGTACTGAGCTTCCTTCCCGCATAGTACCAGATGGGGATCATTATGATCCACAGTGCGATATAGGTGTATGGCCCTAGATAGCCATCAGGAATGTGCATAGTTTCACCAGTGACTAAAATGGCATTCGATTATAAATAGCTATCTTTGGTCACATCAAGTAATAATTTTGGAAAATTCTTATGTTAAACATATACGAATGCATAATCTATATGACATTTTATTAAGATCATTCTCGTTCCTCATATTATATTTTTGGGACATATTGCCTGGCAATACCCGGCTATATGGTCGATCTTCTCTCAAGAGGTCCTTGATTGCACAAGGATTATTGTATCATGAGCCATGAACCTGATCACCTCAGGCTGATGAGAGATAAGCAGATAGGCAAGGCCCAGGTCTCTCTGCAGGTCCTTGAGGAGATTGAGGATCTGAGCCTGTACAGAGATATCCAGCGCAGAGGTGGGCTCATCCAGAATTATCGCCTGCGGTTGGAGGAGCAGTACTCTGCCCAGAGCCACTCTCTGACATTGTCCGCCCGAGATTTGGCCTGGATAACGGCAGAGCAGCTCATCAGACAGACCTACCTTCTCAAGCATCTCCCCGGTCATCTCCTGCCATCTTCGGCCGGGTATTTTGAGCATAGACAGGACCTCGGAAATGGATTGTCCAATGCTCTTCCTGGGATTCAGGGATCCTTCCGGATCCTGAAAGACCATCTGCACCGCCCTCCGGAATATAGCCGTTTCCCTGCCGCTCATGGACCCGATCTCTTTTCCGGCAAAGAAGATCCTCCCTGATGTGGGCCGCTCAAGACCTGCCAGAATCTTTCCCAGTGTGGTCTTGCCAGATCCTGATGGTCCCATCAGTCCCACAGTCTTTCCTGCCTCCATTTCCAGCGATATTCCTTCCAGAGCCGCATACCGCTTCTTGAAGATCAGTCCGGATTCGTAGACGCGACCCACATCTACCGCCTTCAGTATCGCCAGCATTTCACCTCCCTAATCTCGCTCTCGCTTCCAGCCGGGGCTGTACCTCTGCCTTCGACCCGCGTCATCTTCGGCTTTCTTCTGCACACCTCTGAGATATTGGGACAGCGAGGATGGAACTTGCATCCGGCAGGCGGCTTAATCATTGAGGGAGAAGGTCCCGGTATGGGCTGAAAGCCTCTCTCAGGCAGACATCTCAAGAGTGCCGCTGTATATGGGTGCCTCGGTAAAGAGAAGATTTCCTCGCTCTCGCCTATCTCCATAATCTCCCCGCAGTACATCACTGCCATCCTATCGGATATATTTCTGGCAAGATTGAGATCATGGGTGATGAGCAGAAGAGATGCCCCAACTTGATTCTTGATCCTTGCCATCTCTGCCATTACCTCCGCCGCCAGTGCTCCGTCCAGTCCTTTGCTGGGCTCGTCTGCTATTATGATCCTGGGCGAGAGTATCATGGAGGCGGCGATCATCACCCTCTGGTTCATGCCGCCTGAGAACTGAAAGGGGTACATTCTCATCTTGTCGTCTCCTTGCAGTCCCAGTCGATGGAGCATCTCTCCTGCCAGCTCAAGGGACTGGGCGGCGGGGTAGCCTTTGCGAACCTGGAGCATCTCGGCAATCTGCTCACTCACCCGCATGATGGGATTTAAGGCCAGAGACGGATTTTGAAATACAATGGCAATCTCGCTTCCTCTTATCCTCGACATCTCCTTCTCGCTCAGGCTCAGCAGATCTCTGCCTGCGTAGATTGCCCGTCCCTGGATATGGGCATTATTCGGCAATAGCTGCATTATGCTGCTTGCCACCACCGACTTGCCGCATCCCGTCTCGCCCACAAGCGCCAGTGTCTCTCCTTTGTACAGCTTGAAGCATACGTTCTCGGCAGCCTTAACCTGGCCGGTGGCTGTGCTGAAGCTCACGGAGAGGTCTTCAATTTGCAGAATGGGCGCATCATCCGGCCGGCGGGAATTCATTCCAACCTCTGATTTGTCCGCTCTTGCTCTTCCCAGGCGAATCCCATCAAAACCACGCAGAGGACGAAGAGGGTAATGCATAAGCCCGGCGTCAGGTACCACCACCAGTAGCCGTTTATGAAGCCTCCCCGTGTGAAGGCGAAGTTGATCATCGTCCCCCAGCTCTTCATGGTGGGATCTCCCAATCCCAGAAAGGATATGGATGCTTCCGCGATCATAGCCGAGGCGATGGACAGGAGAAATTTGGGGGCAATCACGTGGCAGGTATTGGGCAGCACATCTGTGAAGATGATATGAAGATCTGAGAAGCCCAATGCTCTGGAGGCCTGCACGAATCCCATCTCTCTGACCTGCAGGGTTCTGCTGCGGACCACTCTTGCCGTGGAGGTCCACCACAAAGCGCCCATGAGCAGGGCGACAATCCAGAAGCTGGGCCTCAGGAATGATGCGATTACGATGATCAGGGGAATCTGGGGAATCATAAGAAATATGTCTGTTATCCCCATGAGGATCTCATCCGTCATGCCTTTGTAGTACCCAGCCAGAAGGCCCACGATTGTGCCGATGAGCGTGGCCATGAGGGCGGCGGCAAAGCCCACGAAGAGCGAGATCCTGGTGCTGTAGATCAGCTCGGAGAGTATGTCATTTCCCATGTCGTTTGTGCCCAGAAGATGCTCGCTGCCCGGAAGAAGGTAGGGCTCAAATCTCATCCAGGGATCAAAGGGTGCCAGCTCTTCCGAGAAGACGGCCATGAGCACAAATGATAAAAATAATAGTAGTCCCACCAGACTCATCTTCTGCATCCGAAGAACCTCTCTTGCCGAGCAGAGGCTCATGCTGATGCGCTCTGTCCTGCTGTATTCTCTCTTGCAGCATTGTCTCTTGTTTTCGTCCGGGCATTCTGCAGCCTCAGGCATGATCTCAGGGGACGCGCAAAGCGTCGCATCAGGAATCAATGCCACCTCACCCGAGGATCGAGACGGCTGTAGAGGATGTCGGCCAACAAATTGGCAGAGACCACCATAAGGGTGATGATGAGAAAGGATCCCTGCAATACCGGATAGTCCCGGGAGAGAAGGGCATCATAGATGAGGTTTCCCATTCCGTTCATGGAGAAGACTATCTCCACGAACAGGGCCCCGCTCAGGATAAAGCCGAAATCCATAGCCAGGAGGGTGATGATGGGGAGAAGGGCATTCTTGAAGACATGTCTGAACAAAATCTCCGCATCATACAGGCCCTTAGCTCTGGCAAATGCTGCATAGAGGCTGCTCTTCTCTTGGAGAACGCTGCCTCGCATTATCATGTAGTTTCTGGATAGTGAAAAGAGCGTCATCACCAGGACGGGCAGAAAGAGGTGCAGGGCGATGTCTGCTGCGGACCCAGTGTCATAGAATCCCTTCAAGGGAAATATGTCGAGCTTGAAGGAGAACAGATAGAGGGCCAGCAGGCAGAGGAAATAGGGCGGGGTGCAATAGATCGCCAGGAAGAATGCGGTGCTGGCTTTTTGGCAGCTATTTGCGCTCCTCCAGCCGGCGAGTGCCCCCAGAATTGTGCCTAAAATGCCGCCTGTGAGCAGGGAGGGCACGGCCAAAAGAAGCGTCCACTTCATGCGAGCGAATATGATCTCTGCGACAGGAGAGTGCCTGTGAAAGGAGTATCCCAGGTCCAGATGGAGGATGCCATGCCAGTAATCAAGATACTGCTCGAATAAAGGTCTGTCCAGTCCCATCTCACTGCGAAGCTCAATTACAGAGCTGTCAGTCAATATGACATCTTCACCCAGGAGATTGGTGAGAGGGTCGCCGGGCATGGCCCGGGGAATGACAAAGTTTAAAGTAAATATGATAACTAAGGCTATAATATATCTGCTCGCCCTCTTTGCGGTCAGAGACATGAGTCTTCGTCTTCCTATTTTGGATCAGGCAGAGCAGATTGTCCGTGGACTGGAAAGAGGAAAGGAAAAGCGCCCGTTCCTGCTGCCGGATCCAGCAATCTCAATCCGGAAGAAATAACGGAGGAGGGCCTCTCCTCCGCAACCGTCTGCTCAATACTGGCTATTGCTGCGAACTCCATCCTTAGATCCGTCCGACAGCTCATTGCTCCTTCTCCACGGAGAGGAAATTGTCCACATTGAATATTCCGTAGAGCGGGTCTGAGTACCAGCCTTTCCAGGCCTTGTTGTATGGCGTCTCTACCTTGTTCCAGTAAAGGGCAATGGCCGGCAGATTCTCTGCATAGTAGTCCTGCAGCTGATAGGCGTAATCCTTGAGCTGGTCATCGCTCGTGGATGAGAGGATATCATCGCACAGCTTCAGGAATACCGGATCATCAAGCACATGCAGGACACCTTCTCCGGTTCTCCGGGAATCGAAGTATCCTGTGCCCCAGTTGGCGTGCATGAGCATTCCCCAGGGCGTCGACCGGGTAACGGTGATATCATACTCGCCGGCATCCTTCTGCTTGATCCAGGTGCTCGAATCCACAGTCTTTATCTCGCTATCGATTCCGAGCGCCTTCATGTATTCGGAAACAAGCTCTGTCGTCCTCATGTAATCGTTTCTCGTGAGAAATGCGAGCTTCATGTCCTTTCCGCTCTTATCTTCAAGGATGCCGTTTCCATTCGAGTCCTTGTATCCGGCAGCTTCCAGAATGCTCTTGGCCTGAGTGAGGTTGTACTCAAGCTTTTCCGTCTCCTTGAAGTCCATCATGCTGGGAGGCACAAAGCCGGCATTTGGAACCTGTCCGTATCCCAATCCATCCAGCTTCAGGATCTCACTGTAGTTTATGGCATAGGAGAGGGCTTTTCTGAACTCCTTATCAGACATCGGCTCCTTTTGCAGATTCATTCCCAGGAATATCAGTCCGATATTGTCAGTCTCTACGAAATCGAAGTTGTCGGTATCTTTGAGCTTCTGTATGCTGGCATAGGGATAGGTTCCTGCATATTTGTAATAGGCATCGACTTCACCCTTCTCCAGGGCCAGGGAAAGGACGTCCATATTGCTGAAGGTGTGAATCTCCAGGGCATCGAATTTGGGGGCCTGTCCTTTCCAATAGGGATTCTTCTCTAAGTAGATGACTGCTGCATCAAGATCTGTCTTGGTGATATAGAACGGCCCAAATCCTACGATTTCACCTTCGTTAGTATGTTCCATGGGCTTGTCCACCTTCTCCCATATGTGTCTGGATTGGATGGGATAGGTGGCAAACTCCAGGTTGAGCCGGGAGTAGGGCTTGCTGAGACGGAAGACCACTGCGTTGTCTTCCACGGATATGTTCTCAATGGTGCTCTTCATCCAGCCGGCTGACGGAAGGTTATCCCTCAGATAGCTGAAGGTGAACTGCACATCATCCGGCGTCAGCTTTTGGCCGTCGCTCCAGTAAAGGTCGTCATTGATGACAAACTTCCAGACCTTTCCGTCTTCCGATACCTCGGAGCTTTTTGCGGTCAGGCCTGCGATCTTTCCGTCCTCAGTCATCTTCATGAGAGTCGGATTGGATAGGTGTGTCCAGACTCCCATGTTGCTGTCTCCCAGAATGCTGGCCGATTTGACAACATTGGGTGTGCCGATCTTTAAAACCACCTTGCTTGATTCTTCTCCACCCTGGCATGCGGTGCCTAAAATCAGTATGGATAGAAACAGCACAAAGGCAAGATTACGCAAATTGTGTCTCATAATGCTCCTGCATATTTGGCTACTAATTATCTGACTTCGTATAAAGAATTTATGGCAATCATTAATTTGTAATACTATATCTAAATAGTTAATAAATACAGTTATTAATTACTACTATCAATAGAAAAACTCATAACTAAGTGGCTTTAATGTTATATATTATCTTATCAGATGGCAATCACGAGCCATAAATAGAAATGAGTCATTTAGGTGAAAATGAGATGCAAGAAAAGAGTCGTATAATCATAGAACGGAGGACTGACCTTTGAAAAAGATCCTCTCGCTATTTGCCGGCTTTTTGATCCTGGTGCTATGCAGTGGTTCTCTAGCCGCGGATGAGACCGTTGATGTTCTCACCATCGCCGATTCAACCGGCGACTGGGGATTTCCTTCTCCTTACGGCCACTACTCTCGCGGTCCGGGCTACGTTAGAATGAGCCTGATCTTCGACACATTGGTGTGGAAGGACCAGAACGGCTACGTTCCGGCTCTGGCGGAGAGCTGGCAGATGGATGGCGATGCTTATGTCTTCAATTTGAGGAAGAATGCGACCTGGCAGGATGGAGAGCCATTTACGGCCAAAGATGTGGTGTTCACAGTCAACTACATCAAGGAGCATCCCTATCAGTGGGTGAATTCCGAACCTATAAAGAATGCAGAGGCGCTGGACGATTACACTGTCAAGCTCAACTTGAACCGCTCCTATGCTCCTTTTCTGGATATGGTTGCCGGAACTCTGCCCATTCTTCCCGAGCATATCTACAAAGATGTCAGCGACCCCGCACAATTTCAGGATGATAAAGCATTGATAGGCACCGGCCCCTACAGGCTGCTGGACTATGATAAGGCCCAGGGAACATATCTCTATGAAGCCTATGACGGCTACTACCTTGGTGCTCCCAAGGTAAAGCAGCTAAAGTATGTAAAGGTCAGCAGCGAGATGTCAGCCGCAGCTCTAGAGAAGGGGGATGCTGATGCCGCCAGCGTGCCCGCAGAGGTGGCAGAAAGCCTGAAGAAAAAGGGTTTCAAGGTTCTGAAGGGCACTCGTGACGGCATTACCAAGATAATGGTCAATCACAAGAAGGAGCCTTTCTCCGATGTCAGGTTAAGGCAGGCCATTTATTATGCTATCGATAGACGGTCTCTTGTTGACACCGCCCTGCGAGGCTACGGCATCATCGCCAGCCCCGGCCTCTTTGCCCCGGACAGCGAATGGTGCAATCCCGATGTAGAGGAGTATGCCTACGACCCGTCAAAGGCCGGGGGGCTTCTCGGTGATATGGGCTATGCCAGGGATGGTCAGTACTTCTCCAAGAACGGCCAGCCTCTGGAGTTGGAGATGCTGGTCACATCTACCAGCGAGCGTGCAGGTGAGCTGATCAAGCAGCATCTTGAGCAAGCAGGCTTCAAGGTTACCCTGAGAAGCGTAGACGCCAAGACTCTGGACAGTCTGGTTGGAGAGTGGGACTTCGACCTGGCTCTGAACAGTCATGGTGGAATGGGTGGCGATCCCGAGATTCTCAACAGAATCATTGGGGAGGGGTATACATTCAATAGCGCTCGTTACACAGCAGACCCTGAACTGAATGATCTTCTCAGCGAGGAGGTCTCAGAGATGGACCCGGCCAAGCGGAAAGAGCTGGTGGATGAGGTCCAGGAGGTCTATGCCCAGGATCTGCCCGCATTGCCTCTCTACTATTCGGATTCTTACTGGGCTTCAGTCGGCAAGGTCGACATGTACTACACCAAGCAGGGAATTGCCAACGGCATACCTATTGCTCAAAACAAGCTGTCATTTGTAAGGTGAATATACCATGATATTGAAGCCAAATCAGAGGGAGAACATCCTCCCTCTTCCCGTGGTGCTCATCTCCACGGTCTCAAAAGATGGGGTGAGAAATGCTGCTCCCTGGTCGAATTTCACCCCCATTTTGCGGCCTCTGGAGGAGGTTGTTCTCGCCTCCTGGACCAAGAGGGACACACTGGAAAATATCCGCCAGACTGGCGAGTTCGTGGTGAATATTCCGCCGGTGGGGATGGAGGACGCGGTTATGATCTGCGCCCGGAATTATCCACCGGAGGCGGACGAGTTTTTCGAGGCGAAATTGAAGGCCCGGCCTTCAGCAGCGGTCAAGGCTCCAGGAATCGAAGGCTGCCTGGCCTGGGCGGAGTGCGTCCTGGAGGAGGAGATTGTTCGTGAGAAGTTCGTGCTCATCATCGGCAAGGTGGTTACCCTGACGGTAGATGACCGGTTCTTTGGTGCAGATGGGGGCATGGATTTTCAGAGGGCAAAGCCCCTATCGGTAATGCTGGGAAAAGAGGGCATGAGCTTTACCTATCCGGCTTTTTCCGGCAGGTATGCCGAGTACAGGGAGATGTTTCTGCCATCGGCAACGAAGGGCAGCGTCTGAATGATTCTGCATATCGAGCCGACAGGTTCAGGTAGTGCACCGCCATCAGGGCGGATGAACCCGGTCTTCGGTCATCCTCCTGATGATCTCCATAGTATCCAGCTGCTGCCTTATATCCAGGTTGCTGGTGGGCTCGTCCCCCAGGAGCAATTTTTGCTTACTGGACCAGGGCTCGAGCCAGCACCACCTTCTGCTGCTCTTCTCCGGATAGCTCAGTAAAGTCCCTCATGGCCAGATCCTGCAAACTCAATAGCTTCAGAACCTCCAGAGCTTTCTTGACATCGCTTGAGCTGCTCTTCCATCCACCGTGGGGGCCTCCTGCCCATGAGGACGGTATCTAAGACGGTAGCCGGAAATGAGTTTTTGGAAGCCTGAGGTACGTACCCCAACTTGCGAGCAATCTCCATCCGTTTCATATCCCTGATGTCAACTCCATCCAGAGCTATCGTCCCGCTCTGGGGATTGAGCACCCGGTTCATGCACCTGATCAATGTGGATTTGCCTGCACCGTTTGGACCAATAACAACCAGTACCTCTGACTCTTCCAGCTCCAGCGATACCCAATCCAGGATCTTCACGCCGGAATAAGCGAAGACCAGGTCACTGACCTTTAGCATCAATCGTTTATCTGCCGTCATATTACCAGTATCCTTTTTTCCGCCTCATTATCAGGTAGAAGAACAACGGAATTCCCATGAACGCAGTCATAACTCCAATGGGAAGGATCACCGGCGGAATGATCTGCTGGGCCACAACATCCGCTCCCGCCAGCAGCAGTCCGCCTAAAAGCGCTGCTGCCGGCAGGACGAACTTGTTGTCTCCCCCTACGACCATGCGGGCGATGTGAGGTGCCACCAGCCCTACGAATCCGATTGTCCTGGTGAAGGCCACAATGCTTGCCACTATCAAGCTGGATATCACCATTGATATGTTCCTCGTTCGCCCTACGTCTATCCCCAGGCTCTTAGCGGTCTCATCTCCTGAGCTCATGACATTGAAGTCCCATGATTTCCAGATGAGTATGGGAACGCAAACCGCCAGCACGAAACAGAGCACGTACAGCTCGCTGTATGATGCCTTGCTCAGGCTTCCGACCATTCAGAAGACCACGCCTTTGACTGCGTCCGAGTCTGCAAAGTACTCCAGCAGTGTGGTGCAGGCTGAGAAGAAGTACATGATCGCGATTCCCGACAGGACCATTATCTCGGGAGTGGCGCCCTTGTGCCTGGCGATGTCCACAATGACCATCGAGGAGAGCAATGCGAAGACGAAAGCGTTTCCTGCGATGAGGTAGCTTCCGAAAAACCCTTGGCCCAGTAGTATGGTCACCGCAGCTCCGAATCCTGCAGCCGAAGAGATTCCCAGAGTGTAGGGGCTGGCCAGGGGGTTCTTGAGAACCACCTGCATCACTGCGCCTGCTATTCCCAGAGCCATTCCGGCCAGGATTCCAAAAAGTATGCGAGGAAGCCGGATGTTCCAGACCACCCGCTGGGCTTCCTCGGTCGCCTGGAATGGCTCTTCGCTGAATTGTGTGGGTGAGGTCTGGCAGAAATTTTTGCCTTTGCGCCTCTGCTTCTCTGTGTTTAGGTTAGAGCATAGCAGTTTACCACAGAGGTGCGAAGGCACAGAGTATTTGATTCGAGTTCACCATACTAAATAGCGAGGAGCCACAAATTTCTTGTTGAGGGAGGAATAGATATTTATGCTCATCACAGAAGTCACACCGGCACATATCCCGCAATGGCTGGCATTAGCGGCGGAAATGGAACCGCTGTTTAAGGGTTCGATGGCAAACAATCCGGAATTTCAGGCATATATGCGCGCGAAAATTGAACACCGCGAGGCCTTTATGGCGATAGATTGCACAGTAGCGGCCGTTATGGGGATTATCGGATTTTCGTGCATGCATAATCGCATTTCATGGTTTGGCGTGTTCGAACAATACCGGAAGCGTGGTGCAGGGTCAAAACTGCTGCGCTGTACGCTGAATCAACTCGACCCGGCCCGGACGGTCACGGTTTGTACGTTCCGAGATGGTGAGCCTGCTGGGCAACCTGCACGCTGCCTGTTTCAAAAGTTCGGATTTGTGGAAACGGATACTACTATTGCTGATAGAGATGGTAATTCACGCTGTATTATGACACGCTTTCTTGATGAGACACCCAGATATGGCTGAAGAATTCATTACGAAATAAACACATATATTTATACTATATCTGTTCGATTGAGTCGGCTTTGCATGCAAAGTCTGTTCTGCAAATAAAGTCTGGGCACGCGCGATGGCTGCAAAGAAAGTCCCTCGTTTTAGGGACATTACATGCAAAGCCGATTGAGTCAAAAGGTATTTATACCATTTTAATATATCTTTATCGACACGTCTGTATCGATATATCAGGGGTAAAACCATGATCACGAAATCCAAAAGAATGCAGATTTTATCTATCTTGATAGCGATCGTCGCTTTGCAGGCATCCACGGTTGCCTCGGAGGGCTACAAGACAATAAACGATATGCGCGGGGTCCAGGTTTCGATCCCGGAGGACTCGCAGAGGGTCATTGCAATCAGCCGCGGATTAATAGACTGCACCATGTTCGCCTTTGGTGTCCAGGACAAGCTGGTGGGCGGGAGCATTTACAATAAAGACAATGGGTACGGCAACTACACCTATGACAATGAAACCCATCGCATATGCCCCTTCATCTCATTCCTGCTCAATCCGGAGTATCGGAATCTCACCAATGTGGGGGGTTTTGGCGGGCCCCTTGGAGTTGCACCCAACGTAGAGGTTGTGGCTTCACTTAGTCCTGACCTGGTGATAATGAGAGATCAGGGCATAGATGAGGAAAACACAGCGAAGTTCCTGGACGCCATGGAGCGCCTGGAGATTCCCGTAGTCGTGCTCAAGTATGCAGACTGCTACGATAACATCAGCGTCGGCACCATTTATGAAGAGATCAAGGTCCTGGGAGAGATATTTGGAAAGCAGGAGAAGGCTGAGGAAATCGTTGACCTCATGAACGAGCAGGTAGAGCTGATCAGGGAGAGGACCCAAGACATTGCAGATGATGGCAGGCCCCGAGTGCTGTACTTTGGCGCACCATCCTATGCAAAGGATAGAGGGGGCGCAGGATATGCTTTCGGCACCGATACTATAGAGTCAGCTTTCCTGGAGGACATAATCAATGCCAAGAACGCTTATGACGGCGACAATACCGAGCTGATCTCTGCGGAGCGCCTTTTATCCATAGATCCTGATGTAATAATATTGCCGACATACTCCGGCTATCATCCTCCCAGTGTGATGTACAATGAAGAGCAATTTGGGAAGGTCCAGGAGCTTAAGGCCATTAAAGATAAGCGGGTCTATTCCCTCACAGCCACACCGATAATGGATGAGAGACTGGAGTTTCCAATTAACTTGATGATAGCGGCGAAGGCCGTCTATCCAGACCGGTTCGAGGACATCGACCTCGAAGAGTGGATCGGCAATTACCTCAAAAAACTTTATAGTGTAGACGACGATAAGGCAAACGAGCTTAAAGACGCACTGCTCCTGCGTTACCTGGAGATAATTCCATGAATCTGCCAGAGATAGTTGTCAGCTGTGAGGTGCTTTACAGGATGCTTTATGCTCCTATTAAAGCTAAGCTGCTGATGAGCGGAATCGAGCTAAAGGTATTTAACCAGCTATCCGGGCCCAAATCCGCGGAAGAGGTAGCGAAGAATATCGGCTGTCACATCCGCAACACCATGGTATTTTTAAATGGCCTGGCCGCCTGCGACCTCTTAGAAAAGCACAATGGTCTCTATCAGAACACGCCGATTGCCCAGGCTTTTCTGGTTGAGGGAAGCCCAACCTATCTGGGGGAAGGCTTTGTCCATCAGGCCTCCATCACCGATGCGATGCTGGCAAACCTGACAAAGATGATCCGAGAGGGACCGCCGGCAAAGCCTTCGGAGGACGATGCCGATCCTCAAAAATGGAGCCAGTTTGCATCCTGGATGGCCAATAATGAGCGCGCGGGCATTGCCCAGCAGATGTCAGAGCTGATCTCTCTGCAGCCTGAGTTTGCATCATTTCGAAAGATGCTGGATCTGGGCGGCGGTCCAGGCATCTTTGGAATTTCAATGGTCGCAAATCATCCCACCATGAGAGGAGTGATCTTTGACCGAAAGCCTGTGGTCGAAGTTGCGGAGAGGTTCATCAAAGAGTACGGATTGGAGGACCGGATGGAGGTTCTGGCCGGAGACTACAACCATGATCCTATCGGTGAGGGTTACGATCTCATCTGGGCAAGTGCCACCCTCAACTTTGCCCGAGAAAATATGGACGCGGTTATGAAGAAGATCTACGAGGCCCTCAATCCAGGCGGCCTTTTCGTAAACCTCTCTGAAGGCCTTACTGATGAGGGAACGAAGCCGGACTTCTATGTGCTCTGTACTGTGGGCTGGGCCATGAACGGGCCGATGATGGCCTTCGATCAGGGCTTCATTGCCGAATCCATGCTGAAGGCTGGATTCAGATCGGTGCGCTCTCGCACCCTTGAGACCGGGTGGGGGCCGATGGATATCGACATTGCTCGGAAATGAATGCTCTAATCTTCAATTTTTATAAAAGCCATAACATCTCCTGTTCGACTGTGAGTTATAAAGTTCACAAAAATACGTATTATTAGTAAGATACGAATTTGTCAATAAGTATTTATATCTTAATAGATATGTTGATTACGACATAAGCAAAGAAATAGGTGACAATGTGATAATAGATCGATTTATGGGAGGCGCAGCGGCAATTCTGCTCATATTTGCCCTGCTCCCTGGAATGGCCCTTTCCAGCGAAGTGGATATGTACCAGCTGGGCGCGGATGCCGCGAAGCATGCCATGAATGAGCTGGGATTTAAGAAGGGCGATGTTGATGTGCTGGCGCTCACCAATGCCGGATATCCGGTGATCAATGGTCAGACCACAAATTTGTGCCTGGATGCGATTATGGATATTTCAGGTTGCACGCCAGGCAAGGAGAACCTGGTCGATGTGCAGAGTCCGCCCTGGAAACCGCTATGGTTCGGCTTTTTTGATAAGAGCACCGGCAAGGCGGTCTACATGAAGGTAAACGCCAGCGCTACAGGTTTTGAGGTCCAGAAAACGGATACCATCGGCATTGACCAAGTCCTGGCTAATATGGATACCTGGAAGCCAGGGGTCTTCGATCATATGCTTCCCATCGCCAACATGTGGGCTCATGAAAATGCCACATACATATTCATGAAAGCGGTCGAGCTGCACGATCACCTCTGCCCGGGAATCTCCAGCGGCTTTTTGGAGGCAAAGTATGTCGAGGATAAGCTTCCGATTACCGACTTCAATAACCAGAGCTACAAGGTGATAAGCTGTCCCAACTGGTGCAAAGAGGACTACTTCCTGGCGGCCTGGGACTGCACCCCGGGAAAGAGCGGTTTATTCGCCAAATATCTCACCACAGACGAGACCGGTGCCTTGAAGAATAAATACAATACCAGCGTAGCGGGAATATTCATCCGCTGGAATGCGTCGTCCAATTCGGGTGACGGGCTGGTGCTGGGATTCGACCTCGACAAGGGCTTCAACCTGAGCCACTCCGACACCTGGCCAGCCTGGGCCTGGAGGCTGAAGATGGATGAGATTCTGATGGACTCTGCTAGCTCTCCTGAGAACTTTGTCTCTACCATAAAGGAGTTTCATCTGGGTGGCTTGAATGATCTCCAGGTGCTTCAGGGCGCGGGCATCAATCCTCTGAAGGTTTTGGGTGTGGAATCATCTTAATTGGCTCATTGAGATGGCCTTTGTTTCCCATCTCCTCTCTTTCTTTACGAAATAGTCGGTTATTATTCATACCTTATAGACACAATGGGCTCAAAAAGTATATATATCTGAGTGGATATGTCTTATTAGATATGTCTTAGTAGTCTCCTCGTAAGGATTGTTGCAGCGACCGAACGCAATGATTGATGGCCAACAGCCATATATGCATCGATATGACGATACTGATATAATGGCAACTGGAATATTGAAGATGATTATGCTTCACATTATGAAGGATGGTGAGGCATCCGGCTACGACATAATAAAGAAAGTGGAAGCTATCTCCGGGAAGAAACCCAGCACGGGCGCAGTCTACCCTCTCTTGAAGAAGATGCAGCGAGAAGGCTGGATCTCGGGAAGAGTTGAAGATGGCAAGACCTATTACCGCCTGACCGATATTGGCCGGGAACATGTAGCACAGATAAATGATGTTAAACGTGAATTTATCCAGAAGCTTCATAGGTCCATGGCTTTAGCCAGCGAAACGTTTGAAGACTGTGATGTGCAGGACCTCATGAAAGACATGCATGACCTTCACAGAGGACTGAGGGTTCCTGTAAAAGAACAGATGCAATTGCTCTCTCCGCTTATTCACCAGGTTGCAGATCTGCTGGAAATCGATACCGATAGAGAGAAGATCAGGTCTGTAATACTGAAAGCGGTCGACGAGCTGAAGAGACTGTAATTCGAGATGGTTGGATTGAGCGAAACGGATGAACAACATTGTATTGAAGAACTGAAGCAAAATCCCAGAGGAGAATTCCTTCAAGCCATACGTGATAATGATCTGGCCCGCTGCCTCATTAAGACCGCAGAGATTCATGGCCATTTCTGTCCGGGAAGTGCGCTTGGCGTCATGGCTTCCGTGTATGGCCTGAATCTGCTGGGCCTGGATTCGATCTCATCCGACGGCCTGGAGGGCCTCATGGCCGTGGTAGAGATCAACGCCTGCTTTGCCGACGGAGTGCAGGCCGTATCCGGCTGCACACTGGGAAACAATGCATTGGTATACCGTGACCTGGGACGGATGGCAGTGACATTCGCCATTCGGGGAAGGGAGACGGCAGTTCGCATCAGGGTTCGGCCCGATTTCAGTTCGAGTGTGGCAAAGGCAGCTCCTGAGTTCTATCCGCTTATGGAGATGGTGATAAAGAACCGGATGGGGGGCACAGAGGAAAAAGCAGCTTTTCGGAATGCTGGCAGGCAAGCGGCCTTTGGCATCATCCTCCTTCCTTTCGATGAACTCTTTTCATTAGAGACCGTAAAGCCCCTCCTGCCTGAATACGCTCCAATTACAGAGAGCGTTTTCTGTGGCAATTGCGGCGAGATGATAATGGCAACAAAAGCAGTAGATGGTCTCTGTCTCATTTGTGCTGGAAACGAATATCGTCAGGTCGAGGGAAGCGGGATTGTTTCCAAAAGACCTGCAAGAAGGTCATCTTCAATCAAGAGTTGATCCGAATCCTGGTGAGAACGACATGGATAAATCCGATATAAATTGCGAGCATCGTTGCGATAGACACGATCAGCATAAAAAGGGCAAGAGCAGCTTCTGGATGCAGGACTCAGATCTCGTTTTTCGGAAGCTTGATCTTCAGAGTGGGGATTTCTTTCTGGATTTGGGCTGCGGTCCGGGAGATTACTCCATTCGAGCTTCGCAGATCATCGGCAATTCCGGCAGAGTGTATGCGCTGGATAGAAACCCGGATTCAATTGCAGATTTGAGGAACAAAGTTGTTTCAGAGGGTTTAAAGAATATCACGGCAGAGGTCTGTGATATTTCCGGTCCTTTGCCGGTCAAGGATGGCTCTGTAGACATTTGTTTCCTCTCTACGGTGCTGCATTCCCTCAATCTGGCCGATGTAGAGGAGACCCTGTTTAGCGAAATTCGGCGCGTTTTAAAGCCTTCCGGGAGAGTTGCCATCATCGAATGCAAGAAAGAGGTGCAGCCATGTGGTCCGCCGATTGATATGCGCATATCGCCAGAGGAGCTGGAGGGAATAATAACACAATACGGCTTTGAGAGGATATCCCTGACCGATCTCGGATACAATTACCTGATTCAGTTTGAAAAAGCTCCTGAGATTTTGCCGGATCAATGTGGGCAAACATCTGGCGACATTGTGCTGCGACCGGTGGGGGTCATAAAAAACAGGATCGTTAAACCATTTCTTGTAGCAGATGGCAATGGACTTCAAATGCAGGGAGATCTCGAAGACGCCTTGGGGAAAAGTGGTGAGATGCTCGAAGAAGTTTCGAATATCATCATCGATGAGAGCCTTGCTGAGATTCTCGAAGGAATCGATGAATATTCTCATCTCATAATTTTATATTGGGCACATAAAGTTCCTGAGGATGGCCGATCGCTCACCAAGGTGCACCCTATGGGCAGGGAATCCATTTCCAAAAAGGGCATTTTCAGCACCTGCAGTCCGGCAAGGCCCAATCCCGTGCTTATGACCGTCGTCCGGCTGAAGGAACGGAAATCAAATGTGCTGGAGGTCTTTGGCCTTGAAGCGGTGGATGGAAGCCCTGTTGTCGATATCAAGCCGTATGTTAAAGACTTTTACCCTCAGGAAGAAGTGCGCATTCCCGTGTGGATGCGGCAGCTTCAAGATGAGGTCGGCAAGGTTAAATCGAGGAACCAAATGTAGAAATTAATTAATGTTTTTATAATTTTATAATATTACTAGGAGGGTTTAGCATGGAAGAAATCTGGCCAATGAAAGGCAATGACAGGACTTTGTCATTAAAATTGCCGCTTGCACTCGGATTCGTAGTCGTGGGCCTGCTTTGTATTCTCTGCAGTCCTGCTCTGGCTTCCGACGAAACGATTGATGCGTTTACAATTGCCGACCCGACCGGCGACTGGGGATTTCCCTCCCCTTACGGCCATTACCCGAGAGGGCCGGGATATATCAGAATGAGCCTGATCTTCGACACACTCGTATGGAAGGACCAGAACGGCTACGTTCCTGCTCTCGCGGAGAGCTGGCAGCTGGAGGATGATGCTTACGTCTTCAATCTGAGAAAGAACGTGACCTGGCAGGACGGAGAGCCTTTCACTGCTAAGGACGTGGTTTTCACCATCGATTACACCAAGGAGCATCCCTATCCGCTGGTAAGCCCAAAACTCGTGAAGTCTGCAAAGGCTCTGGACGACTATACCGTTAAGCTCTATCTGAACGGCTCTTATGCCCCATTCATCGAGATGGTTGCTGGAGCGCTCCCCATAATTCCCGAGCACATCTACAAAGACGTGGCCAATCCTGCTGAGTTCCTCAATGAGGAGGCATTAACCGGCACCGGGCCCTTCAAGCTGGTCGATTACGATAAGGCCCAGGGGACATACCTCTACGAAGCCTATGATGACTACTACCTGGGCGCTCCCAGGGTAAAGCAGCTCAAGTTTGTGAAGGTCAGCAATGAGATGGCGGCTGCGGCACTGGAGAAGGGCGATGTCGACGCTGCAACCGTTCCTCCTGAGAAGGCTGAGGAGCTGGAGGGCATGGGCTTCAATGTCCTGAAGGGTTCGCACGACGGCATCACCAAGATCATGGTCAACCATAGGAAGGAGCTTTTCTCCGATGCAAGGTTCAGGCAGGCCCTTTACTACGCCATCGACAGACAGGCTCTGGTGGATACCGTCTTGCGCGGCTACGGAGTCATCGCCAGCCCAGGTCTGCTTGCCCCTGATAACGATTTATTTAATCCGGATGTGGAGAAGTACGATTACGATCCTGCTGAGACCGAGAAGATCATGGGTGAGTTGGGTTATGCCAAAGACGGTCAGTACTTCACCAAGGATGGCAAGCCCATAGAGATGGAGATGCTGATCACATCTACAGACGAGCGTGCTGGAGAGATGATTAAGCAGCAGCTGGAGCAGTCCGGGTTTAAAATATCCTTAAGAAGTCTCGACTCCAAAACTCGTGACAGCCTGGTCTCGGAGTGGAATTTCGATATGGCTCTGAACAGCCATGGAGGAATGGGAGCAGATCCTGAAATCTTGAGCAGGCTGATTGGCGAAGGTTTTTCATTCAACAGCGCTCGCTACTTTGAGAACCAGAAGCTAAATGATCTCTTGGGCCGGGAGGTTTCTGAGATGAATCCTGATAATAGGATGGAGCTTGTCGATGAGATTCAGGTTGTGCATGCTCAGGATCTGCCGACCCTGCCTCTATACTACGCCGATTCATTCTGGGCATATGGCGGAGTGATAGATATGTACCACACCAAGCGAGGAATCGCCATGGGAACACCAATAGCTCAGAACAAGCTCTCCTTTGTGAGATAGATTTGCAATTTTGGGAGATGGCAGAAAATGCCAGATCCTACCATTTCTTTTTGGCTGGTTTGCAGCCTTATTATTTCTGGTTCAAACGACAACTATTTATGGTCTCTGATTACTTATTGCCATGAAATGAAATAATCGTAATATCAATTGTTAACAAGAAGCGGAGAATAATAAAAAATAAGGAAGTAGCTGGTGTGTCTGTGTGATTGAGCCTACAAAAAAGATGCGCATTGCGGAGCGCCTGGGCCTGGATCGTGAATTCGGCCTTTCGGAATTTAACAAGATATTGATATTGCTTTCTCTCTTGGCCCTGCTGATATTCACAATGGGCTTGGCCATAACCTTTGGAGCCTATAACATCTCAGTCTTCGATGTCTACTCGATTGTTATGGCTCATCTCACTCCATTTGTCGATCTCTCTTCTGTAACCAAGCTGCATAACACCATCGTCTGGGAGCTGAGAATTCCCCGAGTCCTGCTTGCAGTGACTGTGGGAACTGCTCTTGCCACCGCCGGCGCGGTCTTTCAGGGATGCTTCAGAAATCCTCTTGTAGAGCCGTACATCCTGGGAATCTCCTCGGGAGCGGCCTTTGGAGCGGCTCTGGGAATAGTGTTCTCAGACTTTCTCCTGTCGATACAGCTTTCCGCATTCATCTTTGGTTCCCTGGCCGTGGCCATGGCCTATTTCCTGGCCAGGGTTAGGAAGGAGACGCCCATCGTAACTCTCATCCTGGCAGGTGTTATCATTGGCTCAGTCTTCTCTGCGATGGTCTCAATCCTCAAGTATGTGGCTACCGATGCAGCTCTGAGGGAGATCGTCTTCTGGCTGATGGGCGGCTTCTACTATGCCACCTGGAATGACGTTCGTCTGCTCGTGCCCATCATCATACCCAGTTTTCTGATCATGTGGGCATTGGGCTGGAAGCTGAATATCCTCTCCATGGGAGATGACGAAGCCAGGGCCCTTGGAGTCAATCCTGAGAAGTACAAGTTTGTCCTGATCACCCTGGCCACATTGGTAACTTCACTGGCGGTATCGACGGTGGGGATAATCGCCTGGGTGGGCCTGATGATGCCTCATGCCACGCGCATGATGCTAGGGCCAGATCACCGCTATGTGATTCCGGCATCAGCAATGCTGGGGGGAGCATATCTTCTGGTCTGCGATACCATGGCCCGGACGCTTACCACCGCTGAGATTCCGGTGGGGATCATCACCTCAATTCTCGGTGCTCCGTACCTGTTCTATCTTCTCAGAACCAGAGGGAAGGCGATGCTGGGGTGAGTCTGCGGGGATGGGTCTTGAGATGGACGTCGAAGGTTGGGAAGTTGATATCGATGATTCAAGCAAGGCATATGACTGTTTTGAAAAAGAACGACAGCATCAATCCAATGGAGGAACCGACGTGAAAATGACTAAAATGTTGATCTTGTTGTCTCTAATGGCAATTATCGCTGTTCAGATCAATCCGATCGACGCCGCAGGATCCAAAACCGTAACCGATATGCGAGGCGTCAAGGTATCGATTCCTGAAGATCCGCAGAGGGTGGTTGCCATGAGCCGGTCGTTGATAGACACCACTATGTACATCTTCGGAGAGCAGGATAAGCTGGTTGGCGGAAGCATATACCAGAAGGGTGGTGGATATGAGAACTATACATATGACGGAGAAGACCATCGAGTATGCACCTGGATCTCATTTGTTCTGAATCCGAACTACCGGAATCTCACCAATGTGGGAGGTTTTGGAGGGCCTTACGGAACACCTAATGTTGAGAACATTGCTTCCCTTAATCCCGATCTGCTGATATTGAGAGATCTGGGTACGGATGATGAAGGCACCGCTAAATTCCTGGACGCCCTGGAGCGCCTCAACATACCGGCTGTGGTACTGAAATATCCGGATTGCTACGACAATGTTTCTGTAGACACCATCTACGAGGAGGTGAGGCTTCTTGGAGAGGTATTTGGTCAACAGGAAAAGGCTCTGAAGATAGTAAGCCTCATGGATAAGCAGGTTCAGCTGATCAAAGACCGAACCCATGATATTGCAGATGAGGACAGGGCCCAAGTGCTCTACTTCGGCGCGCCGACATCAGCAAAAGATAAAGGCGGAGCAGGCTATGCACTGGGGACGCATACTATTGAATCGATCTTCCTGGAAGATATCGTAAATGCCAAAAATGCGTACAATGGAAGTACGACAGATATCATCTCCTCCGAGCGTCTTTTGTCCATAGACCCTGATGTGATCATTCTTCCGACCTACTCCGGCCATCATCCGCCCAGAGAGATGTACAATGAGGAACGGTTCAAGAATGTGCAGGATTTGAGTGCGCTTAAAAATAAGCGGGTTTACTCCCTTGCAGCCACACCCTGTCGGGATGAGAGACTTGAGTTTCCCATAAACCTGATGATAGAAGCCAAGGCTGTCTATCCCGATCGATTCACGGACATTGATCTTGATAGTTGGATCCGGGACTATTTCAAGGATCTATACGGCGTTGACGATGACAAGGCAGCGGAGCTGATGAACTCTCTGCTTCTGAGGTACCTGGAAATAGTCTGATCAAAGGCGATGTTTGAATGACACCTATGCTCGATGTCCGGGATCTTCGTTTCAATTATGGAACCATTCCGGTGCTCAATGGAGTCTCCTTTGATGTGGAAGAAGGAGAACTCTGCGGCCTATTTGGCCCAAACGGCTGCGGAAAGACGACGCTATTCAAGTGCTGTCTGAACTTTCTGAAATCACATGGTGGATCGGTATTGATGGATGGAAAAGACGTAAGGTCTCTCCGGGTCGAGGAGATGGCCAAGGTCGTGGCCTATGTTCCCCAGGAGCACAAGCCTCCATTTCCATACCTCTCCCGAGAGGTGGTCCTGATGGGACGAACTCCAAGGCTTAATGGATTTTTCGGCATCAGTCGAGAGGATAAGATGAAGGCGGCTGATGCTATGGATCTCCTGGGGCTCACAGAGCTGGCCGATTTTCCCTATAACCAGCTCTCAGGGGGCCAAAGGCAGATGATTTTGATGGCCCGGGCCATAGCGCAGGAGACGCCGCTCATGTTTCTGGATGAGCCGACGTCTGCATTGGACTTCAGCAATCAGGTCCGCATCTGGAGGATTATGCGCCTGGTTGCGGAGAGCGGGGTGACAATTCTTGCCTGCAGCCACGATCCCAACCATGTTAGCTGGTTTTGCGATAAGGTGGTGGTGATGAAGGACAATCGAATCCTCAAGGAGGGGTCGTCCCAGAATGTCATCACTGAAGACACGATGGATGAGATCTACCAGGATATGTGCTCTGTGAGGAATGTTGGCGGCATAAAGATGGTGCTGCCCAGAGACGTTGCCCTTCGCAATGAGTGTGAAGGCTTTGCCGGATGGGAGAGTGTACATGAACGCATAGGCAGACAGCATGTTTGAGGTGATAGTATGCTAAAACAACTGGGCATTTTAAAACGATCAGAGATCATTTTGCTGGGGGCGGCATGCTTTTTCTTATTGCTGGCCGCAGCATGCGCATCGGAAGCGGCTTCTTCCGGACAGATAAATGTCCCGGGAGACGCCGATGGGGACAATATAATTTCAGACGATGAGCTGAAGGCTGCGGAAGAATCTTCTAAGAAAGGGGATATCTCATCAGAGGATCTGGACCGGATTCGTCATATCAAGGAGAATTATCCAAAGACCATAGTCGACGCCACAGGCACAGAGGTCACGATTTATAAGCCTCCAGAGAGGGTCTCTGAGATAAGCACCGGTCTTATTGCCACAACCATGTGCGCCTTTGGAGATGAAGATAAGATCGTAGGGAAGGGTGGTTGCACCAAAGGCGGGAATACAACAAGAAGCTACACTTACAATGGCAAGAGCTACAGCCACGCCACGCCTGCCTATGTTGAAGCAATTCTATATCCTAAAATACTGGATGATGAAGCAATACCATTCAGCGGCTCCATCGGCAAGGAGAATTATGAAACCATCGCTGGCACAAACCCGGATATTATCATTGTGAGCACAAGGCAATGGGGAAGGGATAGCGGAGAGACATATCTCAAGAGCATTGACACAATGAGAAAGCTGGGGGTCCCGGTTGTCGTCCTCAATC
The DNA here is from genome assembly GCA_002067705.1 of Methanosaeta sp. PtaU1.Bin112. Taxonomy (GTDB): domain Archaea; phylum Halobacteriota; class Methanosarcinia; order Methanotrichales; family Methanotrichaceae; genus Methanothrix. The sequence continues at coordinate 40,345 of MVRL01000088.1, forward strand.
AGGTCGCAAAATACGATGGGGATGAGACGGAAGCTGTTTATAAAGAAGTGGAGCTTCTAGGAAAAATATTTGAGAAAGAGGATAAAGCAGAAGAGATTATAAACCTGCTCAAAGATCAGGTGGATTTCATCAAGAACAGAACTGCAGATATCCCTGATGACGAAAAGAAGAGCTTCCTTTATCTGGAGCTATCAAGCTATTGCGCTGGAAAGGGTGGCGTTGCCTACGTCGATGGAGAAAATATCCTTGAGTCGATTCTTGTAGAAGGCATTGTCAATGCAAAGAATGAATTTCAAGGAGACGGCCGCCAGCTTATGTCTGCAGAGCAGCTATTGACTCTCGATCCTGATGTAATATATTTGCCAACCGCTCAGGGCGTTCACACTCCCGACGAGATTTACAACAACGAGAGCTTCAAAGACCTGCGGGAGCTCAGGGCCATCAAAGAAAAGAAGGTTACAGGACTCCCCCTCATCGGATGCAGGACCGAGAGGCTTGATTTTCCCGTCAGCCTGATGATCGAGGCTAAGTTCACCTATCCCGAGAGGTTCCAGGATGTAAATATCGGAGAGTGGCTGAATGATTACCACATGAAGCTCTATGGCATTGACGAGGAGACTGCCCAGGAGATAAAGAGGGGCCTGTGTCTGGAATGGCTTGATGATACGGGATTTTGATAGGTGAATTCAATGTGGATGAATAGAAAAATTATCTTTTTAGCATTATGCTGCTTTTTCCTTTTTCCTGTAAGCTGCTGGGCAGCAGAAGAGATGAGGACGGTAGTTGACAGCCGCGGAGTAGAGGTGCAGGTTCCAGTGCAGATCGATCGTGTGGTAACCATCAGCGACGGATTGATCGAGGGTACCATGCTGGTCTTGGGAGAAGAGGATAAAATCGTGGGCATAGGCTCTACCTGTCTTCCAAAGATCTGGAACTACACCTATGAAAGCGTGAAAGGAATGCCCATTGTTTACGAAGACGGAGCCAATCCTGTCAGCTTGCTTTATCCCCATTTGAGAGAGCTTCCAATTGTTGCTAATGGCAATGCCGCCCCGAACTTCGAGGCGATAGCTGAGCTAAAGCCAGATGTGGTTCTTCTGAGGGCCGGCGACTGCTCCCTCAGGTACAATGATGAGAATGCGAAAAAGACCATATCCAGCTTCGAGTCCCTGGGAATACCTCTGGTTGTGCTGTATGCTCATAACTTCAACGAGGATGAGCACAAGGACATCTCGACTTTATCCGACGAGATAAGAATCATAGGTGGGGTTTTTGGCAAAGAGGATAAAGCTGATGATCTGGCAAAATTCCTGGAAAGCCAGGTGAATCTGGTAAACGATAGAACCAAAGACATCGCTAAGGGGCAAAAGCCCAGAGTGCTGATCCTGGGGCTGTCTCCCTCCGCCAGAAAGGAGGGCGGTGCAGGACAGGTATTCGGCCTTGATACCATTGAGTCGTCCTTCATAGAAGAAATTGTTCATGCCCAAAATTCTTTCCAGGATCCTGGTTATTTCAAGACTCTGAACGCCGAGCAGTTACTGGCACTGGACCCAGATTCCATTGTTCTTTGCACGGCATCTGGCTACCATCCTCCAAGCGAGCTGTATGAGGCTCCCTACTACCAGAATTTGCAGGAGATGAGGGCGGTTAAAGATAGGAATGTAACCGCTCTACCCTGGTCGCCCTGCAATTGTGCCAAGCGGCTGGAGTATCCCATCGATGTGATGGTGATCGCCAAGGCTGCCTACCCGGATCGATTCCAGGACATCAACCTGGCCGAATGGCTGCTGGACTTCTATAAGAATGTCTATGGAGTTGATCAAGAAACTGCTAAGAAGCTGCGATCTGCCCAGTGGATGGATTGGGCAGTTGCATAGATGCAAATTGTCATGAATCATTCAGGAGGAGATGATCATCCAAAAGAAGTGCTTATTTGCCTTCGCCCTTGTGTGCCTGGTTATTGGCACAACTTGGGCTGCTGAGGAGACGAGAACAATAGTTGATAGCCGTGGTGTTGCCGTTGAGGTTCCATCACAAATCAATCATGTTGTTACCATCAGCGACGGGCTGGTGGAAAGCGTGATGACCTTGCTCGGGGTCCAGGACAAGCTTGTAGGACTGGGATCGGAGTGTCTACCCAAAGTATGGCAGTTTGAGTATCCTTCTGTGAAAGGAGGCAACTTCACCTACAACGACGGTATGAATCCTGTGAATTATCTCAATCCCTGGATCAGGGATTTGCCCCTGGTCTGCAAGTCGGGAACTGCAGTGAATTACGAAACACTGGCTGGACTCGACCCCGATGTGGTCATCCTGAGGCTGGGAGACTGCACCTTCCAGAGCCCGGATGACGAGAATGCCAAAAAGACCATCCAGAGCATTGAGTCCATGGGCATACCATTAATCGTTCTCTACGGCCCGCCCTGCTTCGACAAGCCGGGAAAAGAGGTCATCACCGAGGAGATGAGGATACTGGGACAGCTATTTGCAGGCGAGGAGAAGACCATGGAGGTAGCAGACTATCTGGAAAGCATAGTAGACATGGTCCAGGAGAGAACCAGAGATATTCCCGAGGCGGAAAAGCCGAAAGTGCTCATGTTCGGCCTCTCTCCCAATGCCAGAAAAGATGGTGGAGCGGGAACCGCTCATGGCCTTACGACGATTGAGTCCAATTTTATAGAGGAGATCGCAAACGCCAGGAATGCCTATCAAGAGAATGTGGGCAACTTCCAGGTCTTGAGCACGGAACAGGTTCTGGCCCTCGATCCGGATGTCATAGTGCTCTGCACCGCCTGGGGCTACCATCCTCCCAGAGAGCTCTATGAGGCTCCTTACTACCAGAACCTCCAGGAGATGAAAGCCATTAAGAATCAGAGAGTGATGGCTCTGCCCTGGACACCCTGCAACTGCGCCAAACGCCTGGAATATCCTATCGATGTTATGGTCATAGCCAAGGCCGCTTATCCGGAGCGCTTCCAGGACATCGAGCTGGACCAGTGGCTGCTGAATTTCTACCAGAAGGTTTACGGCGTGGATGAGAAGACTGCCAAGGGCATTCGCACAGCCCAATTCATGGACTGGACGGTGGAGGAAAGCGCCAGATGAGGCTGAAATTTATTTTTATATAAAATTTGGCTTTAAAAAACATAGGTGCTTGGCAATATAAAAGAGGGTGCAAATATGATAAAAAAGAGAAAATTGCATTTAGCTTTATTTCTTCTACTGGTGATGGGCGCTCTAATTATTGCGCCCATCTCCGCCGAAGAATATAAAACGGTAACCGATATGCGCGGAGTTGCTGTATCGATTCCGGAGGATCCCCAGAGAGTGGTCGCCATGAATGGCGGCCTGATAGATGAAGTAATGTACATATTTGGTGTACAGGATAAGATGGTGGGTTGCTGCAATTCCCAGAACATGGCCTATAGCAACTATACATATGGGGATGAAACATATCATGTATGTACTACTATCAGATATGTTCTCTATCCGGAATATTATAATCTAACTAATGTTGGCTACTTTGGCACAGGTCCTTTCGGATTGCCCAATGTTGAGACTATTGCGTCATTGGAACCGGATCTGCTAATATTGAGGTATAAAGGCGATGATGACGAAAAAACCTCCAAGTTCCTGGAATCCATGAAGGGCTTAGACATTCCCGTGGTGGTATTAAAATATCCGGACTGCTACGACGAGGTTAAAGTTGACACTATTTATGAAGAGATAAGCCTTTTAGGTGAGGTATTCAGCCAGCAGGAGAAAGCAGAGAAGACCATCGATCTCATGAAAAAGCAGGTCCAACTGATCAGAGATAGGACCAGAAATATTTCGGAAGAAGATAAACCTAGAGTATTATTCTTCGGTTCAACGGCATTGGGTGCAAAAAAGTCAGGAGGAACTGGCAATGCCTTTGGCACAAAATCCATTCAATCAATTTTCCTGGATGATATCATTAATGCAAAAAACGCCTACAATAGCACCGTTACGCAGGTTATATCCGCAGAAGAGCTTCTGTCTATAGATCCTGACATAATCCTGCTTAGCACATGGGGCGGATATCATCCACCCAGAGAGATGTACGAGGATGAGTGGTTTAAAAATATTCAGGCTTTGAGAGCTCTTCAAGAGAGACAGGTTTACTCTCTTCCGGCCAATGGCTTCATGGAGGAACGATTGGAGTTTCCCATAAGCCTGATTGTGCAGGCCAAGGCAGTCTATCCGGATCAATTCGAGGACATCGATCTGGAAGAGTGGACCCAAGACTATTTCAAGGAGCTCTATGGCGTGGATGACGAGAAAGCAAACGAGCTTTTGAATTCACTGCTCCTCCGCTATTTGGAGATAATCTGATTGAAGGGATAAGAAATGACAATTAAATCATCTGCAATGGGAAGAGCGTTTGGAATTCTCTTCCTGTCTTTTTTTGTGGCGGCGTCCTTTATCGGGAATGTTGCGGCAGACTCCGGCGAGGATCCGCTGGTAATTGCAGCAAGCAGCAGCTTCTTTACGCAGGGAAATGTGCTCAGCAAAGGAGGAGTTCCAACTGGGTCATTTGCCTATGAGGGATTGATCGCCAGGAATAGAGAAGGTGGGTATGACGGATGGCTGGCAAAAAGCTGGGAGTCCAATGACGATGCATCCATTTGGACATTTCACCTGGTAGATAATGCCACATGGCACGACGGCGAGCCATTCACTTCAGAGGATGTCAAGTTCACACACGATTACTTAAAGAAGAAGAAGCTTTGGCTCTCATCGGTTCTCTCTAAAGTGGATCATGTAGAATGTCCGGACGAGAACACGGCAATATTCTATCTGAAAACGCCCTTTTCGGCATTTCTCGACAGCCTCTCTCACTGTCCTGGCATCGGCATCATACCCAAGCACATTTGGGAATCAGTAGATGATCCTGATCATTATGCAGATGACAAGTTTATCGGCACAGGTCCCTTCAAATTTGAGAAGGCTATCTCAGAGCAGTATGTGAAGCTGGTAGCAAATGAGAATTACCATGGACAAAAACCACAGGTGAAAGAGGCCATACTGAAGATCATCACAAACAAGGATTCCCAGATACTCTCCCTGAGGTCAGGTGATGTTGATGTGGTGAGCGACATCAGTCCAGCAGTTGCCAAGAGTCTAATAGGTTCTCAAGGTATTGATGTGTCGGTTGTTCCTGATACAAGGGGATATGAGCTGGGGATGCAATGCAACAACTCGCCGACAGACAACAAGGATTTCAGAAATGCCATGGCTCATGCCATCAACAGGGAAAGAATATGCGATATTGTCTTTGATGGATATGCGCATCCAACAATGACGACATTCTTGATGCCTGTGGTGGCGCATGACTTCGTAAATGAGGATGTGCCTGGAGACGATTACGGGTACGATCTGAAAAAAGCCAAAGACCTCCTCGAATCTGCTGGATTTCTTGATTCAGATGGTGACGGTTGGAGAGAAGGACCTGATAAAGAGAAGCTGAACTTGATCTTTGTCATTCAAGGAAATGGTGCGGACGCCAGTGGCAGGATGGCTGAGGTTTTAAAAGAAGAATGGAAACAGATCGGACTGGACGTTAAAATCAAGCTGACTGAGTCGGAGCAATATAGCGAGGAGAGACGACATAGCAATTTCTTCATCTCAGGCATGCCCTATCTCATGCATGATGATGCCGATGATCTATCTCACTTTGAATGCAACTCCTATTTTGGGCAGAAGAACTGGTATGATTTTAGCAACCAGCGATACAATGAGCTGAATGAAAAGCTGAGAAGCATAGCGGACAGGGACGAGCGCAGGAAGATCGGCTACGAGATGCAGGAGATTCTGGCGGATGAGGTCCCATCGGTGCCCATATGCAGTGCGGATTTGATATTTGCTCACAGATCTGACCGGTTTGCAGGATGGGAGAATTTAACCCCTCTCTATTGGGATGTAGATACCAAGATGCTTCTTAATTTAAAGAGAGCGTAAACACTTGTTGATGGTGATAAAGATGAAGACACTTGTATGCGGAAAGGGCGGGAGCGGCAAGAGCACAGTGGCCGCTCTGCTGGCCAAGAGCATGGATCGCAGAGGATATCGTGTGCTGGTGGTGGACAGCGATGAATCCAATTATGGTCTGCACCGCCTGCTTGGTCTTGATTTGCCTGAACCTCTGATGAGCTTCTTTGGCGGAAAGAAGGAGATGATCGGCAAGATGATGAAGGCCTTTCCGAAGGGTGAGCAGATCAAGCTCTTCGATGGCAAATGGGGATTTGATGACATCCCCAGAGAGCATCTGGCAACCAAGAATGGTATCAGCCTTCTGGCTATTGGCAAGATCCACGATTTCGGAGAGGGATGTGCCTGTCCCATGGGAGCTTTGGCCAAGATGTTTCTTGACAATTTAGAGGTGAAGGAGAGTGAGGTGGTAATCGTTGATACAGAAGCTGGGATCGAGCATTTCGGAAGGGGAGTTGAACAGGGGTGCGACATGATTTTGGCAGTTCTTGATCCAACCTATGAATCGCTTCAGCTCTCCAAAAAGATTCTCGATATCTCTCAGAAGATCGGAAAGGATCTTCGCTTCGTCCTCAATAGAGTGGATTCAGATCGGGAGGAGGCCATGCTTAAGTCTCTGGCCAATGATAGAGTAGCTGTGGCTATCCCCGAGGATAAGAGGATTTTTATGGCCGGACTTGTCGGAGAAGACATTGATGTCCGCATCGATGAGATAGAAAAACTGGCTGATTTAGTGGGAGCGAAGGCATGAATGCCGAAACTACGAGGGCTGAGAAGCTGGCAGATATGAAGCCGCCTCTTGAAGATCAGGGTAGGATCCTATGGGAACTGATAGCAGGATATGAGGTGGGCCAGATTTTTCTTAATGCATTTGATTTGGGCATCTTCAAATATCTCAAGGAGCCTAAAAGCCTCGCACAGCTAGCCAGTGAACTGAATCTTCATCCACAGGCAACCGAGAAGTTCCTGGATGTTCTGGTCTCGCTTGGCCTTCTAGCCAGAAACGGCGGCGGCTATCTGACCGCCCCGAAAATGGCTCCTTTTTTAGTTGAGGGAGAACCCCATTATGCTCGTTACCTCAATTTTGCCAATGAAGCCAAAGACAAATGGTCCGATCTGCAAAAAATCCTTCGAAACGGTCCTGTTTCTGTAAAGAATGAGCATGAGCATAAGTATGATCGTGAGACCATAGACTGGATCGCCCGGGGCGCAATGCTTGGAAGGCTTCAATATACGATTCAGCTTATCCGGGAATTTCCTGAGTTTAAGGCTGCTAGAAAGCTGATTGACCTAGGGGGTGGTCATGGACTATTTGGAATAGGGTTTGCCCAGGAGAACCCGGACCTCGATGTGGTGATCTTCGATCGGCCTGATGTGGCGGAGATCGCTCAGGACTATATCAATCAATATGGGATTGGGAGCAGAGTCCGTGCCATAGGCGGCGACTACACAAAAGACGACCTTGGGTCAGGCTATGATATTGCTTTTGAAGCGTGCTCTTTTGGAGGCGATGCAGAGCAGGCAGTATCTTACTATCAGAATGTGGCTGATTGTCTGAATACTGGAGGGCTTTTTGTTGCTCAGACATTCACCATCGACGATGATAAGAAAGCGCCTCTCCGGAGCATGATATGGGATCTTAAAGAACAGATCACCGGGGATGGCCATATGCATCTGCGTACCAACTCAGAGCTATTTGGCATATTAAGGCAAGCCGGGCTGAAGGGGGAAAAGGTCTTGGATCTCTCATCGAGCATGCCAATGCCCATGAGGCTGGTTGTGGCACGGAAGGAATGAGCCGGGGAGAAATCTGTCAGAGCTATCGGCATGAGACTTGAATATCTGGGCTGGAGGGTCTTCTACAGCTTTCTGGCTTTTGCCATAAGCATAACGTTCACCTTCATACTGATTCATGCGATGCCTGGAGATTACCTTCATGTCATACTGCCAAGCCTGGCGGATAAGAATCCTCTTGCTACGGAGCTCTTTGAAGAGCAGTTCGGCTTTGACAAGCCCCTGGTTGATCAGTACGTGCTCTATGTCATCAACGTCTTTCAGGGCAACTGGGGATATTCCATTCAATACGGACAGCCGGTAACGGCAGTGATAATAAGCAAGCTGTGCTGGACCATGATCATCTTGCTTCCAGCAACGCTCCTTTCCATACTGATAGGTGTAGCAATAGGATCATACTCGGGCTGGTCCAGCGGATCTCTGGCCGACTCTTTTATATTCAAGATCATGATATTCCTGGGAGCTGTGCCTTCCTACTGGTGGGCGATAATTCTTATCCTGGTCCTGGGGTTTTATCTCGGTCTTTTCCCATTGGGCGGCTACATGAGCGTCAGAGCACTGAATGAAGGATTGAGCTACTATGACGTGCTTTATCACGCGGTCCTTCCTATTGTTGCCCTAACCCTTGCTATGGTTCCTGGCGTATACTATCTCATGAGAACCTCGATGCTTCAGACCGTGGGCCAGGATTATATATTGACTGCTCGCTGTAAAGGGCTAGGCGAGCTGAAAATTCTGCAGCATCATGCTCTGAAGAACGCCATGCTGCCGATGGTCACGATGATGGCAATAGAACTGGCTCATACGATCATGGGAAGCGTCTTCGTCGAGACCATTTTCTCCTGGCCAGGAATGGGCTATCTCACCTATGAGGCCTTGAGGGTAAGAGATATTCCGCTTCTGCAGGGCATATTTTTAATGGATACGCTGATCATCATCCTGGCCAACATGGCCACAGACTTCAGCTATCCGTTTATTGATCCCAGGGCCGAGGTGGGCAAAATTGGCTAGAGACGGCACTTTAGTGGCCGCTCTTCTGATGCTGGCAATCTACATCTTGATTGCTGTTTTCAGTCCATACCTGGCACCATATGCTCCATCAGATCTGGCAGGAAGACCCCTGGAGGGACCTGGAAATAGCCACTTACTGGGCACCAACGATTTGGGGCAGGACATCTTCAGCAGTCTTTTGTATGGGACCAGAGCAACTTTGTTTCTGGGATTTTTAGGCGGTCTCATTTCAGTCCTGACGTCGCTGCTTTTTGGAATGGTCTCCGCTTATTATGGAGGACTAACGGACGAGATGGTCACCAGAATAGTGGACATCATGATGACCATCCCTGGATTTCCGTTGCTCATCGTGCTGGTGGTCTTCCTTCCTCAAAGCTTATTCATCATCGGAGGTGTCATGGGTCTGATTGGAGGAGCGCAGGGGATCAGGGTAATTCGTTCTCAGGTCTTGTCTCTAGTCGAAGCGGAGTTTATCTATGGTGTCAAAGCTATGGGTGCCAGCGATCACTATGTCATGGCCAAGCATATCCTTCCTGGAGTCTTTCCCCTGGCAATAATGATGTTCGTCAATGCAGCTCAGAGATATATGCTGATGGGGGTAGGCCTGGGGTTCCTGGGTCTTGGGGACCCATCTGTGATCGATTGGGGACAGATGATAAGTCGCGCCTACTCCAATGGCGGATTTGCTTTGGGTCTATGGTGGTGGTTGATACCACCCGGCCTGGCGGTGGTCCTTCTCTCCTTGGCCTTGGCCCTCTTGGGTTACAGCCTGGAGACTGAGGCTGAACCAAGGCTGAAGATGCGGAAGATGATCCACTGAATATTGGTTCTCATGAGTGACGAATCACAGTCAAGTTTCGTCTTTTTAAATCATACAATAACTCAAAAGTATTAAGTAATACTTGTTCATCATATCATCTTGATTCATAGGTGATTTCAATATGCTGATAAAAGAAATACGCATATTTTTTGCGTTATCGTTACTGATTCTATTCGCGTTCGTGCCGTCTTTCTGCGCTGACTCTCAGATGGCTGCTGATAATGCGGGCTGTCCCGCCAATATCACAGTGACCGATGCCAATGGCACATTCTGTTTCAGTAATCTCGCTCCCGGCATCTACAATCTTACTGCCCACAGACTGATACTCGGCGCCATGCATTACATGGGTGAGGCCTGCGTTGCCGTTCCCGGAAACGAGAGCAATGCGACCATCAAGGTAACAAGGGCCGATGATGCTCAATTTGCCGCTCTCCAAAATGTCTCTGTCAATCTGACGCCGGGCAATTATAGCATTACAGGACAGGTTATGGGAGCCAACAGGCCAGGAGCTGAGCCCAGGGAGATACCATATGAGGAGACCGAGGTAAAGATAACCGCTGCAGAATAGTGAAAGGTGGCCCGAATGTCATTGCTATCAAGATGCTGCAAGTCTCTGCCGGCTTTCATCATTTTCCTCTCTATAGCCACAGCTCTGCAGAATGTGCCCGGCGACCTCGACGGCAACATGATCGTATCCGATGATGAGATTGCCAGGGCGGAGGCTGATTTCGCCAAGGGGAGCATCACTGAGCAGAACCTGACGGAGATCAGGCACATCCATGATGCTTATCCCATAACTGTAACCGATACCCAGGGAAGAAATGTTACCATCTATCAGCCCATCAAGACCGTGGTCTGCGATATCTCCCATCATCTGGAGACGCTTCGCACACTGGGGGTCCCGGCAAGCACGATCATCGGCGGTCCGGAGAACATAGACATATATTCCATTTTTCCGGAGTACAAGAAACTGACCTGCGTGGGAAGCTTCTACGAGCCGAATGTTGAGAAGATTATAGAGCTGCATCCCGATCTCATTCTGATCCATCCTGGGACGGGCAGCGGAACCTTTGGGGCATTTCTCGGCCCGCTCCTGGAGCAGCTGGAGGGGGCAGGGTTGACGGTGGCCTGCTTCGCCTGTAGCCGCCCCGAGATCTACACGGGCGAGGTGGAAAAGCTTGGAAGGCTCTTCCAGCACCAGGAAGAAGCTGGGAGGTTCATCTCCTTTTATAATGGCGTCCTGAAGGCCATCGATGAGAAGGTCAAGGATCTGCCTGAGAAGGAGAGGCCTCTCGTCTACAGCGAGAACCGTCCTTACCGAGCATCTAATCTCGATATCGCACCCATCCAGGAAGCCGGCGGCAGAAGCCTCTATGAGGGCAAGGGCGATATCCAGGAGGTAAATCCTGAAGATGTAGTGGCATCCAATCCCGATGTGATCATTCGCATCATGGGCGAGGAGGATTACGATCGCAGGAACGCAGATGATACCGGCAAGATGGAAGAGATCAGAAAGGAGATCATGAACCGGCCGGAGCTGCAGAACACCACCGCTGTAAAACAGGGCAGCGTCCACCTCATCGCTTCTCCTCTCTGGACCTACATGCCTTTCAGCGGCTGCAGGCACTTCATCGGCGTGGCCTACCTCGCCAAATGGCTTCACCCGGAACTGTTTACAGACCTCGACCCAAAGGCCATTCACCAGAGGTACCTCAGCGAGTTCCAGGGACTCGACTACGACCTGAATAAGCGGGGAGTGCTGGTCTATCCCCCGTCCTGAGGAGAGGAAAGACAAGAATGTTGGTTACATTTATCTCCACGGTCTCATCCTCGGCTCTGGCCAAGGCCGCCCTGGAGCTCAAGGAACAGTTCCATTTGCCTCTGGAGCTGAAGGTTTACTATCCCAGGCAGATGGATGAGGAGAAGGTAGACGACGGGATCGTCGCAGAGGATCTGCGCGCCTCTGATGCCGTATTCCTGGATATTCGGGGCTCGGGGCGCAGCATCGACCTGGTCTACCAGACCCTGAAGGATGAGCACAACATCGTGGTCAACCTCATGGCTCCCGCTGGGAAGATGATGGAGATCACCCGGCTGGGATCTTTCTCAGGTCGCAGCCTTGCGGGAAAGATCGGTCGCGGTGAGGCCCGGGATCCTGAAGAGGTCTGGAAGAAGATCTCCCGGGCGGAGAGCCTGGTCCAGACGGCGGGACGGTTGATTCCTCTGGGGCCGGTGAGGGACGCAGGAAATTACGTGCGCCTGGCCAGATACTGGAGGTACGGCGGAAAGGACAACTATCGGAACTTGCTGATATTGCTGCTCAGAGAGTACCTGAAATGCGAGCTGCCTCAGGCAAAGGAGCCGGCGGCTTTTCCCGAGTACGGCATATACCATCCGGAGCTGGGATTCTTCCAGGACAGAAATGAATTTCTCTCTGCTTCGGGCTACGACCCGGCCCGTCCAACGGTGGGCATTCTATTCTACGGCAATATGCACTTTGAGCAGTGCCAGCCGGTGCTGAGATCTCTGCAAAGAACGCTGGATGGCATCAATTTGCTCCCGGTATTTTGCGACGGAATCCACAATCTTCGGGCCATGAGGAAGTTCTTCTTCATTGAAGGGCGGCCCATGCTGGATGCGCTGGTCAATCTGACCTGGTTTCGCATAAACGGCGGGCCGATGGGCGGCGATCCGGAGCTTACCCGCCAGCTCTTGTCCGATCTGAGTGCACCCGTCTTCACTCCTGCCTGCATGTATGGCCGGGACATTGATGAGTGGCGCAGCTCGGATACCGGCCTGTCTCCTCTGGAGTCTATAATGGCAGTGATCTGGCCGGAGCTGGACGGGTCCATAGAGCCGATACCCTGCTGCGCTGTGCAGAACCTGGATCTGGGCGAATGGCAGTCTTGCGAGGTGGCCGCTCTTGAGGAGCGCGTCTCTAAGATCGCCTCACGCATCAAGAGCTGGATAAGCCTCAAGCGAAAGAGCAACCGGGACAAGCGCCTGGCCATCATCATCTACAACTATCCTCCCGGAGAGGAGAACCTGGCTGTGGCCTCCTACCTGGACGTATTCGCCAGCGTCTCCCGCCTTTTGCAGAGGCTGAAGGATGAGGGCTACAATGTGGATCTGCCAAAGAAGCCTCTGCACGAGATCTTTCAGGACCTGGGGCTCTTCAATTCTGCATACTGGCAGCAGCCTGAGAGGCTTCTCCGGAGCGGATTTAGCCTTGAGGGAGAGGAATATCTGCGGTTCTTCTCCTCCCTGCCTCAGTCGATGCGCTGTGACGTTACACAGGCCTGGGGCGAGCCGCCGGGAAAGGTAATGGTCGCCGACGGCAGGCTCCTGATTCCGGGCGTTCAGCTGGGCAGCATCTTCCTGGGTGTTCAGCCTGCACGGCCACCCCTGGGAGAAGAGGATGTCGCAAAGGCCTCGCACGATAAGACCAGGCCGCCCCATCATCAGTACATCGGCTTCTACCACTGGCTGGAGAAGATCTGGAAGGCAGACGCAGTGGTGCATGTTGGAACTCACGGTCTCGCCGAGTTTACAAAAGGAAAAGAGATCGGCCTGTCCAACGAGTGTTTTCCAGATCTGCTCATAGGCAGCCTTCCTCATCTCTACTTCTACCATGTGGTGAACACCTCTGAGGTTGTGATCGCCAAGCGCAGGCTGTACGGGACCACCATAGGCTACAACTCTCCTCCCTACATGACCTCGGATCTCTACAGGGATTATGCCGAGCTGGAGGATCTGATAGACGAGTACGGCCAGGCCAGGCTGCATGATCCGTTGAGAATGAGGCGGATCGAGGAGAAGATCCTGAAGATGGCCTGTGAGCTTCACCTGAGATCGACGGATCTCGATAGCATCCATGCGGAGCTATACGAGATGAAGCGCAGGATCATACCAAAAGGTCTGCACATCATCGGAGAGAGGTATCAGGCCACCGATCTGAAGAGCTTTCTGGAGTTTATCCTGAGGTACGACCGGGAGGAATGCAGATCTCTAAACCGAATACTTGCGGAGTCTCGCGGGCATAATTTCGATGATCTCTTGAAGGACAAGAGCCGCTATGTGAGCGAACTGGAGGAGATAGACAGGCAGGCATCGCATCTCGCAGGAGTCTGTCTGGATGACTCGGCTGATGCCGCAGTTCAGGCAAGCGGCCTTGCCCGCGTCCAGGCGGATCGGCTCAGGAAGACCCTGGACTATGGGCTGCATTTCCTGGAGATGTACTCCGCAAATGATGGCGAGGTAGAGAGCTTTCTGCAGGGATTGATGATGTCATTCATCCCGGCGGCATCTGGCGGCGATGTCATCAGAACGCCGCAGATCCTGCCCACAGGGCGCAACCTCACCCAGTTCGATCCCACCCGCGTTCCCACCCAGACTGCTGTGGAGCGCGGCTCTGAGATCGCCGAGAACACCCTTTCGGCGTACCTGAAAAAGGAAGGGCGGTTTCCGGAGAGCACTGGCGTAATACTCTGGGGCTTCGAGACCACCAAGACCGGGGGAGAGACCATCGGCCAGATCCTCAGCTATCTGGGGGTCCGCCTGGCAAAAGATGCCGGTGCCTGGGCCCCCAGGCTTGATCTCGTGCCCCTTGAGGAGCTGGGAAGGCCGAGGATCGATGCTCTGGTCAACATCTGCGGATTCTTCAGAGATATGTTCCCCAATGTCGTCCTATTGCTGGATCGGGCCTTCAACCTCGCCGCCGGCCAGGATGAGCCACTGGAGATGAACTTCGTGCGCAAGCATTCGCTTCAGAACCGGGAGAGACTGAACTGCATGGGCCTGGATGAGAAGACCGTTCGCAAGATGGCAAACGGCCGCATCTTCGGTCCAAAGGCAGGCGAGTACGGGACGAGGATGCTGCCCCTGGTGGAGGACTCGATCTGGAGGACTGAGGAGGAGCTTTGCGAGGTCTTCATCCAGTCGATGGACCACCTCTACGCCGAGAACCTTCATGCCGTAAAGAACGATGCCATTTACCGCAGCAACCTATCCAGGATCGATCTCGTCTCCCAGGTACGGGATTCTCACGACCGGGAAATCATCGACCTCGATCACTACTATGAGTTCTTCGGCGGGCTATCCAGAGCGGTACAAAAGGAGCGAGGAGAGGCAGCGGAGATGCTCATCTCAGACACGACCGGAGAGATAGTCCAGACCGAGGACGTGCAGGATGTGATCGCGCGTGGTGCCAGGACAAGGCTTCTTAACCCCAAATGGGCGGATGCGATGCTGGAGCATGATTTTCACGGGGCTCAGCAGGTGGCGGACAGGGTTGAGAATATGCTTGGGCTCGCGGCCACAACTCATTCTGTGGAGAGCTGGATCTGGTCTGAGATAGCCAGCCTGTACATCTTTGACAGGGAGATGCTGGAAAAGCTCTCCCAAAACAATCGATATGCTGCGGCTGAGGTGACCCAAAGGCTTCTGGAGGCGCAAAGGCGAGGCTACTGGCAGGCTACAGAGGTGGAGAAAGAAAGGATGCGGGAAGCATCTATGGAGATGGAAGGAAAAATCGAGGAGACGACTTAACAGTGATGATTGATAGAACGATTCCTTAAAGAACGGGAAAAAAGGAGAAATCAGCAGGATATGCAGCTCTTGTTAGCCCTGTTCTGCATTCTGGCGTTAGAATCCGGATTTATCCATCCAATCTAATCCCATAGTCTCCTTTAGGTCTTGTATTTGGCGGTCATCCAGTCCGTAGAGCTTTTTGCAATGATCAGTAAGCATCTGATCAACGCTAACATCTGCAAATCGATCCGGATAGGCGGATTTGGCCTCAATTAGAAGCTCGATTGGAATTTCCAGGCAGGCCAGATTCCTCCAGAACTCAAGCATCCCAGTTGAATATACCTTTTTCTCCCGAACGGCTTTTATTTCTTGAATCCCTTTGTAATACTCTTCGTTGTATATCTTGCTTGACTCAAAGCCAGCCCGTGAGCATACTATGATGATAACCTCGGGATCGATGGCCAATAGCTGCTCTGCAGACATTAAGGATCTGGATTTTCCAGTATACGCATTGCTGATTTGGGTGATATTTGGATAGAGCGTTCCACAGTCGTAATCCGGCAATATCGATCCAACTGCGCCTTTTGAGCTGTCCAGGCCTCCCTGCAGTGCCATGAATAGGACTTTGGGCTTATCCTCTTCGGAGATATTCCTGGTTCTATTCCTGACCATATTGACCTCTTCATCAAGTATAGCTATAATCTCCGCAGCCCTCTGCTGCTTATCGAAAATCTCTCCGCAAAGTTCGATCTCTTTATACAGCAAGGTAATGTCTGGAGAGCTGCTGCAGGCCTGATTATTCATAGAGACGGTGGGAAATTCATCATTGAGGAGGTTCAGGGTGTCGATCAATTTGTCATATGCAACGCTGCTATCCCCCTGGCCAGCACAGTCCTTTTCGAGAAGGATCAAATCTGGACTCAATGCTGCTGCCGCCTCTACATTAAGGGTAACTGGAAATGCTGCTGATCCAAGATTCGGCAGATCCTTTAACTTTGGGTTGATGATTGTAGCAATGGTTTCATTGGCTCCTCCCAGGATGGCACCGCTTGTGGCGATGATCTTCTCGTCTTCACCCAGGGCAGATATAATGCAAGGCAGTAGGCAATAGCCTGCAGTGATCACATTTTCGACGGGCTTATTTATTGTGACGGCTCTGCCGTTCATATCTTCCATCTTAAGGTCAGATGCCAGGACCGGCATCGCCATTAGTGATGAAATCAAAAGCAGCAGGGCAGCCATGCTGCAGTAACGGGTCATGTTCTTTATGCCTCCAACGTTTTTGGGTTGCCTTGGCAGGCGATAAATTTATATGTTTTGCACCCTTTTTTGCTAACCAATAAGAATTCAATAATACTAACTGCTAAATTTATTGGATATGAGCGCTATGATAGAACATGAAATGGTTCGATGGTGAACTCTCATGGAAGGGTTGACAAAAAGGATGCGAATTGCTGAAAGCATAGGCCTCAATCAGGAATACGATTTCTCAGAAATTCACAAGATGCTGATCCTCCTCGCTCTTTTTCTGCTGCTTATCATCGCCGTGGGCGTAGCTATAACCTTCGGAGCTTACAACATTTCGGTCTCTGATGTATACAGGATCGTAATGGCTCATATGACGCCATTCGGAGACCTCTCTTCTGTCACCAAGCTGCATAACACCATCCTCTGGGAGCTTATAATTCCCCGAGTCCTGCTTGCCGTGACTGTGGGAACTGCTCTTGCCACCGCCGGCGCGGTCTTTCAGGGATGCTTCAGAAATCCTCTCGTAGAGCCGTACATCCTGGGAATCTCCTCGGGGGCGGCCTTTGGAGCGGCTATGGGAATAGTGTTCTCAGATTTTCCTTGATAGGCATTTCTGAAGGGGGTTATGGGCCTTTGGTATACGGTGATGCCAATGAGGATAGCCAAATAGATGGACAGGTGTGTGGGAAATATCTTATCGATAGTCCAAATCTTTGTATCACAGCATGATTCGATAGACAATTAACCATAGGTGGAAAATGAAAGAGAAATCCTTGAAGTTGTGCATGATTGTCGTTGCATGGCTGTGCCTTGTATCGGCGGCAACATGCTCTGACGAATATAGAACGATAACCGATATGCGCGGGAAAGAGGTCCAAATACCAACGCATATTGAGAAAGTTGTTACCATTGATGATGGCCTAATAGAAGGTGTAATGACTGTCTTAGGGGAAGCTGATAAGATTGTAGGTCTGGGCTCTTCGTCCCTCAAGAAATCCTCTGAATACACTTTCACGAATGTTTCATCGGGCAATTATACCTACAATAACGGCATGAATCCTGTGAGATATCTTAATCCCAGATTTGCGGACTTGCCCCTGGTTCAGGATTCATCAACTGGGATCAATTATGAGACTCTGGCATCTCTTGAGCCGGATATCGTAATTGTCAGAAGAGGGTCTTGTGCAGCGTCATGGGGAACAAATGAGGAAGGTCTGAGCAAAAACATCAACAGCATTGAGAAACTGGGCATCCCTACGATCGTTGTCAATGCACCGCCGTGCTATGATGAACCTGATCTGAGCAGGATTTCAGAGGAGATTCGTGTCATTGGACAGGTATTTGACAAAGAAGAGAGAGCGGACGAACTTGTTGCCTATCTTGACGACTGTGTTGATTTTATTAAGGATAGAACGGCAGATGTGCAAGAGAACGAAAAGCCCAGGGTGTTAGCACTGGGATTGTCCCCTCAGTCAAGAAGCGCGGGAGGGGCGGGTAACGTTCGGGGAGCCATCATAGCCTATTACATTGAAAAAATTGCCAATGCAGCTAATGCTTATACCGTGACAAGATACACATCTGACACAGGTGTTGTAAGCGCCGAGCATGTTCTTGCATTAGACCCAGATATAATCATTCTCCCAACTTCTTCGGGTTATCATCCACCTAGTGAATTGTGCAGCGCTCCCTACTATGAAAACCTCAGGGAGCTTAGAGCAGTGAAGAATAGAACCGTCTATGCGCTTGCATGGACTCCATCAAATTGTGATGCTTCACGACTGGAATACCCGATTGATCTGATGATCATTGCCAAGGCTTGCTACCCGAGCCGCTTCAATGATATCAAGATAAATGAGTGGGTGCTTGATTTTTACTCGGGGCTTTATGGTGTCGATAAGGAGACGGCCAAAGAGCTGCGCTCAACACAGTGGCTCAACTGGGCTGTTGAGGATAATTTTTAAAATGATCCCGGCGGCAAAATTATGTCTAAATGCTTAAAGCTCTATGCCCTTGCCATAGTCGGCATTTTTCTTTTGATTGCCACTGGTTGGGCGGCGGAAGAGACAAGAACAGTTGTGGATGGCCGCGGTGTGGCTGTGACCATTCCGGCGCAGATAGATCGAGTCGTTACGGTTTCCGCAGGCATCATTGAGGGTACGATGTATGTGTTGGGCGAGGCAGACAAAATCGTAGCAGTCGGGTCGGTCTGCTCTCAGAAGGTCTCCAACTACACAATAACGACTGCGAATGGGACCCTCGAAGGCGACGGAGGGATGAATCCGGTGGCTTATCTCAGTCCTCGGCTGCAAAATCTGCCGTTGCTTGGCAGCGGTACGGATATGAACTTCGAGAAGCTTGCCGGGCTTGATCCGGACCTGGTTATCATCCGTGCCTGCGGCTGCAATGTCGCTTCGATGGAGGATGAAAGCACTCAGAAGACGATAAAGACCATCGAAGGGCTCGAGATTCCTGTAGTTGTGCTCCAGGGCCCCACGTGCTTTGATCAGCCGAATCTCCTAGCTATGTCCGATGAAATAAGAATCATTGGCAAAGTCTTCGGAAAGGAAGAGAGGGCAGAAAAACTGGCCAATTATCTCGAGTCCCAGACCGAGATTGTATTTGAGAGGACGAAGGATATCCCGGACTCAGAGAAACAGTCAGTTTTGATATTCGGAGCGTCTCCCAACTCAAGAAAAGCGGGCGGCGCAGGCATGGTGAGGGGAACGGACACAATTGAGTCGTACTTCATCGAGGATATCGTTCATGCGAAGAACGCTTTCCGGGACACGGGGAGACCTACGATCTCTGCCGAACAGCTATTGTCTTTTAATCCTGATGCGATAGTGCTCGATACCGCCAATGGCTATCATCCGCCTGAGGAACTCTACTCTGCTCCCTACTATCAGAATGTCGGCGAACTTTCCGCTGTAAAGAATCGCCGTGTTTTTGCCCTTCCCTGGGCGTGCTGTAGCACCAAACGTCTCGAATATCCAATTGAGGTAATGGTGATCGCCAAAGCCGCTTATCCTGATCGGTTTTCCGATATCGACCTTGAAGAGTGGCTTATCGACTTCTTCAAGAACGTGTACGATGTGGATAACGGGACTGCAAGAGCGCTAATATCGACGCAGTGGATGGACTGGTGCGTGAAACAATGAGCTTTGCTTCAAATGAGGTATGCTGATGCAAACAAATGTTTACAATGCAGAGATGGTCTCTAGGGATGTAGACTGGAATTCTGTCTGGAAAACCCTCTACGAAAAGAACGCAGAGTGCCGAGGGCGAGGGGACTGCGCTTCGATCTGGGCCACTAGAGATCGTGCTCGTGCGTTTTTGGCGCAGTCGCAAGAGAGGCCTGAGCGCATTCTTAAAGACATCGAGGGCTTGCCTCTCAAGGCCGATTCAAAGGTTCTGGACATCGGCGCCGGACCCGGCACTCTGGCCGTTCCACTTGCGGCGCGCGTTGCCCATGTGACCGCCGTCGAGCCTGCTGCGGGAATGGCGGAGGTGATGAGCGAGCATGCCCGGGAAAAGGGTGTAACAAACCTCTCAATTGTTCGCAAACGCTGGGAGGATGTCGATTACAGCAAAGATCTCCAAGGTCCCTATGATATCGTCATCGCTCGGCATTCGCTCGGCATGCCGAATATCAGGGATGCGGTAAAAGCGATGTGCGAGGCATCGTCAGAATGGGTCTATCTCTTCTGGTTTGCCGGGAGCACTGGCTGGGAGAAGGCAATGGTAGATCTATGGCCTAAACTGCATGGTCGAGAATACCGGTCCGGTCCAAAGGCGGACATACTCTACAACGTCCTCTACTCGATGGGTATCTATCCCAATATGGAGACGGTGCAGATGGAGTACGCCCGCAAGTTTTCCGATATCAATGCCGCTGTGAAAGAGTTTCGGGAGCAGTACTTGATATCATCCCCTGCCCAGGAGGAGGTCCTGCGAGAGCATTTGCAGAAGAGCCTTTCAAGGACCGGCGATGGTCTGCAGGATTCGATGATGACGAGGCAGGTAAGGTTCTGGTGGAATGTAAATCAGCATAACCAACTTCTCCAGGAATATTAATTCCATGTGATTGACATGCTGAAAAAAATTAAGCAGGACTTCGAGCAGGTTCTGGAGTCAGATAAGGACTCCCGCGATCTGCGCAGCTTATCCATGTCCCTGGATACGTTCTACGCTCTCACCTCAGCCCTTGAGGTGGGCATATTTCAGAGTCTTATGCAGCCCAAGTGCTCTTCAGAGGTAGCCGCAGAACTGGGCCTTCATGCAGAGATCACTGAAAAGCTCTGCAAGGCTCTTGCATCGAGAGGATATCTTTTCAGAGAGGGCGGCAGTTATGCCCTCTCCGATCAAGCCAGGACATTTCTCACCGAGTCCTCGCCGTTCTATCAAGGAAACCTCATAAAATTGATGCAGAGAACACGCGCGCAGCGGTGGAGCAGCCTGGCCAGAGCACTCAAAGAAGGCCCTATCGCCGCTCCGTCTGGAGCGCAGGTCTTCGATGAGTTCTTCGCCCTGGCGATGGCCGAGGGCGCAGTTGGAGGATCGCTGCAAAGGACGGTAAGAGCGCTAAAGAGGATGCCACAATTTCATGAGGCCAGAAAGTGCCTAGACCTTGGGGGCAGTCATGGGCTGTACTCACTGGCATTTGCTCGTTTGAATCCGGATCTTGAGGTAGTGCTCTTTGATCTTGCCAAAGTAATAGAGGGCGCTGCAAAAAAAGTGGTGTCTGATTCGGAGAAGATAGTCACAATGGCAGGAGATTTCAATAGCGATGATCTGGGCAAGGATTACGATTTTGTCTTTGCCTCTGATGTGCTCTACAGGAATGAAGAATCGCTCCGTCCTTTGCTGACCAGGATCAGGGAAAGCCTGAAACATGATGGGCTGCTGATTAGCAAGCACTATCATATCGATGACCTCGTTAGCGACTCTTCGGCCGTTCTCTTCGATCTGATGTTCTCCGTATCCGGGACAGGTGGTGTCGTCTATTCGTCTGCTGGTTTCTGTCGCCTCCTGGAGTCGGCTGGATTTTCAATCGTTCAGGTGGATGATATCAGCAGCCCGGCAAGTCCCAGCAAGATCATAACCGCAAGGAAACTCGGGCATTGAAGTTTTGCAGCAGATATATACTCCTGCAAAATTCTATTATTTTGATCATTTGTCTACTTATTAAATGCACCATATTCATAAACCGTAACAATTATTGCTAATCAAATAGAAAGATTTAATACCAATAACGATATTTTGGATTGCAGTGTAATTCACGCAGATGGCATGCATGCAGATGAAGTCTTCACTGCAGGAACGATGAAAATGATGTTAGTGTTGGGAAATAAAATGGAGAGATTCGTCAAATGAAGCTTATTATTTTGATTTCAGTGATCATATTGGCTCTGGTTCCAGTATCTAATGCATCCGGCTGGACCTTGGAGATCTTCGGAAACGCCAACTTGGATGATACCATCGATGAAGAAGACATAAGATATGTTGGGGGGATACTTGCCGGAAGCAATAATTCGACTGATTTCGCCGATGCCAACCACGACGGCCTGGTGGACGGAAAAGACATCGAGCAGATAAGGTCAATTATTAATGGCGAGGAGAAGGAGCTTACCCTCTTGGATACGGCAGGCCGGGTTGTCACCGTTAAGAAGCCTCTAAAGACCCTGGTGGGCTCAAATATTGCTGTTATGAAATCACTGGGATTGGACATTAAGGACATGGTTATCGGAAGATATAACCAGGTCGATGTGCAGGCCTTCCCAGAGCTTTCCGATGAGCTTCTCGATGTTGGATCTGGCTGGTCTCCTGACATTGAAAAAATCCTCAAGCTCAATCCTGATGTGGTGTTCCTCTATCCACCCGGATTTACCTATGATACAAAGCCAACATTACAGTCTCTTGAGTCATCGGGAATGACCGTTCTCTGCTTCAAGCTGCAGACTCCGCAGATTCACCGGGAAGAGGTAACCAAGCTGGGATACATCTTCAACAAGAGAGATGAGGCAGAGAGGTATCTCGACTGGTATGAGGGAGTAATCGATGATGTTAAGGAGACTGCCAAAAGCATTCCAGACGAGAAAAAGGTCAAGGTATACTTCGAGTCCTATAAGCCGTATACCAGCTATCCTCAATACGGATACATCAACGAATCCGGCGGCATAGACATATTTGCAGGAAGGCCTGGGGGTGAGGTTGATCCTGAGGCGGTGGTGAATGCCGATCCTGATGTCATTCTTAAGGTGGCTTATCCTGGTGGAGGATATGAAAAGGATGCTGAAAACAACTCGGATATTATGGCGCTGCGTGATGAGATCCTGAGCCGTCCGGAACTTGCAAATGTTACTGCAGTTAAGAATGGTCGAGTCTATATCATTACCTCTTATTTGCTGACGTATCTTCCCCACTGCAATAACCTGGAATGCTTCCAGATAGCCTATCAAGCCAAATGGTTCTATCCGGATCTGTTCCCGAAGCTTGATCCGGATGCAATTCTGGAAGGCTATCTGACCGAGTTTCAGGGATGGAATTTCGATCTGAACAAGAATGGTGTGTTCGTCTATCCGCCGCTGGGGGAGAATTGACGGAAATATCCTTTTTTTGGATTGGTCGCACAAATGGGGTGCTTGCAGATGTCTCGAACAGGTGCCCGTCAGCGGGATTGTGAAGTAAAGCATGATAGAAGAAAACGCAGATGCCGCTGCAAAGAGGCAGGAGGCATTGGATGAATATGAGTCGTTTATAGGCAGGAAGATATTTTTTATATCTTTCTTTATCTTATTAACTGTCCTTCTTTGCGGCATAAGCATATCTTTGGGTCCTTTGAAATTCTCCATCCTTGAAGTGTACGCTACAATTTTCGACAGATTCTTTCCTAACTTTTTCTCTGTCCCAGATCTGGCCCCAATAGTCGTCTGGAACGTAAGGCTTACCCGAGTTGTGATGGGTGTTCTCGCCGGGATAGGGCTTGCAGTTGCAGGCGCATCGATGCAGGGGATACTCAGAAATCCATTGGCTTCGCCCTTTACCCTGGGAATATCTGCAGGGGCAGGACTAGGCGCAGCACTGGCCATCATAGCAGGAGTGGGAATCGGTGGCAGCAGCGGGCTTCTCCTGGTTGCAAATGCGTTCATCTTCTCATTGATTCCATCATTTGTCATCGTCGGGCTGGCCCGGTTCAAGCGTGCCACACCCGAGACTATGATCCTTGCCGGAATCGCCATGACTTATATCTTCAGTGCGGTATCGTCGCTCCTCCATTACTTCTCAGATGCAGATGCACTCAAGGACGTTGTGGTCTGGCTGATGGGTGACCTCGGGAAGGCCACCTGGGGGGATTTCTACACCGTAGGAATTGTGCTGGCGATCTGCATTCCTCTGCTCATCTGGAAATCATGGGATCTTAATGTGATGGGAGGCGGAGACGAAGCTGCAAAGAGCCTCGGCATAAATGTCGAGCAGACCAGGATCTTCATCATGATTGTCGCATCGCTTATTGCAGCAGTGATTGTGTGTTTTACCGGAATGATCGGGTTTATAGGGTTAGTTGCTCCTCATATAACTCGCATATGCATCGGCGGAGATAACCGATTTGTAATTCCCGCATCCGGCCTTTTCGGAGCTGCCTTTTTAGTGGCGGCGGACATCATTGCCAGAGAGGCCATGTCTCCTTTGATCATCCCCGTCGGAATCGTCACTTCCTGCGTTGGCGGTCCTCTGTTTCTCTACCTCATTGCCAGGAAGAAGAAGGATTATTGGTGAAGTGAAAACATGAAATTAAAGGTGATGGATGTCGAGTTCGGTTATGCAAGCACCCCCATACTGAGAGGCGTGAATCTTGAGCTGGCCAGATCAGAAGTTTTGAGCATTGTGGGACCGAATGGCGCTGGCAAATCCACTTTGATTCGTTGCATTAATCGGATTCTAAATCCTCAGAAAGGGTGCATACAACTGGATGGAAGCGATATCTTCCAGATGACCAGAATGCAGATCGCAAGGCAGCTTGGATATATTCCTCAAAGCGATCATCAGTCATTTCCGGCTACGGTATTTGATGTTGTTCTCATGGGAAGGCGTCCACATATCGGCTGGCGCAGCGGCAGGCGTGACAAGGAAAAGGTCCTGGATGTTTTGCAAATGCTGAATATTGAGCAGCTAGCCATGAGGGACGTAAATGAGATCAGCGGCGGTCAGCGCCAGAAGGTGCTGATTGCCAGAGCGCTTGCCCAGGAGCCAGATGTTCTCTTGCTCGACGAGCCCACATCGAACCTGGACATCAGACATCAGCTTGAGGTCATGGATGCGATCAGGACGCTTGTTGCAGAGAAGAACATCTCTGCGATAATGGCCATCCACGACCTCAATCTCGGATCCAGGTACTCAGACCGGATGATTATGCTGAAAAAGGGAGTAATTGCTGCAGCCGGCAGTCCATTCTCGGTTTTAACAGAAGATAATATCAAACAGGTTTATGGGGTGGATGCTGCGGTGAAAGAAGAGGATGGCCTTCCATACGTTGTTCCAAAGAGCCCTATAAAGCATAATGGTGGGAAGCAGTTATGAAAGAATTCATACAAATTGGAGGATTTTTCAAATTAATTAATTTACAAATAATTGTGGGTGGTGAACAGAAAAAATGAGACTATTTGGATTTGCGGTTTTGGTGGCGCTTTTAGCTTCGTCCGTATCAATGACTGTGGCTACAGTTGCCCCAGATGGTCACTCATTGAAGGTTTTTGGCAACGCCAACATGGACGATGCCATAGATGAAGAGGACATCGAATACGTGCGGGGGATCATTGAGGGGACTAACGCGGTCACGGAGCTGGCAGATGCCAACTACAATGGCAAGATCGACGAAGAGGACATAGCTCAAATTGAGCTGATAATCTCCGGAGATGAGACTGAGCTTACCCTCATCGATATGGCAAATAGGACGGTTACGATCCCGATGCCTGTAGAACGTGTGGTTCCTGCAGGGCTTAAGGATGATTTCAGAACGCTCATCCAGCTTGGTGCAGCCGATAAAATCGTGGGAATAAATAACTACGTCAAAGAGTATTCCTATGAAAAACCCGCCACATATTGGGCTCCAGAACGCGATGCTGCGCCAGAGTTAGGAAGCCTTCCTGATGTCGGCGGGTATAAGACACCCAATATAGAGATAATAGTCTCTCTTAAACCGGATGTTATCTTCGAATATGCACCCATTCCGGATGTAGCCGACTCAATTCAGGATAAGATCGGCGTTCCTGTCGTATGCGTTGAGAGTTCACAATTCGATTTTGATATGCTTAGGATCATGGGTCTGATTACAGGAACAGAAGACCGGGCAGAGGAGCTAATATCGTACGCCAATGATAATATCGCGAATATAACGGCAGTCACATCGAAAATACCGGAAAGCGAGAAGCCAAAGGTCTATTGCGTATCTGGTACCAGCGGCGTCGCGGAGATAACAAAAACCTGGGGTCGCTACGATCCTATAAACATAGCCGGCGGCATAAATGTGGCTGAGGAATTTGTTACCAGCAGTGGCAGCGTAATGGTCTCGAAGGAGCAGATTTTGGCCTGGAATCCAGACATAATTCTGATTCATGGAGTTTCACCGCCTCATGCGATCTCAATAGAGGATGTGCTTTCGGATCCTGACTTGCAGAAAGTTAATGCAGTGAAAAACCGAAATGTCAATTATACAAAGGGATATGCGATTGGGTGGGATCCAGCAACAGGGCTTTCTGAATGCTATTACCTGGCCAAGCTATTCCATCCAGACCTGTTTATCGATTTGGATGAGGAAGAGATCGGTGACGAGATTCTGGAGACGTTTTATGGCATTAAAGGTCTCTATACGAACATGCTGGATTTATCTGATCGCTATCGGTGGATGAGTTAATTGCGCAATAATTGCTACATTTAGTGGGTGGAATATGAAGAAATTGGTCGCTATATTGGCTGCATTGCTGTCTTGCTTGTCATTGGCAGTTGCGATAGGTATTGCCTCGGAATCTGCATTGAAGGTCTTCGGTAATGCCAATATGGATAATGCTATAGACGGAGCAGACATTGAATTTTTGCAGGGGATTATTGATGGGAAGA
The DNA here is from genome assembly GCA_002067705.1 of Methanosaeta sp. PtaU1.Bin112. Lineage (GTDB taxonomy): Archaea > Halobacteriota > Methanosarcinia > Methanotrichales > Methanotrichaceae > Methanothrix. The sequence continues at coordinate 66,869 of MVRL01000088.1, forward strand.
ACAAAGAAACAGAACTGGCAGACGCCAATCATGATGGCAAGGTCGACGAGAATGACATAGCTCAAATCAGGCTGATAATCGCCGGAAAAGAAACCGATCTTACCATCATCGATATGGCAAATAGAACTGTTATGATCCCCCTGCCAGTAGACGGCGTCGTTCTTACTCATCGTGAGCAATATGAGCAATTGAGAGCTATTAAGGTGCCTGCTGATGTAGTTCTCACTGCGGAACGCCAGATTCAGACGATGGGTGAGTATGAAAAATACTTTGCAGAATATCAGGACTTGCCGGATGTGGGAAGCAACAGCGACCCTAACATTGAAGCGATAATCGGGCTGCATCCGGATCTGATTCTTATGGGTTCATATGGGGAAAACTCTTCTCAGCATTCTTCCTCTCTTAGCGTTTTCGAATCCGCAGGCATTCCCGTGGTCTATTCGCACGAAACTGATAAGAATTTTGCTGATAATATCCGAATGCTTGGGTGCATTTTTGGCAAGACAAATGAGGCCAATGATTACGTTGATTGGCGTGAGGATCTCATCGCCAATATTAAGGAACATCTGGTGAAAGTTCCTGATGAAAATAAGCAGAAGGTGTATGTTGAATGGTATGGAAAATACGTAACCAGCAATGAAGAGGCCACGCATATTAAGGCATTGGGTGGCAGGGATATCTTCGGAGGAGAGGCAAGCGGTTCTATAAACCCGGAAGAGATCGTCAAGCAGAATCCCGACATTGTGATTCTCATTGGCGGGAGGGGTAGCGGGTATATCACAGATAACATAACCGAACTCAAAAAATTGAGAGATGAATTCATAAACCGGAAGGAACTGCAAGATGTGACCGCAGTCAAAACCGGAGATGTCTACGCAATGAGCGTTTACATTACAGGAACTGGGTGCTGTCATGGTGGCAGGGATTTTGTTCAGGATGCGTATTTTGCCAAATGGCTCAATCCTGCGTATTTCGAGGATTTTGATCCAAAAACGATCCATCAGGAGTATTTAACGAGGTTTCAGGGATTAGATTGGGAGCTGGATAAGCACGGCGTGTACGTATATCATCCTGTAAAGCATCCTAAAGGAAATTGAGCTGAATTAATCGAGGGCTTATGAAAGGACTGACCTTAGTATCGGTGATGTTGATATGCATCTTGGCGAATCATATGCCTGCTATGGCATCTGAATTTGTTTTAGAGGTATTCGGCAATGCAAATATGGACGACGTAATCGATCAAACGGATATTGAATATGCAAAAGCAATTATCAATAAAACGACCGAATCATCCAAGCTCGCAGATGCTAATTTAGATGGCAAGGTGGATGAGGCAGATATTGCCCAGATCCGATCGATAATCTCCAAAGACGAAAAGCAGCTTGGAATAGTCGATTCATCTGGAAGATCCGTGCTTGTTCCCAGGCCGGTCAACCGGATCGTATCCCTTTCAATCGATGACCTCCGGGTGCTTGCAGAGCTTGGTGCAGTGGACAATATCGTTGGGCGCCCGGAATATGTTGATAAATATGCGGATAAGCTGATTCCTCTTCAAGCTCATCCGGAGATAAAAGATATTCCCAGTGCGGGAGGATATAAAACTCCGAACATCGAGATTATGCTGTCCCTGAAACCTGATGTGATCTTTGCATACGGCGGCTCTTCTGCATACACGGATATCGCAGACGATATTCAATATAAGACGAATATTCCGGTTGTATGCATTCATCACTCTACAGACTCTGGATACAAGTTTGATTTGAATGCATTCCGGCTTGTTGGAATTGTGGTAGGCAAGGAGGATAGAGCCGAAGAATTGATTGCATATGCTGAGAAAGAGATTGCAGAACTGTCGGAAAAGACATCAAAAATTCCCGAGAGCGAGAAGCCACGGGTGTATTTCTTCAGCGCTCATGAGGCCGACTTCATCGAAAACGCCGTACCTTGCTATGGGCCAATTGATGTTGCCGGAGGAATAAATGTTGCCAGAGAGCTGCCCAGCTGCACGGTGGCGGATATCTCAATAGAGCAGATCATCGATTGGAATCCGGATATAATTTTAATTCACAGCTTTTCAAAGGAGCCCGCAATTTCGGTGGAGGCTGTTCTCTCCGATCCTAGACTGCAATCCATAAAAGCGGTAAAGACCGGAAAGGTATACTATACGAAAGGATTCTACATAGGATGGGATCCTGCATCTGGAATTGCAGAATCGTTCTATCTTGCCAAGTTGCTGCATCCGGAAGCATTCAAAGACCTCGATGTTGAGGAGAAGGGCAATGAGATCTTGAAGCAATTTTATGGCGCAGATGGTCTCTACACCTGGACGCTTGATTCAGTAGGCAACTACTATCGCTGGAATTAGCAATTATTTAGGCCAGTTTATGATTAAGGAAGGAGAGAACAGGAGAGATGAATGATGAAAGCCACCTTGGCATTTATCTTTTTGGCATGCATGCTATCAAGCTTCATGTCTGCAATGGCATCTGATAGCACATTGAAGATCTTCGGCAATGCGAACATGGACGAGACAATCAACGAAGATGACATAGAATATGTTCAGGCAATAATCAACGGAAAAAATGAATCTACTGAGCTTGACGATGCGAATTATGACGGCAAGATAGATGAGCGTGATGCAGCTCAAATCGAGCAAATTATGGCAGGAACTGAAGAGCAGCTAACGGTAATCGATGATACACTAACTGATGCTTATCCACATGGCAGACCGGTAACCGTGAAAAAACCGGTAAAAGGAATAGTCGGACTGAATGCCAACGTGCCGGAAGCGTTAAGGATCCTGGGCAGTGGCGATACACTAATTGGCATCAGTAAAACTACCGCCTCCCGAAAAGCCTTCTTTTCCGAAATCTCCGAATTGCCGATTGCAGCCGAGGATGTCGAGAAAATCATCAGCCTCGATCCGGACCTGGTCCTTGGATATGGCGGCACTATGACCTATTCGAGTGCCGATATTGAGAGCAAATTGAATGGGACAGGTATACAGCTTGTCCGCCTGGATTTCAACAGGCCTGATACATTTGCGATGGATATTGCCCGGCTGGGGTATATTCTCAACAAGAGAGACCGGGCAGAGGAGTTCATTGAATTTTATAATCAATGCATGGACCCGATTAAAGAGATGACACAAAACCTCTCCGATAGCCAGATGCCTAGAGTCTATATTGAGCTATGGAATCCGTACAGAACGGTTAGGAACGGCACCGAGCTGGATGCGGTTATCATGAGCAGTGGCGGCATTAACATTGCTTCCAACTTGACTGGTGACTATCCAACTGTGGATGTGGAATGGGTCATAGATCAAGATCCGGATTTCATCATCAGCATAATGTTCAACGATGACGGCTACCAACTCGATGATCCCAGTAAGATGGAAGCGATCAGAGATGAGATCATCAACCGAGAAGGCTTCTCCAATATAACTGCGGTTAAGAATGGAAACGTTTTCGTTATCGATAGGAACATTGGTTTTCTCAGGCACTTCGTGGGAGTTGCATACCTGAGCAAGCTCTTCCATCCAGATCTTTTCCCGAAGCTGAATCCTGAAGAAATCAATAAAAAATATTTGGATGAATTCCAGGGTATTCCATACAATGGATTTTATATATACCCTCCTTTGGGGGGGGGGATTGAGATGATATCAATATCCCTCATTCGTTTAGCTGTCCTTTCAGCGGTATTTGTCTTTTTTTTGTCCATGACCGCCGCGGCATCAGATTGCACCCTTGGTATCTTTGGAAATGCAAATATGGATGACGTTATCGACGAGGGAGACCTCTCATATCTGAAGGAGATAATTCAAGGAACTAAGAACAACACAGAGCTTGCAGATGCTAATTGCGACGGAAAGATAGATGAGGAGGACATTTCCCAGATCGAGTTGATTATTCGAGGTGATGAGAGAGAAATCTCAATACTTGATGCAGTAATGAAGCCTCTAACAGTCAAGAAGCCCATTTTGAGAATCGTCACCGGCTTTAATGACATTGCGGAGTTGCTTCGCATACTTCATGCAGATGATAGGATTGTGGGAATTGATCCCTACGTAAAGAGCGACAAAGCATTCTTCCCAGAGCTATATAATCTTCCTCAAGCAGGGCACTTCCGAACTCCTAATTATGAAGCAATCCTAAACCTCTCTCCAGATGCCTATATGTCTTGGGTCAATCCCAGAGGCCCGGATACTTTCTCATTGTCCAAGGAAGATGGAATAAAGAATCTGCCCGGTGTTCAGATAATCGGTTTGAATATCGGCGATCCGGATGAGATGCCCAACAGTGCCCTGAAGCTGGGATACATCCTCGACAAGGAAAAAGAGGCAGCGGAGTTCGTCGATTGGTACGAAAGCTATCTGAAGCTGATCGAATCTAAAGTCAGTTCCATCTCCAATGAAACGAAGCCTAAAGTCTACATGGAATTCTGGTCGGATTATCAAGCCAGCAATTTCGTAAAGATGTGCGATAGAGCAGGCGGCATTAATCTGGCTGATACTCTTCCATTCTCTGGGACGGTGCCGCATGTTGATAAAGAGTGGCTGCTTGAGAACAATCCGGATATCATCATCAAGTATGCAACTCCTTCTGCGGACGTATGCGGCTATTCAATGGAGGATCAAGACGGCCTGATTAAAATAAGCGTGGGCATCTTAAATCGAACCGAGCTGGCGAATGTAAAGGCCGTAAAGAATGGACAAGTGTATGCCATAGATATGTGGCACCTAGGCTGGGGACCGAGCACACTCATCTCTACCGCATACCTGGCGAAGATATTCCACCCCGATCTTTTCAGGGATTTAGATCCTCAGGCAATACATCAGCAGTACCTGGAAAAGTTCCAGAGATTGGACTACGATCTGGATAAGCATGGAGCATTCATTTATCCCCCATTGGAGAGACGCTGAAATGAAGAAAAGACTATTCATCATTTTAGCCGTACTGCTGGCATCATCTTTAATCCTTCCCGGGCAGGCATCTGATTTCGTGTTGGGAATATTTGGCAATGCAAACATGGACGATGCAATAGATGAGAATGATATCGATTATTTAACAGGGGTTATAGATGGAAAGAACGGGCAGACAAAGCTTTCGGACGCCAATTATGACGGCAAGATAGACGAAGCAGATAAATTACAGATAGAAAAAATAATCCTGGATAAAGCGCAAACGCTCACTATCGTTGATGCCGTTCATAGGAATATAACTCTGAAAGTACCAGCAAGGGATGTTATCTGTCTTAATATTCAATCTGCAGAAGCGATGAGATCCTTGCAGGCAAAGGATCGGATTGTTGGTATCACTAAATATATACAAACAGATGAATTTTTTCCCGATTTCAGCAATGTCGACATCGTTGGAGGAAAAGCATTTCAGACACCTGATTTTGAACAGATAATAAAAATAGGTCCGGATGTTGTCTTTACAGCAGCGTGGTCAGGACCACAATTAGAGACAATTAACAAGCTTGAGCCTTCTGGAATCAGTGTGATCCATTTTGACTTTCTTGATCCCAGCACTTACATTGATGAGATAACAAAGCTCGGATATATTTTGGGATGTAGAAGCCGAGCTGATGATCACATCTCATTCTATCGTGGTGTTATGGATATGATTGCAAAACGTGTCGATAGTATTCAAGATCAAAATCGTCCCAAGGTGTACTATGAGGCAAACAAATATCAAGCTTGCGCAGGGGGCACCCCTTGGAGCAATCAGATTGAAATTGCTGGCGGGAATAATATATTTGGGACCGATCGTGGCTCCTATCCCCATGTTGATCCAGAAGAAGTTCTGATCCAAGATCCAGATATCATTATCCAATTGAATATGTCTTGGACAGGATACAATCGATCGGATGCTTCTGAACTAGAAGCTATAAGAGATGAGATACTGAGTCGTCCGGAATTGCAGCAAGTATCTGCTATAAAGAATGGTAGGGTCTATGTAATCGGAGGAAATTACATTCCAGGATCGCCAAGGCATTTCGTTTCTGTGGCCTATATGGCGAAATGGTTCTATCGAGAGCGGTTTAAAGATCTCAATGTAACATCAATACATCAGGAATATGTCACAAGGTTTCAGGAACTAAATTTCGATCTGAGCAAGAAAGGTGTATTCACTTATCCTCCGGGGGAGTTGAATTGAATGATTCCGACTAAATCTATATTTTTTGTTATGTTAGTGGCATCATGGATGATCGTTTCTAGCAATGCAAACGCATCAGATTTCGTGCTGGAGATTTTTGGCAATGCCAACCTGGATGATACGATAGATGAGAAGGATGCAGCATATGTGGCGGGCATAATTAAAGGAACAAATGCTTCTACAAATCTCAGCGATGCCAATTACGATGGCAAGATCGATTCTCAGGATATTGATCGAATTGAGGAGATAATCCTTGGCAGCGAAAAGGAGATCACAATCATATGCAATCCACCATACAATGGTGCAAAGCCACAGGTGACAATTCACAAGCCCGTAGAGAGGATCGTTGTTCTTCATAAGAACGCTGCTGAGGTGATCAGGGCCCTTCAAGCAGAAGATAAAGTGGTCGGATTGGATTCAAACCTCGCAAAATATAAAACATATTTCTCAGATCTCATCGAAGCAGTGCCATTTATCGGAAGCTGGATGGAGCCGGATATTGAAGCTATTCTGAGAGTAAATCCAGATATCGTTATCGTCTGGACGCAGTACCCCAGTCCTAGTTTGCTTGAAGACAAGCTCGATGGAACAGGCATATCAGTCGTTCGCATGGATCTCAATGAGCCGCTTGCTATGGAGGAAGAGATCATGCAGCTTGCATACATCCTGGACAAGAAAGAGGAAGCAAAGGAGTTCATCTACTTCTACAAGGGCTACATAGACAAGATTTCTAATCGAACAGAAGGGATTCCAGAAGAAAAGAAGCTGCACATCATGTCTGCATTTGGTGACAATATTTACGCAGGCATCGGCAGCTGTCCTTTCGGGGGGCGGACAATGCCCGTCATAGCAGGTGCAACTAATATTGCTGCAGATCTGGTCGGTGGGCAGGGGGGCTATGTCAAAGTAGATCTCGAGTGGATAATCAAGCAGAATCCAGATTGCATTGTCCGATGGTCGTCAAGCTCAAACTCTACTGGCTATGAATCCGACGATCCCGCGGTATTGAGGAAACAGTTGGAGGAGATAACGAAGAATCCTGAATGGAAGGAGATCGCTGCTGTGAAGAACAACAGGGTCTATCAGTTTGCAGATATCTGGTCATCACCGGCTTGCTTTATTACAACTGCATATTTCGCAAAGATATTCTATCCGGATCTCTTCAAGGACCTGAACCCCCAGGCGATCCATCAGGAGTACCTCACGAAATTCCAACACTTGGATTACGATTTGGACAAGCATGGCGTGTTCGTCTACCCGCCAGTGGAGGATAATTGAATGAATAAATTCTGTGTCTTCTTGACCATGATCCTTACCTCATCGATGGTCTTTCTTGGACAGGCTTCTGATGATGTATTAGGAATTTTTGGCAACGCAAACATGGACAATATGCTTGATGATAAGGACATCGATTATGTAAAAGGCATCATCGATGGAACTAATACTGCAACTAAGCTAAGTGACTCCAATCTCGATGGCAAGATCAATGAAAATGACTTGGATCACATCGATCAAATCATTGCTGGCGATGAGAAGGAACTTACGTTTGTGGATTCCTATGGGAAAAATGTGACTGTCCATCTGCCGATAGAACGGATTGCGATAACATGGAGAGGACAGATAGAGATGCTGAGAATTCTCGGTATAGATGGTGATCGAATAATAGGTGTGGATGGCCATGTCCAGCAGAATAAGCTTTTATTCCCTGAATACCAGGATAAACCGTCTCTGGGGACGGTTTGGCAGCCAGATACAGAGAAAATTCTAAGCTTGGACCCTGATGTTGTATTTCTCATAGCTCTATCTGGTTCACAGGGATCGTCTGTAGTAGATGATGCAGCTAAACAAATCGAGTCAGCGGGGATCCCAGTGATTCGTTTTTGGTGTGGAGCCGCCAACGGCTATGCTACAATCGATGAGGAAATAAAACTCCTTGGATATATATTTGATAAACGTGATAACTCCTCCGATTTTATAGAATGGAGAAATGGAATCCTAAATTCCATAAGAGAAAAAGTAGAATCTATACCAGTTGAAGAGAAACCTGCGGTTTACTATGAAACCGGATCAACTACCAAAAACTACACGATATCTTTCTGGGAGGATTACCCGTACATATCTCTGGCAGGTGGAAGAAACATATTTGAGAATATTTCCTCAAGTAGCGTAGATCCAGAGGTGGTAGTACAAGAGAATCCTGATATTATCATTAAAGAAACGCAAAAAGGCGGCTACGATTCAAACGCTGGTGAGATTGACGACCTGAGAAATGTGCAAGAAGGCGTTCTTAAAAGATCTGAACTTCTAAATACAAATGCCGTGAAGAATAATCAGGTATATGTCATCAGCCAATATATTGTTCCGTGGGGGCCTGCCAGCGGATGTAGAGGTTCATTCTTGCAGGAAGTATATCTGGCAAAATGGTTCCACCCAGAGATCTTCGAGGATTTAGACCCACAAACAATTCACCAGGAGTATTTGACCAGGTTCCAGGGATTAGACTACGACCTGGAGAGTATGGGAGTGTTTGTCTACACGCCACTGGAGGAGAGCTAAATGAAAAAGTCGTTAATATTTTTAGCCATGCTGCTCGCATCATCCATTGCATCTTCTGTGCAGGCATCGGATTTCGTGCTGGGCATCTTCGGCAACGCAAACATGGATAATACCATAGATGAACAGGATACTGCCTATATTGAAGGAGTAATTAGCGGAACTAATGAAGCCACCAATCTGAGTGATGCTAATTACGACGGCAGAATAGATAAGAATGATATCGCTCAGGTTCGGTTGATAATCAAAGGAGATGATCGAAAGATAACGTTTATCGATGCCCAAACGAATGCCATAACCGTGAACAAGCCGATAAATAGAATTGTAACTCTTCCACCAAGTTCATTGGATACGATTAGAGCTATTGGTGCGGCAGAAAAGATTGTGGGTATATCAACATTTTTAGATGAGGTATATTTTCCGGATTTAAGCAAACTGCCATCGGTAGGATCTTCTTGGTTTACTCCGGATTACGAGGCAATAATCCAGCTTGACCCAGACATTGTCCTGACCCTCGGGAATTATAATCAAGGAATAGAGAACTCGATGGGTCCAGCAAATATAACGGTTGTTCGAATGGAGTTTAACGTAGTCGAGTTGATACCGGCGGAAACCAAGAAGCTTGGATACATTCTTGGCAAACAAAAGGAGGCTAACGAATTTGTAAACTGGTATATGGGGAAAATCGATGAAATCCAGTCAAAGACTGAAGGACTCTCAGAAAATGAAAAGCCATTGGTGTTTATGGGCTATCAGAATATGGTCGCAGGCAAAGGAACTTTTTGGGATTCCGCATGTCAAGTTGCTGGAGGGATCAATATCGCCGGCAGTTTCGACGGTTATCGTGAGGTTGACCCCGAATGGCTGGTAGAACAGAATCCCAGCACCATTGTCAAGGCTTTAACTCTGCTCACAGTAAACGAGGCATCACAAGGCTATAAAACAGACAACACTTCTGAAATGAGTTCCGCTCGAGATGAACTCTTGCGGCAAGATGGATGGAAAAACATTGATGCTGTGAAAGCCGGGAATGTGTACGTAGTTGCATGGCAGCTTCAGTTGGGAACTCATACAATTGTGCCAACAGCTTATCTGGCTAAATGGCTTCATCCAGATCTCTTCAAGGACCTGGACCCCCAGGCTATCCATCAGGAGTACCTCACACGGTTCCAGCATTTGGACTTCGATTTGGATAAGCATGGTGTCTTTGTCTATCCGCCTTTGAAATAAAATATAATATGGTGACATAAAATGCAACTTGTTCAGGAATCAAAATATGTATCCGAGGAGGATGACAGCGAGCTTCGCGGCATCCTCCGCAATCGAACGCTCACTGGGGTATACCAGAGTGCGACCTGGCAGTATCATCGATATGGCATCAACTGCAAGCTATCCGGCTCAGTCTATGCCGCTTCAGAGATAGAGGGTGCAGTGCCGCTGCTTCATGGGCCTGCAGGATGCGCGTTTCACCACCGCCTTACCCCCATGAAGATCTATGCGCCCATCTATGATCTGCCCAGCACAAATCTGGATGAGAATGACGTGATATACGGCGGTGAGAATAAGCTGCGAGAAAAGATAAACGAAGTATATCAAAAATTTCATCCGTCTCTGATCGTACTGCTCCCCACCTGCATCTCTGGCTTGATCGGCGATGATATCTCGGGCCTGTGCCAGGATATCAGGCCGGACCTTCCATGCGACCTGGTGCATGTGGCCTCTGAGGGATTTGCACACCGGAGCCGGGAGTCGCTTGACGGTCTGATGGAGGATACTGCAAAATCCTGGAAGACATCACGTCCCCCCGATTACGATCTCAGAGGCTGCGGCCAGGAGGAGGTGATTCTTTCCCTGGTCAATCAGCTGATGGAGGAGCAGGATGTCGTCGAGAATCTCGTGAATATTGAGACCTTTGGCAGATTCAGGTATGGCTCTCGCAAGGATCTGCAAGAGATCAAGCGGATATTTGGCGAGATGGGAATTGTCGTCAACATGACCATTCCATCATGTACTGTGGAGGAGATAAAAAGGGCTCCTGCTGCAAAGCTGAACATTGTGACCCGAAACAGAAAAGCAGCCAAGAGAATGAATGAAAAGTTCGGCACGGATTACTACCGGAAATGGGCTTCTCATTATGGCATGGAAGGCATCGAGAGTTTCTTCCTGGAGGTGGCATCCAAATTCGACCTGGATGGAGTGGCTGAGGAGGTGATCAAGCGGGAAAAGGATAAAGCTCTGGAGGATCTCAGCAAATACCGGAGGATCTTCGGACAGCATGATTTTGCCGTGTCCACTCAGGGTTTCTTCTTCACGCCCTATTTTGCCAGGATATTTGTTCAGGACCTGGGGCTTCCAATAAAATATTTCTGTGTAAATACGCAGCTATTGAGGAGCATGAACACCTCAGAGAAGACGATAGGATCTATGATGAAGAATTTAGAGGACCTTTTTGCAGATTGGGACTTTAGGTTCGAAATGGTTGTCAATCCGACTGCCAATGAAATGTCGGAGATCGCCAAGAAGGTCGATTACATGCTCAGCGATCGAATCATGCCCTTCCTATGCAAAAATGACAGTGAGAATCGCATGATGGACATATCTGCTATCAGCAACCTCCTCTTCAGAACCAGTTTCACAGGGATCGTTGAATTTGCCAGGCATTTTGCTGAATCTCTTGATAATCGTCATAAAGGCCGAATGAGGCAGCCGATCATATCCAGATTCGCCTACGACCAGATCAATTATCCGCTGATCGAGGATCCGAGATGCTCGGCATCCCGTGTCATGTGGCAGGATATGTGGAGCCTGAAGAGCGCCGCAGGAGGCGATTAAAATGGACGGCGGAAAATTTTTCGGCGCCTTTCGGGCCTGTTCAGGCATATCTGATGCAGTAGTGCTTAACCACGTGCCAGTGGGATGCAGCTGGGGGGCGGGAATGTTCAAGACGGTCTCCAATCAGCCCGATATCAGGCATGCGTGTACTGTGATGCATGAACGGGAAATTGTCTTCGGAGGGGAAAATGCCCTGAAGGAGGCATTGGTGCGCGCTGACAGGCTATATGATGCTTCGCTTCTTCTGGTTGTTGCGGGCGACGTTCCATCGATAATTGGAGATGATATCGAAGCAGTAATAAATTCCGTCTCTTTAAAAAAGGATGTTGTCTGGGTGGATGCAGCCGGCTTTCAGGGCACTATGAGGCAGGGGTATGAGAGCGCTCTGCTTTCTCTGGCAGATCTGATGAAGGAATGCGATAGGATCCAAAAATCGGTCAACCTCATCGGTCTATGCCAGGACGACTACAAGGCCGAGGCAGACATAAAGGAGATAAAGCGCTTATTGAACGGTGCAGGAATATCTGTCAATTGCGTTATCTCTGATTGCACATCAAGAGAGCTGGAAAGAGCGCCTGCGGCGGAATTGAATGTAGTAATAGGACAGGGATACGATCTCGCCAGGCATATGCAAAAAGAGCATGGTGTGCCGTTCATCGAGGTCGGATATCCTTATGGCCTAGCAGGAACGAAGGAATTTGTCGATTCTATCTGTCAGCATATGGATATGGGATATGATCTCGAAAAAGATCTCAATACAGAACCTTTCCGAAAGGTCTATTTGAATTTGAGCGAGCTTTACGGAACTCCTGTTTCTGTCATTGGCGATTTTCATGCAAAATCATTGGCCGATTTCCTGGATAGAGAGCTTGGCTTTGAGATAGAGGTCCTCTCTTCTGTTGAGGGCGATCCGGATCAATTCGAGCAGGATGTCAAAGGATCCAATACCACAATGCTATTTGGGAGCAGCTTTGAGCAAAAGATTGCACGAGATCTAAAAATACCGCTTTTAAGATTCTCTTACCCTGTATTTGACCAGGTGTGCATATACGATGAGGCACCGTATGCAGGTATCAGAGGCGCGGTCTGCCTGACAGAGGCCATAATCAATGCGATTATGGGGTTCGGAGATAAATTAGAAAATTTAACCATGGTTTAGAGGATGATGCTAAATGAGAAAATTTTGCATTTATGGCAAGGGAGGAATCGGAAAATCCACCATCGTTTCCAACATGGCGGTTGCTTTAGCTGAAGACAACAAAGCTGTGATGGTTATGGGCTGCGATCCGAAAGCAGACGCAACAAGGAATATCGTCGGCAGAAGGATTCCAACGATTCTTGATGCATTTCGCAACAATGGTCCAGATCAGATGAAGCTGGAGGAGATCGTCTACAAAGGCTTCAATGGAGTGTACTGCGCCGAGGCTGGCGGACCTGAACCAGGAGTGGGTTGCGCAGGGCGCGGAGTGATGACCGCGTCGGAAATGCTCACTCGTCATGGTGCCTTTGATCAGATAAATCCGGATGTCGTGATATACGATGTACTAGGCGATGTGGTATGCGGCGGTTTTGCCCTTCCGTTGCGAAATGGTCTGGCAGATGATGTGTACATCGTCACCACATGCGATCCGATGGCGATCTATGCTGCAAACAATATCTGCAAAGGGATTAAGCGATTTGCAGATCGAGATGAGGTATTTCTGGGAGGAATCATCTACAATGGGCGAAGCGCCATCAACGATCCGTCTATTGTCGACCGCTTCGCAAAGAAGCTGGGAACCCGTGTGATCGGGGGAATTGCAATGAGCGGGATAATACCGAAGGCCGAGATACGCCATAAAACGGTCATCGAATATGAACCCGATTCGGAGATTGCGAACGGATTCAGGGTTCTGGCCCGCTCAATATATGGCAATCAGGATAGAGTAATACCTGAGCCTCTTTCAGATGATGAGCTTGATAAGATCAATGAGGATATTGATGAGCTGCTGAAGGAGAGAGAGAATGTGGCAATATGATCTTATTAAATATTATTGCTAAATTTTGCTATAAAAGCAGTAAGACTTATCAATAAGAACATACAATGCAGTTCTTGGTTGGGCGTGCATGATTGGGTCTGAGATGATCATCTGGGATTAGCATGACATTCGCGCCCCACCGGAATAGGCCATTTTATGGCTATCTCAAAGTGATGAAGGATTGGTCCCATGGAGAAATCGCTAAAGCGTTTATTGATCTTGATTTCCTGTGTGTTCTCGGTTTTCATGCCCGCGATGGCATCTGATTACACAGTTGAGGTTTTCGGCAATGCCAATATGGATGATTCAGTAGATGAGAATGACATTGCATATATAAATGATGTTATCAAAGGAACGAGCACAGCTACAGAGCTTTCGGATGCCAATTATGACGGCAAAATAAACGAAGATGATATTGCTCAGATAGAGAAGATAATTGATGGAAATCCAGAGAAGCTCACTCTGATCGATGGAGCTAACAGGACTGTGACCATAGATGAGCCGATATCAAGGGTTGTTGTATGTTTCCCGCATGCACTTGAGACCCTGAGAACGCTCAAGGTTCCAATGGACGGTATCGTGGGAGCGGCAAGGCAGTACCCAGAATATGATCCCGGATTTTTTCCTGAGGCCGATAATCTGTTAGATGTGGGAAAGAGATGGGATCCTGATATCGAAAAAATAGTAACCCTCAAGCCGGACCTGGTGCTTTTTACCGCCTCTTCTGCCGCAAATGCCAATGCTCCGGCAACGATCAAAGCCCTGGAGTCTGCCGGGATCAAGGTTTTATGTTTCAGTCTTAATGGGCTGGAGAGCTATCCCAAAGAGATCGGGGCTCTCGGATATGTGTTCAACAAAGAAAAGGAAGCTAAGGATTTCATCGGCTGGCGCGATAATATTCTCAATACCATTAAGAAACGAGTAAAGGATCTTCCCGATTCCGATAGACCAAAAGTCTACTTTGAAGCGGGCACCGACGGCAACGATTATAAGATATATGGGGAGTATGCATATATTTCGCTCTGCGGTGGAAATGATATCTTCTCAGATCTGCCTGGAAAGTATACCTCGGTAAGTCCTGATGCAGTTGTTGCCAGAAAGCCGGATATTATTATCAAGGTCGAGAGCGTCGGCGGAGGTTATGAACTGTCAAAGAGCAATACGACGGCATTAGAAGATACGAGTGAATCGGTATCCGGCCGGGAGATATTGCAACAGGTTCCGGCCGTTGAGAATGATCGCGTTTATGTCATCGCTGTTCATTTGTTATCTTTCTTTGGAGATAGCGGCTGCAGAAGCTTCATGCAGGTTGCATATCAGGCCAAGTGGCTGCACCCGGAGCTATTTGAGGATCTTGATCCTGAGGCCATCCATCAGGAATACCTCACTCGCTTCCAAGGGCTTGATTGTAATTTGAGTGACCATGGTGTTTTTGTGTATCCTCCGTCTGGAAACGAGACCAAGTGAGGCTGTACTGGAAAAAGTGGTTCTGGAGATTGGAAATCAATCGGATGTATGATATCGAGGAATTCTGATGACAGAAGGTTCAAGATCTCGAAATAGTCTGACCTCTGAGAAAAGAAGGAAGGCCACGGCCCTGACGTGGCGTTTCTTATTCTCGGCGGTATTGGTCGTGGCATTTGCTTCAATCGCTGCATCTGAAGAGGATCTTGCTGAAACTAATAAGAGCCAAATGGCAAATAGCTCCATTTGCAGTGGGGATCTTAAAATAGTCAGAGATGGCTTTGGAGAAGAGGTCAGCCTTTGTACACCCATTAAGCGCATCGTGAGCCCATGGTGCACCAATAATGAACTCTTGAAAGTGCTTGGTGCATCCGATAAAATAGTGGCCGTAGATTCCAGCATGACGGGGGTGAGCAACGGTCTGTTTCCGGAATTAAAGGATTTGCCGGATTGCGGAGGCTGGAATGAACCAGATTTCGAAACGATCCTGAGCTTGCGGCCGGATTTGTATATTCCCTGGCTTGTAACTACCGCAACCGAGGAGGATCGCTATGGAATCACGAGAAAGAGATTGCTCGAGGAGCGACTTCCTGGAATTCCAATTCTGTGCCTGGATAACAATGAATACCGCGGAGCAGATTATTTCCTTGATGAAGTCAGGATGTTGGGAGAGATCCTGGATAAGAAAGCCGAAGCCGATGAATTCATTGAGTTTTACGAAAATTGCACGGCCCCGGTCAGAAAAGGCATTGATGGACTTTCTGAGGACGAAAAACCTCGTGTATGGATCACATCTCTCTTCTTCACAGGCAATAAGGTTACAGGCTCCCCCTATGCATATACGGGATTTGCTCCCATCGATCTGGCCGGTGGAAAGAATATTGCATCCGGCCTGGGTGGCTATGGCAAGAAGGTCGATTTGGAATGGATCGTCGAAGAGAATCCTGAGTATATCTTTATACAAATATGGGCAGCTGGCAATAAAAAATCGCCCTATGATTCCGATTATCCCTTGTCCGTCGCAAAAGAACAGGTGGAAGAAGTCCTGAACACGCCGCAGCTATCTCAGGTCGACGCCGTGAAGAACAAGAGAGTCTATGTTATCCAATACTCGCATTTTACGAAAGGGCCGTCGAGGTGCATTGCCACAGCCTACCTGGCAAAATTGCTTCACCCGGAGCTATTTGAAAGTCTTGATCCGATAAAAATGCATCAGGATTATGTGAATCGTTTTTTAAAGATCGATTTCAATGTAGCAGAGAACAGAGATAATTTTATCTATCCATCTTTGGAGGAAAAAACATGATCAGCAAGGAACTCATGGAGATGCTGGACGAGAACCTGGTCTACCTGGCAACATCTACCCCTGAAGGAAAGCCAAACGTAGTGCCCGTTGGCCTCTGTCAGGCAATAAATGAAAAGCAGCTCATAATCATCGATGTGCTCTTCAATAAAACCAGGAAGAACCTGGAAAATAACCCCCTTGTCGCCCTCTCTTTTACCGATCACAAGAGAATGGCCTCCTATCAGCTCAAAGGGAGGGCAGAGATTCATGCCGATGGGCCGATCTTCGAGCAGATGCTGCAGATGCGGGCGCAGAAGGAGACGCGGATGAGGTCTCGTATGCAGCAGGGGGCAGCCATGACAGAGGAGATGAAAGAGAAGACCGAGCGCATGAAGGAATGGAGAAAGAACCTGCATCCCAAGGCAGCGGTGTTGATAACAGTTGAGGAGATCTATTCCCACATGCCCAAGCTCGATTCGAGGGGCACCATTCAAAAGTGATAAAGCATGAGCGACCATTTATTGTGGGTGGAAACCCGAGACAGGACAGAGCCTAAGACCGTGCAGAGGGTCTATTCCTTCTTCGGTCATCCATCTATGTCCTCAAGCCTCTACATCCCTCAAATGGATACGGCATTTCTTCTCACGCCCTCTGGGGAGAAGATCGGCCTGGAGATGAAGAGAGGTGACTGGCTGGCAGGATACGGCAATGCTGAGCACCTTTATGCTGATGTCAGAATCGATCGGCCGGGAGATAGCATATTTGTCGTTGCCAGGTCTCCTGGCGTCTATGATATGGGCTGGCACGGGGGGAAAAGCGATCCCTTTCTCTCCTACAACTTTGCCAAAGCGGTTATTCACGCCGGACCGGGAGAAGCCTGCTGGTTTGCTTCCGCTGCGAATCTGCCTCTTGACCTTATTCCAGAGCAGGCTCCCTATGAACTCAAAGCAGGAGATCACATTCGGATCACGGCTAAATATTTAGGCAAGCCTGTGAAGGCCAGCTGGACAGCATCCTACTGGACCTGGGATGAGCATGGCGATTCGAGGGTAAAGAGGGGGATAGCGGGTGAGGATGGCAGTTTCTCAGTGGACCTAATTCAGGGCGGGCTCTGGTTCTTAGACGCGGCCTACTCTCTGCCCCAATCCGGCAGCTGGACTGCCACCCATTCCCTGGCTCAGTTCTTCAAATCGGGCGACATGCTGAACTATAATTCCCTGAGGTATAAGACAACGCTATCTGTATGGGTGAGGTGATCTCTGCAAAGATCTAGTAGGCTTTCGCTTCCCGGATCTGTCGCAAGGGCATGATCATGGGACGGTCGGACAGGCTTTTTATCGCCGCCTCTACCCTGTAGACGGAAGCTATATTCTCCTCGGTGATCACCGAATGAGGATCGCCGGCGGCGACAATTTTTCCTTTCTTCATCATGATGATGCGATCGGAGTAATGCGATGCCAGGTTGAGGTCATGCAGAGCCATAATGGCGGTGATCTCCTTTTTCTTGACCACATCCCTGATGATGTTCATAACGTCCAGCTGATGCCAGATATCCAGGTTGCTGGTGGGCTCATCGAGAAGCATCACCTCTGCTTCCTGGACCAGCGCTCTGGCAATCAGGACCTTCTGCTGCTGGCCACCGGATAGCTCCGAGAAGTTGTTCATTGCCAGCCTCTCGATATCCAGAAGCCTGAGAACCTCCCAGACCTTCTTCTCGTCTTTGTCGCTTCCCAGCCATCCGATATGAGGCCTTCTGCCCATCAGAATGGTGTCAAAGACGTTGGTGGGAAAGATTCGCACCGAGCTTTGCGGCACATAAGATAGGTATCGGGCCATATCCATCCGGCTCATCTGGGTCACGTCCTTGCGATCGATCAGAATGCTGCCCCCCTGAGGAGAGGTGATTCGATCAATGCACTTGATCAATGTCGATTTTCCCGAGCCGTTCGGCCCCACAATGGTCACCAGCTTGGAGGGAGCGATCTGAAAGTTCACGTTATCCAGGATCGTGGTGCTGGTGTAGCCGAAGACAATATCCTTGGCCTGAAGCTTGATCATCATGTCCAAAACTCCTTTCTCTTGCCTTTCATCATGAGATACATGAAGAAGGGAACTCCCACAATGCTTGTCATGATTCCCGTAGGGATGATGGTAGGTGCTATCAAATTCATTCCCACGGCGTCGGCAGACATGAGAACCAGCGCCCCCAGCACTCCTGAGGCAGGAATGAGGAAGCGATGATCTCCGCCGATGACCATGCGGGCCATATGGGGTGCTACCAGTCCCACGAAGGCAATTGTTCCCATGAAGCAGACGATGGTGGCTACCAGCAGGCTGCTGACCACCATGATGAATATCCGTGTCATCTCCGCATTCACGCCGATGCTCTTTGCAGTCTCGTCTCCGGCGGTCATGATGTTCAGATCCCAGCATTTGGTCATGAGCAGGGGAATGCAGATGATGAATATTATGAGCAGCAGCTGTGAGTTGGTCCAGGAGAAGGCGGCCAGATCTCCCATCCCCCAGTTGGTCATGAGACGGAGCTGCTCATCGCTGGCGAAATACTTGAGGAGCGAACTCATGGCTGTGAAGAAGTAGTTCACGGCAATGCCGGCGAGCACTAAATTTTCAGATGTTGCTCCCTTGATGGCAGCCAGGCCGATGATGAAGAGCGAGCATAAAAGTGCACAGAAGAAGGCATTGCCTATTATGAAGTATGGGCCTCCCAGAATGGAAATTCCGATGACTGCGGCGATGGAGATGCCGAATTGCGCTCCTGCGGTGATGCCCAGGGTGAATGGGCTTGCCAGAGGATTCTTGAGCACGGCCTGCATAACACAGCCGCATATCCCCAGGCCGAATCCTGCCATGATTCCACCTAAAATCCGGGGAAAGCGGATGTTCCAGACCACGCGGGCCGTCAAGGCATCGACAGTGAAGTAGTCTGGCCAGAAGCGGGAGAGCAGTGCCGAATAGGAATCAGTCACCGAGATGTTCAGCGGCCCCAGTGTTATTATGATCCCTGTGAGCAGTATCAGCAGGCCGACAATTCCCAGCACGAAGAAGATTCTGATGAACTTGAATCTCTCGTGAGCCATCTCCGGATTGCTCTTCTTGCCTGCTCTCCTCCTTTTGGAGGCGAGATCATTGCGCTTGCCGGAAAAAAAGATGGTGCGAAAGCTGGTCATTTGTTACCTGCAGCTGCCTTTGCCAACCCCATAACGAGGGGAAGGTCTGAATTCATGTGTCCTTCATTCGAGCCGGTCGAGACCACAATGAGGTTCTTCTCCTTGGCGATCTCGGTCAGAGTCTGAAATTCCCGCAGCTTGAGGGCGCTGGGCTTGTTTTCGTACATATCCGCGGCCTCATTCATCATCTTGGAGGCCTGCAGCTCTCCTTCCGCCAGGATTATGCGGGCTCTCTTCTCTCTCTCCGCCTCCGCCTGCCGGGCGATAGCGCGCAGCATATTCTCGGGCAGAGAGACATCCCTCATGGTCACCATAACCACATGCATACCCCAGGGACCGGTTGTGGCATCGAGGATCTCCTTGATCCTTTTGTTGAGATCATCTCTATCGGAGAGTATGGTATCCAGCTCGTTTTGGCCCAGGATATCTCGCAGAGTGGTCTGGGCGAGAAGAAGTGTGGCTGCCTCGAAGTCCTCTACCTCAACGATGGCTCTTGTGGCATCCATTACCTTATAGTAAATGACCGCGTCTACCTCAAGGGTCACATTGTCAAGGGAGATGACCGTCTGCTTGGGAACATCCAGCTCTCTCACCCTCATGTCCACTCGCACCATTTTGTCTGCCAGTGGTATGAGAGGAAAGAGGCCCGGTCCTCTCTCTTTTTTGATCTTTCCCAGTCGAAATACGACCGCTCTCTCATATTGTCTGACCACCCGGATGGATGAGGCCAAAATTGCTAAAGCGAGGACCCCGCCGCCCAGAAGAGATAATGAAACCATCTTGGCATCCTCCTAAGCGGGCGAGGCCCCGCCTTTCTGCCAGGAGATCAGAACCTGCCTGTGGCTGCGGTGCATGCACAGTCCCGACCCGTCTTTCGTCAGCCTCTGGGAGAGAAACTCCCTCAGCATCTGATCTTTTTCATCAGGCACCTCGTGCATCTCCTTCCACTCAGCTACTGCCTCTTCAAGGCTTGCGTAGTGCTCGTCAGACTGCCAGGTCATCATCTTGATATCTGCGAGGATACCCATATCGGCAAGAAGGTTGTACATGACCAGATAGTCGGCAGGGCCAACCTCACGCCTGCCATGCCCGCCTCCTTTTTTGCTCTCTCTGCTTTCCTTCAGAAACTTTCTCAGGCCGTCGTCTCTCTTGCCATCGGAAAAGGTGAAAATGTAGACCGCCCTTCTGGCCAGAGCATCCATCTTGCTCAGGGCCTCCTTCAGGTCGTAGACGCCCAGGGAGTTGGAGGAAAGAACAACATCATGAGGCTCAAGCTCTCCCAGGGCCACGTCCTGCCAGCTCTTCTGAATACAGCGGATGTTTCCTATTCCCTCTGCGGCCATGTTCTCCTGCAAGCAGGCAAGCATTCCTGCGGATTGGTCGAGAGCAGTGACGCTCTTTGCCTGGCGGGCCATGGGAAGAGCCAGCCTGCCGGTGCCCGCTCCCACATCCAGCACAGTCTCGGCTGGGGTCAAACCGAGTATTGCCACCTGGTCGTTTGCTCTCTGTTTGTTCTTCATGACCCGCTTGTTAAACAGCCTGGCCCGACTGTCCCAGTGAGCAGCCAGGTCTTTGCCGTGATGATGAAAGCCACCCGCATGGGTGGCCTTCCACAGTTCGTCCCAATTGATTATTCCCGGCATGGAAAGCATCCCTACTTCAGGCTGTCCAGATACTCTCTGGGCCAGACCAGGTAGTCGGCATATTCAGTGAAGACGCCGTCCACTCCCAAGAAGGCCTTGAATATCTCATTGCCCTCTTTCTCCAGATCGAGGTCCTTGAACTCGTCTGGATGAAGCATCTTGGCCATGTACATCATGTTCAAGAGGTTTCTGTCTGGAGGAGTGCCCCGGCAGTGTGGATAGAAGCAATTGTAGACATTGCCGTTCTTTATGGCGTTTATGGATGCCAGCTCCGGGCTGCTCTTGATGAAGTCCAGGCCGGTGTTGTTTCCTGCATCGCTATTGGATATGAATATGTAGTCGGGATTCCAGGCGATGATCTGCTCCAATGCTACATTAATCGTCGAGCCGTTGATCTCTGATGCTATGTTGATGCCTCCGGCCATAGTCAGGGGGTCATATTTTGGCTCGGTGCGGGTGAAGTCCCTGCCCTCTTTGGGGTCGTAGAAAGCATTGCCGGCACCCCGGGAGGCAAAGTAAACCTTGGGCATCTCTTCGGGCTTCATGCCATCGGTTACGGATTTTATCATGTCCACCTTGCCCTTGGCAAAGGCGATCAGCTCATCGGCTTTATCTTCTGCATCCAGAGCCTTGCCTGCCACACGGATGCTGTTGTAGTAGCCGTCGTCTCCGAAGTTCCAGCCCTGTCCGCCCAGCACAACTACCGGGCAGCCGATCTTGTCCTCAAAGGCCTCTGCATCTTTCAGATTTCCGCAGAAGATGATGTCCGGCTTGAGGGCGGCGATCTTCTCATAATAGATGTCATATCTGGTGCTGACCTCAGGAAGGTCGGGCATACGACCGTCGATTATTGTCTCATAACAGCTCTTGCAGCCTTCCGTCGTGTTATCGAAGGTCATGGGGCAGAGGCACGACTTGGTGGCCTGCTCTCCGCCCACCAGCTTATCGCCGTAGCCCAGGGCGATCACGATTCTCGCTTCATCCGGTGACCGGGTGACTATTCTCTCTACCGCTTTGTCCAGGGTGATCTCCCTGCCCTGTGTATCGTTGAACGTCTTGGGGTAGGAAGCCATGGCCGTCATGCTCGCAAATAATATGGAGCATATTATTAATATTAGGAGCGACCTTCTCCTCAAATTGATCGTATTCATCAATCTCTCTCCACGTTTCATAAAATTGATTCTCGAGCCGGTTATGCAGCTCTAGATCTCAATTTGCACCCGTCCATTGTTAAATATTTGTCTGTATTTAAGACTTTTCGTTATTAATAAAATTTGATTACATATGTTAAGTATATCTATTGAGTGTCATCGGTCAATAAATACTATTAAATATACAAGCCATCTCTTGGTCATTCTAGCTAAAATGGCTTTTAGCTGCCCTCGTGATAATAGCTTATTAGATAATCTTAAATATTCCACATGCATTTAATTGGAAATCATACGGAGGAATTTCAAACGAGTGCTAGATGTGATATGATCGTCATGGCCATTCTATTGATGCTAATTCCTGGACTGGCCCTGGCGGATAATGCGGTAATGCAAGAGCTGGGAACCAAGGCTGCCAAGGCAGCCATGCAGGACCTCAAGGTCGAGAAAGGAGATGCCAACCTCCTCATCCTGACCAGCGCCGGACACGCCATCGTCGACGGAGAGACATCCCAGGGAGCCATCAAGGGCCTGATGAATGAGAGCGGAAACTGCATTGGCGACGGAAACCTCTTCCAGGTTCTGCGCCCCCACTGGAAGCCAGTCTGGTTCTTCTTCTTTGACAAGGCCACCGGAGAGGCCGTCTACCTGCAGGCAAACAGCAAATCCCTCAACGGAAGCCTGGAGGATTTCAAGGCTCTCTCCGACGATAAGGTCTTCAGCAAGATATCCAAGGCCAATGTGGATATCGACTATCTGAGAAATCACACCGACGAGGGAAATGCCACATTCAACGGCAAGGCCTTCGGCGGCAATGAGTTCTCTCTGGCAGGCATCGCTAATGTATGGGCAAGGGGCGGCTCATTCGACTTTATCCAGGCCACCTGCTTCCATGACCACCTCTGTCCGGGCGTTACCAGCGGACTGTTCCTGGCCAAGTTCGTGGAGGGGAAGCTGCCCATCAACAACATCTCAGCCGAGAGCTACAAGGTCATATCCTGCCCCAACTGGTGCAAGGACGATCTGCTCCAGATGCGCTGGGATGCCACACCCGGAAAGAGCGGCATGTTTGTCATGGCCCTGACGGATGCGGAGAAGAAGGCAGTGCCTGGCATTGCCGGAATTTACATCCGCTGGAATGACACCGCAAAGTCTGGCGATGCTCTCGCTTTAGCCTACAACTTCAGTGCAGTGCAATTGCCCACCTGGACCGGCCCCTCCTGGGGATCCAAGCTGTACCAGGATATCGTCCTCATGGACTGGACCGATAAACCTGAGGCCTTTATAACCATCCTCAAGGAGTTCAAGGTGGACTCTGCGATGCTGGCCCAGATGCAGAATGCGGGGATGCATCCCCTCAAGGTTGCCGGCGTAATGTAGATCCCGAAAGGCAGAGCTGCTCGTGCAGCTCTCTGATCTTTTTTCCGCCAATCTACCTTCCCAGAACTTTTCAAAATTAGTTAACACGAATTGATTATATCGATCTTAACAATTGTAATTAGTATCACTAATGGAAAGATTATTAAGACATAATGCCTCAGTGCTCAGCCGTAAAGTTTTCCATTCATAATAAATCAGGAGGCTAGAGGAAGATGAAACTGGTAATTTGCGGCAAAGGCGGATGCGGAAAGAGCACGGTATCGGCATTGATGGCAAGAGAGCTGGCTGCGCGTGGCGAGAAGGTCCTGGTCGTGGATACGGACGAGTCCAACTTCGGGCTGTACAAGCATCTCGGGCTTGAGCAGCCCAGGGACTACATGGAATCCCTGGGGGGAAAGAAGGGCCTGGGAGAGCGGCTGAGAAAATTCATGAAATCGGAGGGCAAAGAAAAGCTGTCCATTCTGGAGGATTTCTCTCTGGAGGATATACCGGCGGAGCTGATCGTGGGCGAGGACGGCATCAGGCTGGTGGCCATAGGCAAGATCCATGACTTTGGCGAGGGCTGCGCCTGTCCCATGGGCGCTTTGGCCAGGGAGTTCATCCAGAAGCTGAAGGCCGACGGCATGCAGGTGATCATCGATACGGACGCCGGAATCGAGCACTTCGGCAGGGGGGTGGAAGGAGGCTGCGACAAGATCCTGGTCGTAATCGATCCGAGCTTTGAGTCGGTGCAGCTGTCCCAGAAGATCTCCGAGATGGCGGCGAAGATCAACAAGCCGGTATTCTTCGTCCTCAACCGCATGAATGAGGACGCTATCGAGCTGAGAGATCTGGTGGATAAGCAGAGAATCATCGGCATCCTGCCTTTTGATGGGGGAGTCTTTAAAGCCTGTCTGAAGGGCGATAAGGTGCCGGAGATCAAAGAGATGAAAGAGATCGTGGACCGGATCATGGCAGAGTGACCGGCAATGATCTTGAAGCCGAGCCAGAGGGGCCAGATCATGCCCCTTCCGGTGGTGCTCATCACTACAGTCTCCCAGGGCGGCGTTCGCAATGCTGCCCCCTGGTCCTGCGTCACTCCCGTGCTCAGGCCGCTGGATGAGGTGCTCATCGTCTCCTGGCTGAAGAGGGACACCCTGGACAACATCCGCCAGACCGGGGAGTTCGTGATCAATGTGCCCAGGGTCGGCATGGAGGAGGCGGTGATGATCTGCGCCAGGAATTATCCTCCGGAGGTGGATGAGCTGGTGGAGGCTGGATTGGAGCCCCGGCCTTCCGCAGTGGTCAGGGCACCAGGAATCGAAGGCTGCCTGGCCTGGGCAGAGTGCACCCTGGAGGAGGAGATCGCCAGGGACAGGTATGTCCTCATCATCGGTCGGGTGGTGCATCTGGAGGCGGATGACCGGTTCTTCAGCGAGACGGAGGGGATGGACTACGAGCAAGCTTGCCCGCTGTGCTCCATGGGCGGGCCGAATGGGATGCAATTTGTCCGTCCCGTCTTCACAGGGAAGGGCGACAGGTATGCATCTATGCTGAGCGAGCCCAAAAAATAATGGGAGGGTGGCAGTTATTATGATAGATTCATGCAAAGATATCGACTGGAATGAGGTCTGGAAGAGCCGGACGCAGGCAAACCGGCAATACAGTTCCCGCCGGGATTGCTCATCCATCTGGGAGAGCCGGGAGAGCGCTCTGCGCTTCTGGAACATGTGTCAGGTGAATTTTCATCGGACCGAGGCGGTCATCCGGGGAACAGATATCTCCGCCGATTCCCGGATCCTGGACATCGGCTCCGGGCCGGGCACCCTGGCCATACCCTTTGCTGCCCGGGTGGCGCATGTTACCGCTGTGGAACCGGCGGAGGGGATGTGCAGCGTCATGCAAGAGAAGATGGCAGAGCGCGGCGTCAGCAACATCGATATTGTGCAGAAGCGCTGGGAGGAGGTCGATGTGGCCGCTGATTTGCAGGCACCTTATGATGTGGTGATCGCCTCATTCTCCCTGGGAATGTCGGACATCAGGGCGGCCATTGAGAAGATGATTCAGGCATCATCCCGGTACGTCTACCTCTACCACTTTGCCGGGCCGACCTCCTGGGACCGGCAGTGGCATGATCTCTGGCCCAGGCTGCATGGCCGAAAATACCAGCCGGGACCAAAGAGCGATGTGCTCTACAATGTGCTCTACCAGATGGGCATCTACCCAAATGTCAGCACCTTCCCTATGGTGCACAATCAGAGGTACTTGAATCTGGAGGAGGCCATGCGGACCCTTGCTCCCCAGGCCCAGGCGGAGACTGAGGAGCAGAAGGGGGTATTGCGGGAATACCTGAGAGGAGCCATGCGTGAGGAGGGCGGAGAGCTGGCGCTGCCTGGCTCATCAATACGGGTGAAGATGTGGTGGGAGAAGGAGAAAAAGATGTAAAAATCGATGTGATCTCTATTTCCAGTTTTTTCCGTCTCTCATAAATTATTTTGTATATATATCGACAACTATTTATTCTCAACTCCCCATTCGTTCAGTTGTTACTTTTGGTAAAAAAAGTAATAATAAGACTCACTTGATGCCGAATATTTAGGAGATTAAAGTAAAATGCCCGAAGAAAGTAATAATGGCCCAGTTGCCGCTGCCTCCTGCAAAAACCAGCACTGGCTGATGCGCTACAGAAGCTTCATCCTCGATCCGGGAACGCTCTTTACGATTGCCAGCGGCCTGCTCCTCCTGCTGGCGATCATCTCCGATCCCGGCGGCCTCTTCTCCCATGCGGAGGGCAGCAACGGGGCAGGATTATTCTATCTGGCAGCCGCCCTGGTGGGCTCCTCTTTCATCTGGTGGTCTGCTCTGCAGGGCATCCGGGAGCGCGACTTCACGGCAGACATTCCCGTCTCCATCGCCACCATTGCCGCCATTGCCATCGGCGAGTATTCTGCGGCGGCGGTTGTCGCCGTACTGCTTCTTGTGGGCGGGCTCTTGGAGGACTTTGTCGCCGCCCGGGCCAGCCAATCCCTGGAGTCATTGGCCAGGCTTCTGCCAGACAGAGTCATCGTCCGCAGGGATGGTCGGGACCTGACCGTCTGCCTGGAGGACGTTGCAGTAGATGACCTTCTCCTTGTCCGCTCCGGTGATAGGATTGCTGTGGACGGCCTGGTCATATCCGGCTCCTCCTCGGTCAACCAGGCGGCCGTCACCGGAGAGAGCCTGGCAGTGGAGAAGAGAGCTGGGGATAATGTATTCGCCGGAACGCTCAACGAGGTCGGGGCGATCGAGGTGCGGGTCACCAGGATCGGCAGAGAGACGACCCTGGGCCAGATCCATTCCCTGATCGAGGAGGCTCAGGCCAGCAAGCCGCCAATTGAAAGATTGCTCAGCCGCTACGCCAAGATCTATATGCCCACCGCCCTCATAGCCGGGGCCCTTCTCTGGTGGTGGAGCGGAGACGTCATGAGGGCTATTACCATGCTCATAGTCTTCTGCCCCTGTGTGATTGTGCTGGCCACCCCCACCGCTCTTGTGGCCGCCATAGCAAGTGCGGCAATGCGGGGCAGCCTTATCAAAAAGGGAGCAGCAGTGGAGGCTCTCTCCCACGTGGATACTGTGATCTTCGATAAGACCGGCACTCTGACCGCTGGAAAGCCCAGGCTTCTGCAGATCATCCCTCTTGGGGCCGTCTCCCAGGACCGGCTGCTGCAGAGCGCGGCCATTGCCGAGAAATTCAGCGAGCATCCATTGGGAAAAGCCCTGGTTTCAGCGGCGAAAGATCGCGGCATGATCCTGGCGGATCCGGAGCGCTTCGAGGCTCTTCCCGGCCTGGGAATACGGGCCCGTGCAGGAAATGAGGAGGTTTTTCTGGGACGTATCGGCAGCCTGGATAGAGAAGGAATTTCCATCGACCCGTCAGTCCGGGAGAAGGCCCGCATTCTTGAGGCGCAGGGCTGCAGCGTTATCCTGATCGCCATAGGCGGCAGGACAGAAGGATTACTGGTCTTCGAGGATGAGCTGAGGCAGCAGGCAAAGCCCGTCGTCCAGAATTTGATCGATCTTGGCCTGAATGTGGTGATTGTAACCGGCGATAACCAGTCTGCAACCGAGCGCGTGGCCAGGATACTTGGTGTGAAGGAGCACTTTTCCGAGAAGATGCCTCAAGAGAAGGTGCAGATCGTAAAGAGACTGCAATCGCAGGGGCATAAGGTGGCCTTTGTTGGTGAAGGGGTAAATGACGGCCCGGCACTGGCTCAGGCGGATGTGGGAATTGCCATGGGAATTGCCGGGACAGATGTGGCCATTGAGACTGCGGATGTGGGCCTTCTCTCAGACGACCTCTCCAGGATGCCGCACCTGATCATGGTCTCTCGAAAAGCCATTGCCACCATCAAGCATAACCTGGTCTTCTCTCTGGGCGTGCTGGCGATCGCTGTAGTGCTCACCGTTCCGGGGATTCTGACCCCGGTGACAGGCGCGATGCTGCACGAGCTGTCCTCCATTCCGGTTATCGCCAATTCCATGAGGCTGATCGCCTACGGGCCGAAGATCTGATGAGTTATGATGATTGGGATAACGAGTGTTACTCATATATTGAAAAAATCAAATGGAAGATATACTATAATTAAATGATATCTTAATATGCAATGACAAATTCATGCAACATAGGAGAAATTAAGATGCAAGCAAACAGCATATTACTAACAGCACGGAGGCTCCTCTTATGAGCCGACTGCCCATCTTGGGTTTGGCCGCCGCCGGACTGCTGCTGCTCATCATCTGCAGCAGCCCCTCAGGCGCGACAGACACTGTAGACGTCCTCACCATCGCCGATTCCACCGGTGACTGGGGCTTTCCCTCGCCCTATGCCCACTATTCGCGAGGGCCGGGTTATGTCAGAATGAGCCTGATCTTCGATACCCTGGTCTGGAAGGACGAAAACGGATTCGTGCCGGCTCTTGCCGAGAGTTGGGAGTACCTTGCTGATGAGAAAGCCTATCTCTTCCATCTGCGCTCTGGCGTAACCTGGAACGACGGCGAACCATTCACTGCCAAGGACGTGGCCTTCACCTACCAGTACATCAAAGACCATCCTTACCAATGGGTGGACTCTAGCGTCGTGGAAAATGCCGAAGCTACCGATGACCGCACCGTCAAGATCACCCTCCAGAGGGATTATGCGCCCTTCCTGGATCAGGTTGCAGGCACTCTGCCAATAATGCCTGAGCATATCTACCAGGATGTTAGCGACCCGGCCAGCTTCAAGGATCCTAAAGCACTCACCGGTACCGGTCCATTCAAGCTGGTCAACTATGACAAGACCCAGGGGACTTACCTCTACGAGGCCTACGATGGCTACTACCAGGGTGCTCCTCGCGTCAAGCAGATCAAGTTCGTGAAGGTCAATAGCGAGATGGCAGCCGCTGCCCTGAAGAAGGGCGATGTTGATGCTGCTTCTGTGCCTGGCGAGACCGTCGAAGATGTAAAGAAAGAAGGCTTCACCGTGGTCGAGGGCTCTCACGATTGGGTAGCCAAGATCATGATCAACCACATGAAAGCGCCCTTTTCCGACCCCAAGTTCAGGCAGGCTCTTTACTATGCCATCGACCGTCAGGACCTGGTGGACACCGGCCTGCGCGGCTTCGGTCTGGCAGGCAGCCCCGGCCTTTATGCCTCAGATAACCCGTGGTATAATCCCGACCAGGAGCAGTATAACTACGATCCTGCCAGGGCAGGCCAGCTTCTGGAAGAGCTGGGATACGAGAAAAAGGAAGGCAGCAAGTATTATACCAAGATCAGCAAGCCAGAGGCGATAGAGCTATTGGTCACAGCAAGCACGGAGCGTCAGGGAGAGCTGATCAAGAAGCAGCTTGACGATGCCGGCATCAGTGTCAATTTGCGCAGCGTGGACTCCAAGACCCTGGACAGCATGGTCGGGGGCTGGCAGTTTGATCTGGCATTGAGCGGCCACGGCGGTTTGGGCGGCGATCCGGCCATCCTGAATAAGGTTGTCCTGGATCAACAGAGCTTCAACAGCGCCCGCTACGATGAGGACAGCAAGCTCAATGATCTCCTGGAAAGCCAGGTGGAGGAGATGGACCCGGCCAAGAGGAAGGAACTGGTCGATTCCGCCCAGGAAGTCATAGCGCAGGACCTGCCTGCTCTGCCTCTTTACTACACTGACTCCTACTGGGCGTCAAATAACATTGTCAGCTACTACTACACCTATGGCGGTGTAGGAAGCGGAGTTCCCATTGCTCTGAATAAGATGATATTCGTTTGAGGATGGGATGGCAACTGCAGCTAAGTGGTCTGCAGTTGTTTTTTTTGTCTTTCATGAAACATAATGGTGATGGTGATATCGACGGAAGAAACAAGTTCTATGCGGCTTGAACCAGTAGGCGTCATCCACACGCCTTACCAGAGGAGAGAGGACATACCCCGTCAGGGCCGACTCTCCTCGGAGCTGTGCGAGATCGAGGTCTTTGCTCAGTATGCTCCTGCACTCAAGGACATCGAGCAGTGCACGCACCTCTTTGTCATCTTCTGGCTGCATCTGGCAGATCGCAGCCGTTTGACCGCTGCTCCTCCACACGATGGAAAAGAACATGGCGTCTTTGCCACTCGTTCCCCGAGCCGCCCCAATCCCCTCGCTCTGGACATTGTTGAGCTGCTTGACGTTAAGCAGAACCGGCTGACGGTAAGGGGCATGGATGCCCTGGACGGCTCCATTCTGCTGGACATCAAACCCTACTCCGCAGGCATCGACTCATTCCCGCAGGCAAGGATCGGCTGGCAAAAGGATGAAAAATTATAATCGGATTTGGATAATTGGGGATCTGATAAATGAATAACGCTATGAGAAATTGCCTTCTGCCGGGACGGGATAGATGGCGCAGCTTAGGGAGACGGCTGCAAAGTCTCTTTCCTGCAAGCGTTCTCAACTACTTCATTGCCTTGGCGGCTATCTTCTCAATTAACTTCATTCTTCCCCGTCTCATGCCCGGAGACCCGCTTCAGGCTATTTACGGCCAGGAAGCCCTGGTGGCCATGACAGACGAGATGCAGGCCCAGTTGATCCGCCAGTTCTCCCTGGACAAATCCTGGTGGGATCAACTGCAAGCCTACGTCCTGGGGCTCTTGCGGGGCGATCTGGGATTTTCCTACTACTATCGTGAGCAGGTATCTTTGGTCATAATGGGGGCTCTGCCCTGGACGCTTCTTCTGACCGGTCTGGCTCTGATCATAGCCACTGCCATCGGCCTGATCCTGGGAATAGAGGCCGGATATAAACGAGGCTCATATCTGGACCGGGGACTGGTGGCAGGACTCATGTTCTTAGGAGGCTTTCCCGATTTTTTCATCGGCATACTGCTGCTTCTTATCTTTGCCGTGAGCCTGCAAGTCCTGCCACTCTCCGGGGCGATATCTCCTTACGCCGGTCTTGAGGGCTTTGCCTATGTCATGGATGTGCTCAGGCACCTCGCCCTTCCCCTGACCTCCATGGTCCTGGTGCAACTGGGCAGCATCTTCCTCTTAACCAGAAACACCATCGTCACCCTGCTGGAGGAGTCATTCATCCTCACTGCGAGGTCCAAGGGCTGCACTGAAGAATGCATAAAATACGCTCATGCCGGGAGAAACTCGCTTCTGCCGTTGACCACAGCCACAGGTATGCGTATTCCTAATCTGCTCACGGGTGCGCTATTCATCGAGATCGTATTCTCTTATCCCGGCGTGGGCTCAATTCTCAACACAGCCATTGATTCCCGGGACTATCCTCTCATTCAGGGAATACTTCTCATAGTCACTCTGACCGTTCTGACCGCCAACTTTCTCGTAGATCTTCTCTACATGAGGCTCGATCCGAGGGTGAGATATGCACATTGATCCTCTGGGAGAGATCCATCATGACCCTCTGGCAAGAATTGGCCTGATCATGCTGGCTTTGATAATGCTTATGGCCATATTTGCCCCTATTCTATCCAGTTATTCGCCGAATGACTACACCGGCAAAATTTTCAGTCCGCCTGGCAAGGACCATCCCCTTGGAACCGATTCTATGGGCCAGGACATCTGGGTGAGGCTTCTTTACGGAGCCCGTACCTCCCTATTAGTTGCCGGGGCGGTAGCTCTTCTCTCCTCCTCATTGAGTGTGATCGTCGGAGCTACGGCTGCGCTTGCCGGCGGCCTTTATGAGCGCTTTTGCATGAGGATAGTGGACGCCATGATATCACTTCCCACAATAATCGTTATGATACTGGTGGCGGCATACCTCCGGCCCAGCCTGCCTCTCTTAATTCTGCTCATATCCGCCTTCTCCTGGCCGAGCGGGGCCAGGATCGTTCGCTCCCAGGTCCTCTCTTTAAAGGAAAGGATGCACATCAATGCCTCCCGGACCTTTGGCGCCGGATTGATGCATATTGTCTTTACTCATATAATTCCGGAACTCACTCCGATCATCTCTGCCCTGATGATGCAGGATGCGAGAAGGGCGGTATTCATGGAAGCAGGCCTGGCTTTTCTGGGCGTATCCGATCCAATGGTGATCAGTTGGGGAAAGATGATGAATCAGGCCCTGGCTTTCACCTATCTTGATGTGTGGCAGTGGTGGCTGGTTCCCACGGGACTGGCTCTTTCAGCGACGCTGATGGGCATCAGCTTTCTCTCCTTCAGCCTGGAGACGGCAATGGACCCGAGGCTGAGAAAAGGCAATGTGAGGTTTTGATTATGCTTTCGATCAAGGGCCTGTTGGTTTCTTTCGGCAATAGGCAGATTTTAAGGGGTGTTGACCTTTCGCTGGAGAGGGGGGAGTGTCTTGCCATCGTAGGCGAGTCCGGCGCCGGGAAGACGACGCTGGGTCTGTCCATCATGGGTCTGGCCAGAGGCTCTGCAGCTGGTGAGATCTCCTTTCAGGGAAAAAATCTCCTGACGCTCTCTCAGGAAGAGCTTCGCCGCCTGAGGGGCAAGGAGATGGCTATGGTCTTTCAGAATGTCGAAGATGCGCTCGACCCGGTTCAGCGCGTCGAGGACCAGATTGCAGAAGCAATTGCCGTCCATCGCAGCATAAGCGCCAAGAGCGCCAGGGACATGGCTTTGCAGCATCTCCTCTTCGTGGGTCTGGACAGCAAAAAAGCCAGGATGTATCCCCATCAGCTCAGCGGTGGTGAGAGGCAGAGGGTTCTCATCGCCATGGCTCTGGTCAATGATCCTGATCTGCTGATCCTCGATGAGCCAACGGCATCTCTTGACGCTCTTACCAAGGCGGACATGATCAGGTTGTTTCGTTCCGCAATTTTAGGACGGATCTGCATAGTCATAACGCATGACATCTCTCTTGCGTCAGATCTGGCGGATAAGATGGCAGTCCTCTATGCCGGTCGCATCGTAGAGATGGGAAGCGCTCAGGATCTGATAAGAGCGCCCCGTCATCCCTATACCCGCGGCCTGATCCGATCATACCCATCAATGACCGCCACCAAAGACCTGCAGGGCATTCCTGGGCGAATGGATCATGGCCTCTCAGGATGTCCTTTTCACGAGCGCTGCACTCAGAGCATCGAGATTTGCAGCAGACAGGTTCCGCCGCCGCAGGAACGGGACGGCAGGATCATCGCCTGCCACAGGGGCGGCATTGTGCCCCTGCTTGAGGTTGAGGGCATCAGCTTGAGCTTTGATTCGTATCCGGCCTTATCAGATGTATCCTTCTCTCTCTATGAGGGCGAGACGCTGGCCCTGGTGGGCGAGAGCGGCTCAGGGAAGACCACCCTCTCGAAGGTCATTATGGGAATTTACAGGGCTGATAAGGGAGCGGTTGTTCTGGAAGGCAGCAGGCTGGCCAAATGGGACGGGGCATTCTATAGCCGGGTGCAGATGATCTTCCAGAATCCCAAGGAGTCGGTCAGCCATCGGATGAGTGTGCTGGAGGCAGTTCTCGAGCCCCTGCAAGTGCAGAAGAGTGGCAGTCCCGAGTGGATGCTCAAGAGAGCAAAAGAGGTTATCGAGCTGGTCGAGCTGCCGATTGACGATGATTTTCTCCGAAGATATCCGCATGAGCTCTCCGGCGGCGAGGTGCAGAGGGTGGCCATCGCCAGAGCAATAGCCCTTCGACCAAAGCTGCTGATTGCCGATGAACCAACCTCAGCCCTCGATCCGAGTGTTCAGGCCAAGATCCTCAAGCTCCTTTTGAATCTGCAGGAGAGGATGGGCCTCGCTATTATTTTCATCACTCATGACATAGCTTTAGCCAGGAAGGTCAGCGATCAGATGGCTGTGATGCGCAAAGGAAGAATCGTTGAAATGGGGGCGACAAATGAGATTCTCCTCGAACCCAAGCATCGCTATACGAGACAGCTCGTAAATTGTGCCAGCGGAAGATATGAACGAGATGATGGCGATATACACCCGGAAGAATCCCTTGCCATAAGACGATTTTGTTGATCCTTTGGGTATTGATGCAAAAGATTTATTACTAAGTAGCATTCAAATAGTAATTGAGACTACATTATGGAACAAGAGTTAATGCGTGTGGGCATCTCCCTGCCAGAAAATCTACTCAAAAAGTTTGATGAAATCATCTTGAATCGAGGCTATTCTTCACGCTCGGAGGGCGTCAGGGATGCCATAAGAAGCTACATAGTGAACTTCGAATGGATGAGCGACGTCCAGGGAGAACGTGTGGGCGTGATTACCATCGTTTATGCTCATTCCCAGAGGGGCCTGGAGGATAATCTCACTGAGATTCAGCATGAATTCGGCAGCTTAATTCAATCCAGTCTGCATGTCCATTTGGACCATGATAACTGTCTTGAGGTAGTGGTGCTCAGGGGAGAGGGACAGGATGTGAGAAAGGCAGCAGAGAGGATGATGGCATTAAAGGGCGTAAAACATGTTAAATTAACTACAACTTCACTTGGCAAAGAACTCTAACCTGTCTTTTTTTTTTAGTATTATTTCATAATTCTTGGTGCGAATTTATGATCGCAATGTATAATTACAGGGAATATTCATTGATCCACTCTGCTTAATCCGATGTCATAGAGGGATTGCCATTAATGCAAAAATAGCCTTGATTCTCCTAATCTTGCTCTCAAATTTCATGCATGCCTCAGCAAAAGAATACACTGCGGAGTACTGGCAGCAGAAGGGAGATGAATTCATGATGATGCAGTCCTTTGATATCGCCCTGGATTGCTACAATAAATCCATCCAGCTGGAGGGCACAAATGCCTCTGCCTGGATGAAGAAAGGCCAGGCGTTAAGCGGCATGGAAAGGTATAATGATGCCCTTTCTGCTTACAATGAATCAATCGGGATGGACCCAAAATTGGCTGAAGCCTGGTACGCGAAAGGGCTTGCTTATGCCCACCTGAACAGGCTAAACGAGTCTATTGCCGCCTTTGATGAAGCAATATCGCTGCATCCCCGCGCCCCATTATCCTGGTATGGCAAGGGCATTGCATTGGCAAACCAGGGAAAGTACAACGAATCTATGCAGGCCCTTGATAAAGCCATTGAGCTGAACGAGAGCCTTGCAGGTGCCTGGTACAGCAAGGCGCTTATATCAGCAGAGCTGGGCATGAATAACGAATCCCTGGAGGCCCTGGAAAAGACGGTATCTTTGGACCCAGAGCACGAAGACGCCTGGTTTAACCTGGGTCTGGTTTACGCAAATCAGGCAGATTATACCGATTCCCTTCTGGCATTCAATAACGTTACCGATTTGAATCCGATAAATGCTCTTGCCTGGGAGAAGAAAGGGGATGCTCTTCTTTCATTAAGCAGATACTTTGAGTCTGCTGAGGCTTTCCAGAGATCTCTCAAGATCGAGCCGGAGAGTGAAGCTGCCTGGCAGGGCAGTGCATTGGCCCTCCGCCTCTCTGGAAGATACCGCGAGTCCATCGATGCCTACAACAAGAGCCTCGAGCTGGACCCGGCAAATGCAGCATCCTGGAATGGCAAGGCCCTCGCTTATGCGGAATTGTTGGACTACAATCTCTCTTTAAGAATGTTTGATAAAGCCATTGAAATAGAACCTGAAGAGGTCGGATTCTATTACAACAAAGCCATAGTTCTCAATGATATGGAAAATTACAGCGGAGCTGTGGCCATTCTGAGGAGTGCTGTAGCTCTTCACCCTGAATGTGCCGTATGCTGGAATCGCCTGGGGCTGTCTCTGGCCAAGTTGGAGCTGTTCAGCGAGGCCATAAAGGCCTATGATAAATCCATCGAGCTTGATGCCGATTACCTGGACCCCTGGAATAACCGGGGCATCGCTCAGATAATGGGCTACGAGGATTATATAGAGGCACTCAAGAGCTTTGATATGGCCATAAAGATAGATCCCAAATGCATCCCCGCATGGGTGAATAAGAGCAATGCGCTTAAATTGGCGGGAAGGGACCCGGAGGCAAATGATGCCCTGGAAAAGGCCAAGAGGCTGGGATACACTGACTGATAGCCGATTTTAAAATATATTTTTAGCGGATCAAGGTGCTGTTCAGAAAATGCAAAAGCTCTAAGAAGTATTCACGGCAATAAGGCCTCTTGCAACTCAAGAGAGACATACGCTCCCTGAGGCGCAAATCCAGATCCGCAGCAATCTCCTGAAAGCTGTGATCTGCACCGGGAATAATAACCAGATCACCATTTTTATCAGACCGGCAGCAAAAGCTTGCGACCTCTCACATCGAGGATCTCCACCTCCATCCCGTAGGCTGCCTGGATGTTTTGGGGAGTCATGGTCTCATTAGGACTGCCAAAAGCAATCACATTTTCCTCCCGGCTGCCGTTCAGCTTTCTTAATAGGACTATCTCGTCTGAGAACATCAGGGCATGATTGGGATCATGTAGCGTCATGACTACCGTAACCCCTCGATTCCTGGAGATCTCTTTGATCATCTTCAGTGTCGAAATCTGATTCTTGAAGTCCAGATAAGAGGTAGGCTCATCCAAAAGGAGCACAGAAGGCTGCTGGACCATGGCCCGGGCAATCATCACCAACTGTCTCTCTCCGCCGCTGATCTGGGTGTAGGGCTGGTCCGCGAGGCCGCTGATTCCCACAAGAGATAAAGCCTGCTCAGTCCTCTCCAGATCCTCCCTCTTAGGAGAGGAGAATGCTGAAATGTAGGGCATCCTGCCGGTTATCACCACGTCTCGAACCTTGAAGGGAAAGGAGATTCTATGCCCCTGCGGCACATAGCCCATAATCCTGGCCAGACGGTGAGAAGGCATTGAGTTAACCTCCATTCCCTCTACCAAGACTCTGCCCTTATCCGGTTTCAGCAGATTATTGATTATCTTGAGCAGCGTTGTCTTGCCGCAGCCATTGGGCCCTACCATTGTGACCACCGATCCTTTGCCGATGGAGAGAGAAACGGAATCCAGAATTTTTGAGGATCCATAGGTCATGCTGACCTCATCAATCCTTATGCTCTCTCTGCCGATCATTCCCAGCCTCCTGATCGAGTCTTCCGAAGAAGATAGATGAAGACCGGGGCGCCGAGAAGTGTGGTGATGATTCCAACCGGCACCTCGAAGCTGAAGGCGGCCCGGGCCACATCGTCTACCAGCACCAGAAAAGAGGCTCCCACAGTTACCGAGAGGGGAATCAGTATTCTATGGTCCGGCCCAAAGACCATGCGCACCATATGGGGGACTATCAGCCCCACCAGGCCGATGATCCCGGCTACAGCGACCACCGCGGAAGCCACCAGGGTGGCAGTGACTATGAAGACGAACTTATACCGCTCCAGGTTCATTCCCACCGATCTTGCTTCCTCCTCTCCTAAAGCCAGCACATTCAGCCTCCAGCGCAAAGCGATGAGCATCAAACAGCCCGCCAGGACCCAGGGTGCTGCTATCTCCACCTTTGACCAGGAGGCTGTGGAAAGGGTGCCCATATTCCAGTAGACTATGCTCTGAAGCGAGCGAGCATCCACGGCAAACTGGACAATGGCTAAGAGTGCTCCGAAGACCGATGATACCACCACCCCTGCCAGAACCAGGGAGATAACAGCAACTTCCCCTTTGCTCCTGGCCATGAGGTAGGCAGAGCCCACCGCCAGGAGGCTGAAGGCAAAGGCTCCTATCTGCAATGGCATCCAGGGAAATACAGACATTGCCAGGGCCGCTCCGAATGCGGCACCGGACGACAGTCCCAGGATGAAGGGGCTGACCAGAGGATTTCGGAAAATGCCCTGCAAAGTTGCGCCCGATATGGATAATGCCGCCCCCACCATCATGGCGAGCAGGATTCTAGGCAGACGAATGTTGAATACCACGGTATCGTATACTGTCGGCAGCCTCAGGTCATGGCCCATGAGCCGGGAGAGGATGATCTCTGCCAGCTCCAGCCCTGAGACCGGATAGGTGCCTATGTTCATGGAGATCAAGAACGCAGGCAGAGGCATCAGCAGAGCGAAAAATAGGAGCCATCTGCCTCTTGAAAGAAAAAGCAGTGGGCGAAGCACTTCTAAGAGCTTCGCCCGTATGCCTATGCGGGTATACATCTGTCTTTGCCGGTCCAGAGCGAACTCATGCCGCAGCGAATCCGGGATAATGCACAGAGTACAGATCCACGAACATATTGTCTATCTCCGCATCCAGGTCCAGATCCTGGAATTTATCCGGATTGATCTCCTTGGCCATGATCATCAGG
The DNA here is from genome assembly GCA_002067705.1 of Methanosaeta sp. PtaU1.Bin112. Classification (GTDB taxonomy): domain Archaea; phylum Halobacteriota; class Methanosarcinia; order Methanotrichales; family Methanotrichaceae; genus Methanothrix. Next base: position 105,179 of record MVRL01000088.1, read on the forward strand.
GCCAGGGGGTACCTGGGCGTATGGAAGTCAAAGATCAGGGGGTTTTGAACCTCGAATACCTTGCCGTTCTTTACGGCATTGATATCCTTCCAGCCCTCAAAGTCCTTGCCGCTGATCACATCCTTTGGATCTAAGTTTATGTTGTACCACATATAGATCACATCGGGATTCAGTTGTACCAAGGACTCCAGGTTCAGCTTGGGGTGCTCCATGCTGCGTGTCTCGTTGCTCCAGTACTGCATGACGTTTACACCGCCGGCCTTTTCGATCAGTTCATTGGCAGTGCTGTTAAGGCCGGCTGTGCCCAGGATGTCGCCCCACATCCAGTAGACCTTTGGTTTATCTTTCTCTGACATGCCGGAGGTTGCATTTGTGACCTTCTTTTCATAGGCGGTCATGATGTCGCCAACCTCTTTGGCGCGGCTCTCCTTTCCAATGATCTTGCCGAAGACCTCGGCCTGCCTATGCAGGTCTTTGGTGCTGTCGATAAAAACGCCGTAGGTGGGAACTTTCAAGTTCTCTTCAATTGCCTTGGTCACATCATCGTCCCAGTCTACCGACCAGAGGACCACAAGCTGGGGATTGGCCTTGGCCAGAGTCTCCAGGTTGACCATTCCTCCCTCCTTGGAGATTCTGACCTTCTGGTCGAAGCCTGGATCAATGGCCCGGAAGAGAGGTTCGCGCTGCTCCGGCATCCAGATGTCGCCAATGCCGGATATGTTCTCCGCTCCGCCCACAGCATACATGGTGTTCATGGCGTTCTCTACCAGGAATACTATCCTTTCGCAGGGATAAGGAACATCAATCGTCCTTCCCCGGTCGTCTGTGATCTGGATGGTCTTGTTTCCGTTGTCGCCCTCGGCCAGGGCGGGAATAGGGGCCAACAGAGAGATCAGACATAACACAAACGTCATTGATGCAAATGGTTTCATATTATCTTCGCCCTAAAAAAAGTTGCTGGACTCTCTCACGGCACGTTCTTGTACTTCGCTGTGGGGAATTGAGCCATAGTTGTATTCCATTTTGGCTTCATTGTGGATATAGAGGTGTTGCGGCAGGTGCAGTCGAATATGCCCTTCTGGCTGCCGAAATCCGCATTGAAGTTCTTGGAAGGAATGTCGAAGAAGCCGCCGCTGCAGCAGGGCAGCCAATCTTCTCCCCAGGTGGATTTGGATTTCTTTATATCAAGGGTCATGGTCTTCTGGATATGGAAGTCTCCCACATAGTTGCTGTCAATCTCGATAATAGAATCCTTCCATCCCTGCTTTAGGTCGCTGGATTTCTTGGTTTTTGTGTTATAGCCGTATTTTGGAATATTGGCATTGTACATAGGCATGGTAAATAGCTCGCCAATGTGAAGCGTGCCTTGGGTCACATCATCGTCAATCTTCATCTTCAGGAATCCTTTGCCATCGGCCACATCATTAGGTCCAGTGCAGTTGATTTCGATAGCTATGTCTCCCTTAACGGCTCGCGCATATTCTATCTGCCTGTGCATAGAGGCCGATTCCTGATAGCTCTTGGCCTCGTTCTTGTCCTTCAGGAGAGAGTTATAGTCCACTGGGTGAGAAGCGTACCATCCTGTTCCATAGGCAAATGCGGTCGGAGACTGGATATTGTCGTACTGCTTAGTATATGTGATAACGCTATTGGCGCTGTTATATTTTTTAACCCATTGTCCCGTTGTCAGATCAATTATCCAGTAATAACTCTCTCCGCTGACGATCGTTTTTTGCTCGCTGTTGAGTATATCGGCATAGTCCATAGTGCCGCTTCCATGAGCGTACTCCAGCATGGATAGGTTATTGGTGTTGACCTTCATATATTCCATAGAATAACCCGTTCCGCTGACATCGCTCGTCACGTCATGCTTGTGCTTGACAGCTTCCTGGCCGGGATTGAAATCCCAGTTCCCTGCCCAGGAAAGGCTTGCCGTTATTAAAAGCAAAATAAGCGCTGATCCTATCCCTACTATATAACGTCTCATATTGATCCCTCTTCTACACCAACTATTAAACGGAGCCAATTTACACATAGTAATATTTAATCTTTTTCCAGTATGACGAATCAAGTAATCTACTCTTATTAATAACTATTAATGCTATCTATCTATTTTTAGAGCTCATCCAATCATACGCAATAGATAGATTTATATACCAACAGTGCATGAACCACAAATCAACTCCATTAGGCGAATTGAAACAGGTGTGCATTGATATGCACATCTGCAATTTTCCCTCTGAATCTCCTCAGTTCGTTGATTATCGCCAATACAAAATGGGTGGTTATGTTGTTCTTCAAAGCGCATTTGAATGACTTATTATAAAAACTCATCAAAATTTTTCTTATTTGCTTGTAGGATCGCGAAGGGCCTATTCTTGCTGACTGCGAGTCAGAGAGACTCCCGACGAGATGTCGAGACATCGGTAAGTTCTCATCCATCAGGGGGCTGGGTAGATTGCTCAGGTGATCCGCTTGCTCAGCTAATGGATTTTCTATCCGCACGCCCCCCGTTTATTCCAAAAGCTTTAAATCAAGAAATTATGCTTTTCATCCAATTATCTTGAATTGGGATGAGGAATGTGAATTCTACCTTAAAGTCGATGCTATTATATCTGGCTATTCTGCCAATGATCTGCTCTTTGACCCTGGCGGATGAAAACACGACCAGTGTCCCGACAATTGTGGATGATCCAGGAAAATCTGTCAGCTTGGCCCAAATCCCCCAGAGGATCATATCGCTCTCTCCATCCAACACTGAGATTCTCTTCGCCCTTGGCCTTGGAGATAATGTTGTGGGAGCGACAAAGTACTGCGATTATCCGCCTCTGGTAAATGAGCTGAAGGAGAGCAAAAAGATCGAGGTCGTGGGCGGATATGTCGATCCGGATATCGAGATGGTCTTATCTCTGCATCCCGACCTGGTCCTGGCCAGCCGGACGCGCAGCACCGAGGCGGTCACCCTGCTGGACAAGGAGGGAATAGCCACTCTGGTATCCGATCCGAAGAATCTCACCGACATAATTCGATCTATTGAAAAGATCGGCAAGATCACTGGGAAAGAAGAGGAGGCATCCAAGCTATGCAATCAGATGCAATCTCGAATAGACGCCATATCCGAGAAGACATCATCGCTTGGGAAAATGCGGGTTCTCTATATCGTCTGGCACGATCCGGTAAAGACCGCCGGTGCAGGAACCTTCGAGGACGAGCTCATCGAGAAGGCTGGCGGAGTGAACATCTTTCATGATCTGTCCGGATATGCTCAGGTAGATCCAGAAGCCATAGCGGTGCGCAATCCTGAGGTAATAATTGCCTGCTCTGGCATGGGAAGCGGTGCGGACGAGCCCACTCAATGGGCGAAGACCGAAAGGGGCCTGAATCAGACCATTGCCCGCAAGAACGACCGGATCTACAAAGCGGAAGGAGATCTCATAACCCGTGCCGGTCCCAGGATTGTAGACGGCCTGGAGATGATGGCCAAATTCATCCACCCTGAGGCTTTCTAAGAGATAGGCCTGGAAAGCTCATGTCTGGCCGCAATGCCATATCGAAAGATGCAAAGCCAGCTGCCATCATGAGGGACGGTCTGGAGGAGCAGTATCGGCAATCCACAAGACGAAAGATGCTCTTCTATCTGGCCCTGGCAATGGCCATAGCTCTCCTTGCCGGGGTAGCGGCGATCCTCGGCGAGGCAGAGATCTGCATTGCTGATGTGGCCGCCTGCATTCTGGCCGGACTCTTTCCCGGACGATTTCATACCACCGCATTTACGGACATGATCGTCTGGGACCTGAGGCTGCATAGAATCCTGATGGGCATCGTTGCCGGCGCAGGCCTTGGTGTCTCCGGGGCAGTAATGCAGGGAATTCTCAAAAATCCGCTCGCCAGCCCCTTCACACTGGGCATCTCTTCTGCCGCCGGCTTCGGCGCGGCTTTGGCCATCATCCTTGGGGCAGGCATTGCGGCAGGAACCTCGGCCTCCTGGCTTGTCATCATCAATGCTTTCCTCTTCGCTCTTCTGTCGGCTCTTGCCGTTTACGGACTGGCCAGGTACAAAGGAATCTCCTCGGAGACCATGATCCTGGCAGGCATTGCCATCATGTATCTCTTCTCAGCCCTGACCTCATTTTTACAGTATGCAGGAGACGCAGATCATGTTCATGAGGTGGTCTTCTGGATGATGGGCTCTCTGAGCCGCTCCTCCTGGGAGCGGATGGCAATGGTCCTGATAGTACTGGTCATTTGCCTGCCTTATCTCATCGTCAAATCATGGGATCTCAATGCGCTCGGGACCGGGGATGAGACTGCCCAGAGCCTGGGGGTGAATGTGGAGGGGACGCGAGTGATTTACATGATGCTCTCCTCGCTCATAACCGCCAGCATCATCTGTTTCACAGGAACAATTGGCTTCATAGACCTGGTCGCGCCCCATATCGCCAGGATGGTCATAGGCGGAGACCATCGTTTTCTCTTGCCCGGATCTGCCCTGGTGGGCTCCTTGCTGCTGCTGGGTGCGGATACCCTGTCAAGAGTAGTCCTCGCCCCCGCAATTCTGCCCGTGGGCATTATGACCTCCTTCCTGGGAGTTCCATTCTTCCTGTACCTATTTCTGCAAAGGAGGAGGACATTTTAGTGAGGGCCATTTGCGAGGGGTCTGCCAATTTGACCGGCGATCATAGCCGGCTGCTATGTGAATTCACGATCGTTCTCGGCAATTCTTAGAATTTAGTATTACCAAAAAGCTTATGATTATGAAGAGATAACTAATTGATGTGTCAGGTCGATCCGATACACTCCATCTGGGGCGTTAGGCTTGCTCATTTGTGCTACGGTCATCTACCTTTAGTCTCTAAACGCTAGCCTGATCCAAAAAGCTCATAGTAGGATCGACTTGACTCACGCTTTTCGCAGATGCAGCATAATGTGCACATGCCCTATGATCATTCCCATTTGATTTCCGCTGTAACTTCGCAATATTATCGAAAGATTTATTACGCTATATGACTAACTCTATACTAATTAGCAATAGGAGGTTTGAGGAATGTCAGAAGCTGATAGGTCACCAATGAGCAGAGTAGTAGTATCAGATGCAGCTGCACCCTTCATCGCTCGCGGAGGGCGGCTGTTCTCGGGGCAAGTGCTGAATTCCGATCCGGGAATTGAGGATGGAGAAGAGGTCCTTGTGGTAGATAAAACGAATAAGCCGCTTGGCATAGTCCAAATTTATCATTGAGAGGATGATGATAGAGGCGAAAAAAAGAAAAAATGCATCTGGCAGATAATGACAGACGAGCTGCGCCATTAGCTGGCGGCTTCAGCCACCTATCATTGCGATCCGCTTGCAGGGCATTTGCCAGCATCCCTTTAACCTTATAATATTTTTGTTAAATCATTCGGCAATTAATGGCAGCAATTATGTCCATGCTTGTGATCTTTATCATGGATGTGCTCATGGACGTGCTTCTCGCCATTATGCTCATGTGAATGTTCATGCTTATTGTTATCATGGCAACACATTTGGATTCACCTCCGGTTTCTTCCGTCTATTTTAGGCTGAATGCAATATTATTCTGACTAGCTATTAAAGACTTTCTGCGGCGTATTTTCAAGAATCAAACCACGAATTTTCAAAAGCATGTAATCTATTTGTAGCAACTACGCCGATAGTCTGCATAAATCTTTAATCTCGATTAAACTATTGATATAAGATGTACTACAATAGGCGATATAATTATGAAGAATAATTAAATTACCGGGGCCATCCATACAAAACAATCTTGAGATTTTTCGAGTATATCCCGCTGGTCTATCCTCAGTTATCGGAGCAGCCGCAATTCATTTTGCTGGATTCGCCCCTCGCGCATGGTATGGCTATGATGATCAGATTGCCGGACTTTAGATGCCATAGCTGCATAAAATCTTTAATCCGTATTCTGCAAAGCAATCAGAACGATCGGATGACAGCCGATTTGCGACGGCAACCCTTATTGTAGCATCATTGATGCCGTTCCTCAGGAAAAAATTATGTGGCATCCTATTATGGCTACAGCTCAATCGATTTCCTCCAGGCCGCAAAAGCGGCAACAATGGTGCCATTTTGGCTCCACGACAACCTTTACAGGGTCCTTGATCCTGTATTGGCCCGCACTAACCTCATCGATGAGATCGAGAGCCTCTGATGCCTGCATGCTCGTCGCATTGATTCGCCCTACCTCATGCCCGTAAACGCCAAAGCGGCCTTCCGTCTTATCGATGATCACGATGGCATATTCTGGCGAATCCTCGCTCATGCTGTCGTTCAAGTAGAGCAATTTCCTATGGAAAAAGCTGTAGCAAAGAGGCCATTTATGGTTGAACATTGCTGCTACCAGGTCCTCTTTGCTCTCGATCTCCTGGAAGGAGAAAGCACGATCCTGATGATTCATTTTTTCACCTCATCATATTACTCGCTTCTCTTCTTTCCCTCAAATCCTGTTTTTTCATCTCAGCCGGAAATCTGCATCCTTCACAAGATGCGGATAATGCGGCAGGATTCTCTGCAGATCCAGTCCGGAATCCATGTGCCGAAATATTTGCTACTAATCCTATTATTAAACTCATAAGTTATGAAATTTTTGCATGGATTTATTCATCATGGCAATCATTTAAAAGATCTGACCTGCAAAACGTGGTGCATCTCAACCTGCCTGCCAGAGATAGGGATAAATCAAATGGATTTCAAGATGAACAATATGAGTTATATGAGTTAGGATTTGCATTCGTGAAGATGCTGATGGCGAGGGGTATCTTGTATGGCGGAGTTGGGACGGCTAAAGAAGAATGATACCACGGAGATTGTAGTACAGATGACGGAGTTTCGTGGCTCGGTTGGAATCGACATCCGCGAATATGTGACCAGTGAGAGATACACCGGCTGGTCGAAGAATGGCATCAGAATTCCCGTCGATATATGGCAGGATTTTAGAGAGATTCTAAATCGAGCGGATCCGACCAAAAAGCAATAAGCAGCCCGAAAACACGGTCTGGATCGTGAAGGGTCAATGGAGAAGGTCGGTATCAGACCTCAAATTCTATGGCAGGTCTATCGCGAACCGTCCTGGATTAGGCACGCAGGAACGGAAGGATGCATGCTTGGAAGAGGAAGCCTTCCGCCGGGGTCTTGCAGAGAGACCTTTCTGCGGACAGGCCTTCTAAGCAAAACCTATATGCGTTTCCTTGGCGAGGTTGACGTTAAGCTTAAAAGTCGCTTGCCAGGAAGTATTTATATAGTGATCACCATCAATTCCTGGTCATTACAATCCTTAAGGAGATTTCAATTTGGCAAAATCCGATATCAAATCAGGGGCTAGTTCGGAACCTAAGGCCGAGGCCAAGAAGCCTGCGATGCCTAAACCGGAGGTCAACATCGGCATGGTTGGCCATGTCGATCACGGGAAAACCACCCTTGTTAAGTCACTATCCGGCGTCTGGACCGATCAGCACAGCGAGGAAGTTAAAAGGGGCATCTCCATCCGTCTGGGGTATGCAGATGCAACCTTCCGCAAGTGCCCAAGCTGTCCAGAGCCTGACGCTTACACCGTGGATGAGCTATGCTCCCACTGCGGCAGTGAGACGCAGATATTGCGCACCGTGTCCTTCGTAGACTCCCCCGGCCACGAGACCCTCATGGCCACCATGCTATGCGGAGCTGCTATCATGGACGGAGCTGTGCTGGTCATATCCGCCAATGAGCCCTGCCCTCAGCCCCAGACCAAAGAGCACCTCATGGCCCTCAACATCACAGGAATCGATAAAATCGTGATAGTGCAGAATAAGATCGATCTCATGTCCCGTGAGCAAGTAATGGAGCACTATCGCCAGATCAAGGATTTCGTAAAGGGAACCGTGGCGGAGAATGCGCCCATTGTGCCAATTTCCGCTCAGCAGAATCTCAACGTCGATATGGTCATAGAAGCCATCGAGAAGACCATACCTACTCCCGTCAGGGATACCAAGAAGCCGGCTCTTCTGAAGATCGCCCGCTCCTTCGACATCAATCGGCCGGGCGCCACTCCTGAGGCCCTCAAGGGCGGAGTCATCGGCGGCACTCTCAGCCAGGGCATACTGCATGCAGGGGACAAGATCGAGATCTGTCCGGGCCGCCTGGTGGATTACGAGGGCAGGAAACAATGGGTTCCCATCCAGACGAAGGTAGTAACGCTTCTGGCAGGCAAACAAGTTCAGGATGAGATCACTCCCGGCGGCCTGATGGGTGTGGGCACGCTGCTCGACCCGGTCATGACTAAAAGCGATGCACTGGTCGGACAGGTGGCAGGAGAGCCCGGTAAACTTCCGCCTGCAAGAAATGCATTTACCATGAATATGCGGTTACTGGAACGTGTCGTGGGCGTCACAGACGAGTCCAGCGTCGAGCCCATCCACTCCAGCGAACCCCTGATGCTTAATGTCGGCACAGCCACAACCGTAGGCGTCGTAACCAGCGCCCGTGAGGGCGGCATTGTTCAGGTGCAGCTCAAGAGGCCGGTATGCGCCGAGAAAGGGGAGCGTGTGGCAGTCAGCAGGCGGATCGGGGCCAGGTGGCGCCTCATCGGCGTTGGCACCATAACTGAGTAGCATGAAGGCCGACATAGATACCAGTACCACAAAGGTCATTCTCGATACCAACGCGCTGATGGTCCCCGAGCAGTTCGGAGTGGACATCTTCGGCGAGCTTCTCCGCTTGGGTTATTCAGAGTGGCTGGTCCCGGCCTCTGTGCTGGGAGAACTCCGCTCGCTGGCAATGCATGCCGACAAAGGAAAGGATAAGATCGCCGCCCGCGTGGCGCTGGGCATGGCAGAAGGATGCAATGCAGTTGGAGAAGATGATCATAATGCCGATCAGGCAATCATTGAGCTTGCCATGGAGACTGGAGCGGCAGTCTTTACCAATGACAAGGCTTTAAAGAAAAGGTTATTTAGTAAAGGCATCACCGTAATATACCTGCGCCAGGGGCAATATCTAGAGGCGTCGAAGAAGGAGTACTAGATGTATAAGATGATGAAGCTTAAGGGTGTGGCCAAGATAGAACCTGATCATCTGGGTGATCCCCTCGAAGCGGCAGTGAATAAGTCACTGCGCGAAAAATATGAGGCAGTAGTTGATAAGTCGCTGGGAACCATCGTGGCCGTGCTCGGAGCAGATGACATTGGAGAGGGTCACATCCTGGCGGGAGATGGATCTATTTACTACGAAGTCAATTTTGATGCCCTCGTCTTTAAGCCCGAGATGCAGGAGATAATCGAAGGCGAGGTTGTGGAGATTGTCAAATTCGGAGCTTTTCTCTCATTAGGACCATTCGACGGCCTTCTGCATGTCAGCCAGATCACCAATGAGTATATATCTTATGATGAAAAGAACGCGCGGCTGGTCAGCAAAGAGTCGAGCAAGTCCTTAGGTGAAGGAGATCGGGTTCGAGCCAGAGTTATTGCCGTAAGCCTGAACGAAAAAGAGCCTCGTGAGAGCAAGATTGGCCTGACCATGAGGCAGACTGGCCTGGGAAGGCAGGAGTGGCTGGAAGGCAATGACGGTGATAAAGAGACAAATGAGGCAGAGGCGAAATGACAGAACAGGCATGCAGGGAATGTCGTCGAATTGTAGAGGGACAAATCTGTCCCATCTGTAATTCCGCCCTGCTGAGCAAAGACTGGAGCGGTTATGTTGTTATCATCGATCCCAAGGATTCGCTCCTCGCGAAAAAGCTGGAGATTAACCTTCCCGGCCGGTATGCCCTAAAGGTGCGTTAGAGTTGCGTCTTCTAGTTCTCCCAGATGAACTGCGCAATTATCTGAAGGAGCCATTGGGCAGGCTGTTTCGAGGAGACGGCCTGGAGTGCGTAACGGCCATGGAAAAGGAGCTTATTTCTGCCAAGAAAGTGATAGCAGTCGGAGATATGACTGCCTTCTATCTCTTGAAGGCAAATATCGTGCCGGATCTGCTGGTCGTGGACAATAAGACCAAGAGGATGCCGGTTTCCGATCACGTGGTAGATACGCTGGGCCACCAAATCTATAGAACGGTATGGGTAAAAAACCCGGCGGCAACTATCAGCAAAGATCTTATAGACCTGATCCAGCAATCTCTGCAGGGCACCGAGCATGTAAAGATTATAGTAGAGGGCGAAGAGGATCTGGCAACGCTTCCAGCCATCCTTTATGCGCCTTTTGGCTCCGTGGTTGTCTACGGCCAGCCAAATGAAGGAAGCGTTCTGGTTGACGTTACTCCGGAAAAGAAGCTGCATATTGAAGAATTTATGAAACAAATGATTGTGGAGGAATGAAGTTGGATATTCAGGTAATAGAAGAGAAGAACAACACCGTCTTGAACCGGCGAGAGCTTGTTTTCAAGGTTATTTTCGATGAGGCGACGCCTTCCAGAAAGAGCATCGTCGAGAGGCTGGCGGCAACCCAGAACTCCAAGGTCGGCCTGGTCTACGTCGATAACCTGAAGACGGAATTTGGAAAGCGCGAGACAGTCGGATATGCCAAGATCTATGAGACCGCCGAAAGGGCCAAAGAGATAGAGAGAGCACATATTGTTGAGCGCAATACTTTCGCCAAGCCACAAGAAGCCAAGACGGAGGCAAGCTAAATGGCTGCAAAAAAGGGTGCCAAGAAAGGCGCTGCTAATGGACCCTCCAGATTCTATGAGTTATCAGGAGACGCCATCAAGTCCAAGAGGGCAGTCTGCCCCAGGTGTGGTAACGGCGTATTCCTCGCCAGCCATGCCGATCGGCAGAGCTGCGGCAAGTGCGGATACACCGAGTTCAAGAAATAGACTCAACGGGTCTTCCGGACCATATTTTTGGACCGGACTTTACTATTTTAGCTGCACTGTTGTTGCCATTGGGTACTTATTTAAGACAAGAGCACAATTATAATCTCGGTGTTTATTTGGCTGAAATTGGTCTATCCACTCCGATTACGCTCTTGATAGCGTTTATTATCCTATCGCAGGCGATAAAGATCGTTCGTGAGTATGAACGAGTGGTTATATTTCGTTTGGGGCGCTTTTCCGGAGTGAAAGGCCCCGGCATATTCTTCATCATCCCTATCATCGATCGCGTCATTCTGCTCGACCTGAGGGTCTTTACCATCGATGTAGCCAAGCAGGTGGTCATTACCAGGGACAATGTGAGCGTAGAGGTGGATGCGGTCATCTACTACCGGGTTGTCGACCCGTCCCGGGCCGTCATACAGGTGGAAAATTATAAGCTGGCCACATCCTTGCTTGCCCAGACCACCCTGCGGGATGTTCTGGGACAGATTGAGCTGGATGATCTGCTCTCCAAGCGCGATGAGCTGAACAAGAAGCTGCAATCGATCCTCGACCAGCATACCGATCCCTGGGGCATCAAAGTCACTGCCGTCACCCTAAGAGACGTATCTCTGCCCGAGTCCATGAGACGAGCGATTGCCAAGCAGGCAGAGTCGGAAAGGGAGAAGAGGTCGCGCATAATCCTGGCGGACGGCGAATTCCAGGCCTCCAAGACCATGACGGATGCCGCCCGGCTCTATGAAGAGGTGCCTGCCGCCCTCAAGCTGAGGGAGCTGCAGACCCTGGTCGATATCGCCAGAGAGAAGACGCTCATAGTGGTCACGCCCAGCGGCGACGCGGCTACCGGCTCTATGGTGGGAATGACATCAGCCCTTAACCGGGAGCTATCCGAGAGAGAGGCAACCCGGAAGGACGAGGCAAAGAAAGAGGCACTGAAAGAAGCGAGTATCGAGGCTGCAAGAGCCAGGAGATGAAGGAATGGGAAAGACCCGGTCCAGCCCGGCGATTGTAAGGAGAATGGTCCGGCTCTCTTTGCCCAGGAAGCGGAGTGTGGCCACCCACATTCTTGCATTCTATCTCCTATTGCTCCTGCTACTACTATTTCCGGCCCTTCCTGCGGTCCATGCCTCTTCCGGAGACATCCTGGCGGTAGATCTGCAGGGCCCAATCACCCCGGCCAGCGATGATATCGTTGCCGCAGCCTTGCAGGAGGCAGAGGCAGGTGGCTTTCAAGCGATCATGCTCTTGCTGGATACTCCCGGCGGCGGCCTTACCGAGACCTACGAGATGCTCCGGCGGATGGAAGAGACTGAAGTCCCGGTGATAGCTTACGTCTATCCTTCCGGCGCAGCTGCCTGGTCAGCAGGGACTCTCATCCTGATGGGGTCAGATGTAGCGGCAATGGCCCCGCACTGCATCATAGGCTCTGCCCAGCCGGTGCGCCTTTCGGCATTGGGCGAAACCGAGCCCATCAACGACAGCAAGACCACAAATGCCATAGTCGCTCTGATCGAGGAGAAGGCAAAGGCCCACGGAAGAAATGCAACCGCGGCAAGGCAGTTTGTTCTTTCAAACCTCAACCTGAATGCCGAGCAGGCCAGAGACTATGGAGTGATAGAGCAGATCGCACCGTCCCCTGAGGTCCTGGCCAATCAGATCAACGGCAGTCGTGTCAAGAATGCCACCCTGCTCACTGAGGCAGCTTCCGTTCAGATTTTTCAGCCACCCATAAACCTGCATCTACTGAAGCTTCTCTCCGATCCGACGCTGGCCGGCCTGCTCATGCTGGTAGGCCTTTATGCCCTGGTCTTCGGCCTGTCCAGCCCGGGAATTGGATCTGAAGCACTGGGCGTAGTTGCCCTGGCTCTGGGGCTGATTGGAATGGGCTACAGCGTGAATGCGGGTGCGGTTTTTCTCCTGCTGATCGGTCTGGGCCTGATCCTGGCAGAGCTGCACAGCCATTCCTTTGGAGCCTTAGCGGCAGCCGGGCTGACATGTGTGATCGTGGGCAGCATCCTTCTTATTCCCACCAGCTTCCCCCAGTGGTATGTGCCGGGCAGCTACCAGAGATCCATGGCCCTGACCATTATCCTTCCTTCACTTATTTTAGGCGCATTCCTGGCCTTTGCAATATACAAAGTAGCAAAAGCCCGTTTTGCTCCGCCTGTTCTGGGCCATATCATTGCAGAGAAGGCAGTGGCCATCGACAGGCTGGATCCGCAAGGCTACGTCCTATTTCAGGGAGAGTACTGGGTGGCAGAAGCAGAGAATCCAGTAGAAAAAGGGCAGACCGTGGTGATCACTGACAAAGACGGTTCCAGATTAAAGGTGAAACACGCTGGGCCCTTAAATAAATCATAATCAATATCGAGGTAGCAGATGATGCTAATGATCAGGTCCCTCATAATAGCGACAATTATCACGCTATTGGCAGCAAATTGCGTCAGTGCCAGTATGGTTAGACTGGCCTATGATGACCGCAGCATTGAAGATGCTGCATGGATCGATGGACAGAGGGGGCACGGCGTAATCTTCACTGCCCCAGCCGATAATTGGAGCCTATCTCAGGTGGCCATTTTGGGAAAGCTGGTGGAATCCTCCCCATCAGAGATATTCGTGATTGAGGTTTGGGATCAGAATCTATCCCTCCTTTGCAGGACGACCGACAAAGCCAGCTCCTATTTCAATGACAATCTCTCCTGGTCGATAATCGACCTGCCCGATGTCCGGGTATCCGATAATTTTCTCATCTCCTTCTTCGAGTTCGCTGGGGTGTGGCAAGGAGTTGACAAGTCCCCCTCATCCGGCAGATCAATTCTGGTCTCCAGAAATCCCAACAGAATATTGAATTGGAGCATGCAAAATAGCGCCCAGAACCAGACCAATTGGATGATTCAGGCTATCGGACACTCTCCTGGGCCAGAGATATCCATTGCAGTTGTATCCGATACGGCGAGCGAAAAGAATCCTGCAAAGGTAAAGGCAATGGTCACCGATCCAGACGGCAATCTCAAAGGTGTAACGGAGTACATTGTAGATAATAGGACTAGAGAGATCGTCTGGTCACAGACAGTGCAGATGGAGGGCAGCAGCGGTGAGGCGGAGTTCTCCTGGCCAGGGACCATTTTCAGAATCTCGGCAAACGGTCAGGATAAGGGAAAAATATATGCAATCAATAACCAGGCACAAGTGCCGAATTTGGGCCGTCTGCTCGCCTACTCGGCCCCATGCATCATTGAGCTGAATGAAAGTGAAAATGTCAGTGCTCAAGCATATTTTGGAGAGGATGGACTGTTCAATGCATTGATAGATTCGCGCGGGATTGCTCATTACATCTCCCCGGAGATACTGAGCATTACAGTTCCAGAAAGAGATTACGAAGAGTTCGCTAAGAATAATATTACTGTAATCAAAGACAAGAGCAAGATCGAGTTTATCAATGCGAAGGTTCCAGCCAGACAAGATGAGCAAGCATCTGAGAAAGTTGGGCCGATAGTGCTCTCAGGAACGCCGTCTTCCCATTACGAACTTCAATTGCTGAGATCGAATGCTGACATTGGCGAATATAATGCCATTGTAAAAGTTGAAGATATGGCGTCCAATGTATTGAGCTACATTGCGGGGAAAACAATCACGGTGAAGTGATCCAGTTGTGGTGGCTAAAATGCGGCTTTGCAAATTTAGTCCCTAAAATGGTCGACTTTATTTGCAGGCAAACATGCCGAATTTTTTAATCGCATGAACTTCCTAAAGGCGTGTTACTCGAACGAAGCATCGAAATAAAAATTTGTTGCAAGTCTCAACCGGCTTTGCAGCTAAAGATTCTTTTCGACTGACTTTAGGAGCAAGCTGATACAATTAAAATTATAATTTAAATTTAAAATTAAAAGGAGATTGGATATGTTTAAGTATAAAAAGATGAGTGGTATCACTGAGATTGGCGCGGAGGGAGACACAACGTCGGTTAATGTTGATGAATCGGAGTCGGTGGTGAATTGCTTAATAGCTCTATATTTACTTAAGCAATCAGAGAATCGCGTCGATGGTATTACCAAGATGCAGAAGATCACATTCGCCATACAGAATGAAATGTCTCATGAGGGTATTTGTGCTATTAGTGGAGAATTTTTTAAATGGTACCACGGCCCGATGAGCGATGAAGTATATGAAACGAACGATGTTTTGGTGGAAAATGGGCTAGTAGAAGATCGCGGATTGACTTTGACTGCTAGAGGGGCCACAGTGCTAGATGATTTTACATATATAATTGATAACAATCGTGATGTCTTTGATATAATTGATAGGAATGTTAACGAACTTTCGTATTTAGCTTTAAGCGAAATAAAAGAACGAATATATTCTATGATGATTAAACCGTTAGGCTGTACAATGCCAATAGCAGTAAGAGATATACCCCGCGGTACTACAATTTTTCGAAACGAGGGGTTCTCGTCTCTAAACATCGATTCGGAAGACTTGGAGACATTGGAAATATATATGTGCGAAGAAATACACCAATCCGTCCTTAATGGCATGGACGATGCGAAATCAGGTAGAGTAACCCGCTTACAGACGGCGTGATTTCGTGTACAGTTTCCGCAGAACAAACGAGTTTTTGCGATTTTGTGGACATTTGTGCAAAAAGAATCAATCAGAATATACCATACTGCGAGATAGATTTCACCTTCTTTTGGCGAATCCATATAATAATACCAAATTCTTAAAAGGGCCGCTTAGGGGCAAGAGATCCGACCGCAGTGGAAACATTCGATTCATTTTCGCTGTTTGTGAAGAATGTAGGAAGCTTAATCACGGGCAATTGAATTCATGCAGAAATTGCAGTGAGAATCCCGATAATACAATTATATTTTTTGCTGCAGGATCACGAAAAAATATATATGAGAGATGATTTTTATATTCGCATCAGTTCCTTGCCCCTAAGAACTCAGGATTGATCCCATTCTCATACATCTCATGGATAACGACCGTGAGATTGTAGGCTATGATTTTCGCCAGTAGTTCATTAACCTGAGCGATGGGATTCTTGGACTTTAGAGTTTCACCGAACTTGCGCTTGATGGCTGCGTTGGTGGCTTCGATGTTGCTCCTTTTATGGTAGTGATCCATGAAATCATCGCGGTTAAGCTGGAAGTAGTGGAACATCTTCTTCCAGATGGCAGAGCCGCCAGCCCTACCAGTGGCGTTTTTCTTGAAGGGAACATAAGCTTTGCCGCCTGCGTTCTCGACGGTCTGGAGATTGCGCCGTGATGAGTAAGCCAGATCAGCCGAAATCTCGTTGATCGTGAAGCCCTCCGCCGTCTTTCTGACAAGAGGCCCGAATTGCGGCGAATCATTGCTGTAGGCATCAGTAATCGCCACCGCCGCAACCACGTTGGTTTTAACGCCCGCGCAGAGGTGAGCCTTAACCCATTGATGCTCTTTCTTTTGGCCATATTTCGCGCCTTCATATGCGTTGAATGTGGTTGTGCGAAATCCAGTTGAATCGACCGCGAAATCTTCCTCGATTCCAGCTACAGGCAACGCCGAAAGGGTGACAAGCTTATGCAGGACGGGAGTTATCTCAGGATTCCTAAAGAGAATCGATGGCTGGTTGAAGTTAGGCGCGTGCCCTATTTGCTTTCGTTCTACGGCGTTATTGAATAGGCTATGAGCGCGGCGGCTGGATAGCTGAGAATAGACCTTTTGGATCGCGCAGAAGAGAGTTTCCTGAAGAGACAGCCTCGGTCTTCCCATAGTCTGTTGATCCTGCTCTGGAATGGCTTTAACCAAGTCCTTCAACAGCTCATCGAATAGATGGACTTCTGCCTTCTGAGCCTCATTGTATGCGTTCCATGCCTGGCTATAGGTCAAGTGGACCTTTTCGGTTACTGTGCCTTGTGGGGTGTCCTTCTCGATCTCTAAGTAATATCTGGTTGCTTGTATGTGTTTGCACTTTCCGCCGCGATAGATAAAATCCGGACAGGTGCAAGTCATCCCGTCTGGCGTTGCCTTGACTTCATAGACACCTTTTCCTGATTGGGATTTTACCTTGAAGGAACGGTCGTTGACTTGCTTGATCTGATCGCCCTGATCCGCTATTGCCTTTCCCCGCACATCTCGCATATCAGCCATCACAATTCACCACGCATATTATGTACTTCAAGGTATATATACCCCGTGGTATATATACCGATATGATTATATACTTTCGAGGAGTAATTTAGGCGATGTACTATACTGATTGAAATAAGGGATTGATAATGATAATATGTCCTAAGTGCGGCGAGAAATTTGAACCAACAAAATTAAGATGCTTGAGGTGTGGGCATGAGTGGTATCCAAGAGATCCACATAAGCCGCCGAAGGTGTGTCCGAATCCAAAGTGCAAATCGCCTTATTGGGATCGGGAAAGAACGAGAGAGAAGAGAGGAGAATCCACTGGAAAAGATGGGGTGGGGGGTAATGATATTTGTTCGAGCCTAGGGTAATAATCGGCGATTGTCTGGAAGTGCTGCCGACATTACAGGCCGAATGTATACAATGTTGTGTTACGTCACCACCGTATTGGGGCTTGCGAGATTATAACCATCCAAGGCAGATTGGGGCCGAACCATCACCAGAGATTTATGTCGAAAACCTTGTGAAAATATTCAATGAAGTCCGTCGCGTGTTGCGCAAGGATGGGACCCTCTGGTTGAATGTGGGGGATGGTTATGCAAGGAACGGCGGTATTGGAAATTGTGGCCCGAATGCGGTT